>CBDUMN010000021.1:0-45768 GCA_965368335.1 uncultured Rhodospirillales bacterium
CGCACCTTTGCGCCGGGAGGGCGTCGCCAACCCTTAAAAACCAGGCAGGTTTCCTACGGCTTGGCTCCTACCCCGACACAAAGGTGAGGACGCAGAATGGATCAAATTAATGGGTCCTGACCCTAGGAGGCATTGACCATGGATCAAACAAGCTCGGCAACCGTTTCCACCGGCGACGAAGGCTATCTCCTTGATCCTGCGGACTGGACCGAAGAAATCGCATACGACTTGGCCCGCACCGAAGACCTGACGCTTACAGGAGAGCACTGGACCGTTATCCGCTTCGTCCGCGACTGGCACGAAGAACACAAAGTCGCCCCCAGTGGACGCGACGTCATGGCGTTCATGAAACGGGAAGGCTTCTCACGCAACCGCCTGTTTGAGCTATTCCCTTACGGATACGTCCAACAAACCTGCAAAATCGCCGGCATGCTCAAACCCCGTTCCTGGAGCACAGGGTAGATTTAAGCCAAGATTTGCGCCTACATCGTTGGCGCAAACTCAATCTCAAAAGAGTATCCCAAAAAGACGAAACCCCCAGGTTTCCCTAGGGGTTCCGATGGTGGGCGTGACAAGGATTGAACTTGTGACCCCTACGATGTCAACGTAGTGCTCTCCCGCTGAGCTACACGCCCTTCTTAAGAAGGTCCCTTCGCCGTTTCGGCGTCGGGAGGGCGTTTTATAACTAATTTTGCACGGTTTGCAAGACCCCTCTTGTACATTTGTCATATAATCGTTGAAAGCCCCGGTCCGGGGCGGTATGGAACATCCTGGCTCCGGCCTTTCCAATGCAATGACAAAAAAATCGCGGATCGCTTTTAAACATGGCACCCAATGCCGCCTTCCTTGGGGAATTAACCGAAACTCCCTATGAAATTCGCCACCCAACGGAACAAAAAACACCGTTGGTTTTCGCCTCGCCCCATAGCGGCAGCGATTACCCTGCGGATTTTTTAAAGGCCTCTCGGCTGGACGCAACCGCGGTGCGCCGTTCGGAAGATGCTTTTGTCGATGAGCTATACGAAACCGCGCCCGAGCGTGGAGCCCCTTTAATCGCCGCAGCTTTCCCGCGCGCCTACGTGGACCCCAACCGGGAGCCCTACGAACTCGACCCGGAAATGTTCGCCTCGCCCCTGCCCGGCTTCGTCAATCAGACCTCGCCAAGGATCGCTGCCGGCCTCGGCACCATCGCCAAGGTGGTCACCAACGGTGAGGATATTTATCATCGCAAACTGACCCTGCAAGAAGGGCTGACCCGCATCGAACGGCTCTATCGCCCTTACCATGGAGCCTTGCGCCGTCTGATCGACCAAACCCGCGCCCGATTCGGCCATTGCCTGCTGATCGATTGCCACTCCATGCCCTCCATTGGCGGCCCCATGGACCGCGATCCCGGCAGCGACCGGGTGGATTTCGTGCTCGGCGACTGTCACGGCCAATCGGCTGCGCCACAGGTCATGGATTGGGTCGAAAACTTCCTCATAGGCAAAGGGTATGTGGTCAAGCGCAACGCCCCTTACGCAGGCGGCTTCACGACCCGGCACTACGGCACCCCGGAAGACGGCGTTCACGCCCTGCAAATAGAGGTTAACCGCGCTCTCTATATGGACGAGACGGAGATCACCCGCAGCGACGGCATGAGCGGGTTAAAAGGCGTGATCGACGGACTGATCGCCCACCTGACGGCCTTCGACTTCACCCAACTGCCGAAGATCGACAGTCCCAAACTGACCATCCGTGACGCAGTGCCCGAAGACATCGCCGCGATCACCGAAATTTATGGCCACTACGTCGCCAATACGGCAGCGACCTTTGAGGAAATACCTCCCTCTTCGGACGAAATTTACGACCGTTGGCAACGGCGGATCGAAGAAGGATATCCCTATCTCGTGGCCGAGCGCGGCGGCAAGCTTGTGGGGTTCGCCTACGCCGCCCAATTCCGCCAACGCAGCGCCTTTCGTTTTATGGCCGAAAACTCCATTTATGTGGCGGCGGACGAAATGCGCGGCGGCATCGGGACGGCGCTGATCCAAACGCTCATACAACGCTGCACGGAACTGGGCTATCGCCAGATGGTCGCGGTGATTGGCGATGCGGCCAACCAGGGATCCCTCGCACTTCACGGCAAAAATGGTTTTAAGGAAATCGGCCGTCTTCCAAGCGCTGGATTTAAGTTCAGACGCTGGTACGACGCCGTCTTTATGCAACGCGCCCTCGGTGACGGCTCAACATCTCTACCTGAAAACTAGAAAGCGCCCCTAGGGTCCTGACCCTAAACTGGCACGGCTTTCGCATCGTTTCCCATGAAAGAGCGTAAAAGCGCAAACGGGAATAACAGCGATGCAAATGAGAACAGCTTTTTGGGCCATCTCAATCTTTCTCTCGGCGATGATATTTTCTCACCCGGCAGAAAGCATGCAACTCATTGGAAACACAAAAGATTTTTGCCAGCAACAGACATTGCATCACGAACGCGCCAGCGGCATTCCCCCTCATCTGCTGGGCGCTATATCGCTGACTGAAAGTGGTCGCTGGAACCAAGAAAACGGGGAAAAGTTTGCCTGGCCCTGGACGGTAACGGCCCGTGGAGAAGGCAAGTTTTACCCGACAAAAGCCGCCGCCATTCAAGCCGTTAGAGAATTACAGGCCGAAGGGGTGAGCAACATCGACGTAGGCTGCATGCAGATCAATCTTTATTATCACGCCGAAGCGTTCTCCAGTCTTCACGAGGCTTTCGACCCTTTCTCCAACGTTGCCTACGCCGCTAAATTCTTAACCCGCCTATACGACGACAATAAATCCTGGGTCCGCGCCACCCGGTTCTATCATTCCGGAGATCGGGAGCGCGGACAGGCCTACTATGGGCGGGTGGCCAATCACTGGCGTTCGCTTCAGGACGAAAACCGCGAGACCTCAACGGCCAGAGCGGAAAAGCAAGATCTCATGCGCTGGGGTGGACAAGCCGTCGACCCACGCCTCACCCAACGCATCAATAAGCTGATGAAGGCTCGCAAGCAGCTGGCCCAAAACACTGAGCCCTCGGCAGCCGAGAAATTCGCCAATTTCGAAGCGCTGCGACAACTTCAGGCCGCACCGGTCGCCAACATCCTGCGTCAGCGGCCCAATCGATCTCAACCGGGCAAAACCCGGGGGAAATCTCTGGCCGACTACCGGTGACAAAACGGGCAATGTCCTGGAATACCTCTAAAAAATCACGTCTTTTCTAGCGCTTAACCGGGCATTTTGCTAAAACGGGCTAGGCTGATTCTTGCCGAACGCAACAACTGGGACAGAGTCTTTTGCGAAACGAAATCCTTCTCGCCGATATTGGCGGCACCAACGCCCGTTTCGCCCTGTGCGAGCAGGATGGAACCATCCGCGACACCAAGGTTCTGCGTTGCGCATCCTATAGCAGCCCCATTGAAGCCGCCCTCGATTACCTCTGGCAGGTCGGGGCGGTCGAAGGCACAAAAAAAGCAGCCTTTTGCTTAGCGGGTCCGGTAGACGGCCAAACCCTTCGCATGACCAATCTCAACTGGGATGTCGCTATCGAAAAGGCCAAAGAAGACCTGAACGCCAACGAGTTCGTCCTGCTCAACGATTTTGCCGCCATCGCCAAAGGCATACCCGAACTCAAGCCGGGGGAGACGCAATCCATCGGTGGGGGTGAGGCGCTGGCCAACCATCCCATTGCGGCAATAGGACCGGGAACCGGTCTGGGTGTTTCCTATTTAACGCCATCCAACGGCGCATGGACCGCCCATGCGGCCGAAGGCGGGCACACCACCATGGCCCCACGCAACGACCGGGAAGACGCCGTACTGGCGGATATGCGCAAGCATGCCAATCACGTTTCGGTCGAACGGGTCGCTTCCGGGGCGGGCCTTTTCAATATCTATCACGCGCTTTGCAGCATCGAAGGCCAGACGCCGGAGAAGTTTTCACCCGCAGACATCGCCCAGCGAGCGACACAGGAGGGCTGCAAACTCTGCACAGAAGCTCTCGACCTGTTCGCCGACTTCCTCGGAACGGCGGCTTCAGACCTCGCACTGACTTTTGGCGCTAAGGGCGGCGTTTACCTCGCAGGGGGGATGCTCAGGGCCATGGGACCGGCCTTCAAGACCGAACGCTTCCGGTCGCGATTTGAAGACAAAGGGCGGTTCAGCGACTACGTGAAACAGATTCCAACCCTGATGATCACCCATCCGGAACCAGCCTTCCTCGGTCTAGCCCGCTCCTTAGGCATTAAAAATCCACGGCTGATATAAGAGGCTATTCGGGGTTGTTCCCCAACTGCAGAACTTTTTTCAAGGTCAATATCCAACGGTATTTTTCCCGCGCCGCCACTTCACGCATTCGGTTTCCCAACCGACGCAACGAGGGGTCCGGGTCGAAATCATCCGGCACCGGATAGCCTTCCGCCTCGATCCGATAGTGACCGAAACACCAGAGCGCCCGCTCCAGATGCCACGCGTCAGTTACCACAAGCGCCGTCTTCCACCCGGCCGCCTTCATCAAATCGGCGGCGAAGGCAGCATTTTCCAATGTATTTCGCGCCTGAGGCTCAACCAGGAGAAACTCATCACCAACACCGTTTTGCCGCGCAATATCGGCCATAACCACGGCTTCCGGCATTGAATGCTTAAGCGGTCCGCCGCTGACGATAAGACTATGCCCCCGCCCCTCATGGAAGGCCCGAACCCCTGTCATAATACGACGCTTCAAGGCACGGCTTGGCTGACCATCCGATAATACCGACGCACCAAGAACAACGATGGCCTCCGTCTTATTCAATGGTAACCATCCCCCTTATGGCCAAGATGCATCCTGATCGTGGGCAATAGACCTTGTTTAGTCATCACTGCAGAATTCCCTGCGAATAGCCGCCGTATGTTGCCCCACGGAAGGAACCGGACCTAATTCTGGCATGCCCCCTTTGACGACAACCGGCGGCGCTGGCATTTCGACGGGTCCAGTCTCGGTTTCCACCATCACTCGTCTCAAGGCGGAGTGATTGGACAGTTCCGCCACACCATTGACCTGCCCAAAGGCGATTTTGGCGGCCATAAGCTTGGCTCGTAATTCAGCCGTTGAATGGCCTTTGAAAACCAAGCCGATGGCTTTTTCCAGGCTTTCCCGGTTTGCGATCCGCCCGGCGGCATCTTTATAGGGGCCATCCTCCGCCCAGCTAGGCTCACCGAGAACCTCTCCGGCCAACCGGGCCCATTCCCGCTCATTCTGGATAGAGATCACCAAGGTGTCGCCATCACCAGTCTCAAAGCCTGCATAGGGTGCAATGGACGGATGGCGCAGCCCAACCCGTTCCGGCGCCTTACCGCCATAGTCGAAATGAAGCAGTGGAACAGTCATCCAGTCGGCCATGCCGTCGAACAACGAAACGGCCAAGCTCTTGCCTTTGCCTGTGACACCACGCTCCAGCAGAGCTTCCAGCACCGATTGATAGGCCGACATGCCCGCCGCAATATCACAGACCGAAACCCCGACACGGCCCGGCGATTCAGGCGTTCCGGTGATTGAGGCCAGCCCCGTTTCAGCCTGAACCAAAAGATCGTAGGCCCGCATATCCCGATAGTCGCCTTCTTCACCATAGCCGGAGATATCGCAGGTAATCAGCCGGGGATACCGCGTACGCAAATCGTCGGAACCGAACCCGGCCCGCATCGCTGCGCCGGGCGAGAGATTTTGAATAAACACATCGGCCTTGGCGAGAAGACGTTCCAGCAAGGTTTTATCATCATCTTGCTTGATATCGAGCACCAGGGATTCCTTTCCGCGGTTCAGCCAAACAAAATAGGCGCTCTCGCCATGCACCACGCTGTCATACTTACGGGCGAAATCCCCTTCAGCCCGCTCAATCTTGATCACCCGCGCACCCGCATCGGCCAGACGGCTTGAACAATAGGGCGCGGCGACCGCTTGCTCCAGGGCAACGACCAAAAGGCCTTCCAAGGGCTTGCTCATAGAGGTTTCCTGATAACCGCACGCGTGACAACCGCTGGACCGGCCGGCTTGTGTGGACGTTTGGGCAATTGAACTTCATCTTCACTGAGATGGTCGAACTGCGCGGCGGTGAAGTCCTCTTTCAGGATATCCGCACTCACCAGATAGCCGGGGTCCGACGGGCCGCCTGTGTCATTGGCGAGCTGATCGGGGTGAAATGCCTCAAAGACGATAAACCCACCGGGAGCCAGAGCGTCATACATCATCTTAGCCACCAACGGCCGCTGGACCGGGCTGAAATGAACATGCATCGAAACAATCACATCAAACCCTTCCTTGGGCCACATCCAGGCGAAAATATCGGTCGCCAGGGTGCCGATGGTCACCCCACGTTCCTGGGATAAGGCCTGGGCTTTGTTTAGGGCGACATCGGACTGATCGATAGAAAGAACCACCAAGCCCTGCTCGGCCAGCCAGACCGTATTGCGCCCCTCGCCACCCCCCACGTCAAGACAACGTTGCCCTTCTTTCAACAACCCGACTTGGCTGGCCAGAAACTTGTTGGGCTCAGTGCCGAACAAATATTCCTTGCCGCTATATTTTTCATCCCAGTCGATATGCGTATTCATTTAAACGACCTCGGTAGTCCCAATGCATGCAGGGCAATGTAAGGAAAAATCCGGGTAGTTGAAATAGGCGCAACCAGATAGAGGCGGGTTTCTCTCAATTTTCAATCCATGCATTTGCCTCAACCCTACATATGAGCTTCCCGCATACCCGTTGATGCGATAAGACCTTTGTGCGTGGGGGATGACAAATTGAAAAAGGCATAACCAATGGAACAACGGCGTAATGGCGAAGTCCTTCGGGAAACCCTCGACCTCACCGGCAAGAAAGTCATCGATATCGGCTGCGGCGATGGCGCCCTGACGCGCATGATGGCGAAACAAGGCGCAAGGGTCGTCGGCCTGGAACCCTCCGACACCCAGCTAACCAAGGCTCGTTCCGTCCCCGCCATCAATGGAGCCGAATATCTTCAAGGCTCGGCCTTAGACCTGCCTTTTGAGGCTGGTTATTTTCATATTGCCATCTTTTTCAACAGCCTTCACCACATCCCTAAAGAGGGGCGGTTCAAAGCCCTGGAAGAAGCCGTGCGAGTGCTGAAAGAGAATGGCATTGTCTATATTTGTGAGCCGGTTGCGGCAGGTCCCCACTTCGAGTTGATGCTGCCGGTGGACGACGAAACCGTGGTGCGCGCCCATGCTTATGAACAGATTAAGCGATGTGGCGAGGCAGGGCTGAAAGAAGTAGAAGAAATCACCTATGAACACCGGGTCATCCGGGCTAGCTACGAAGAATTCCGCGACAAAATCACGGCTCCCGACCCACAACGCAAGGCCGCCTTCGATGCGCTCGATAGCAAGCTACGCCAATCCTTCGAGAGACTCAGCGTCAAAACCGACGAAGGCTACACCTTCGCCCAACCCATGCGGGTCAATGTCCTGAAAAAGATTTAACCCGGACAACGGCGGGGGAAGAGGCCATTCCGAAACTGGCCGCCAAATCAACTTTCAAGGCTCGGGCTTCCGAGGCAAGCTCACGCCACCAAAGGCTCAACGACCGTTGCGCCTTTTGCAAGCCCGGATGGTCCTCCGCCGCCCCACTCTTTAATTGCCGAGCGACTTCACGCGCACCATTACGGTGTTTGCGCATATAATCACGGCGTTTTTTAGCGAACAACTGGGGTGAAAATGGAAGACGGACATGGCCTTTCGCCCGCCCATGGGTGAAGTAAAAACGGCCACCTTACCGGGCTTGAGACCATATTTTTGACAAATCATCGGGCTTGCGGAGAGACCGCGTTTGGTAATCTTGATACCGTCGCGGTAGCTTTGGGTAAACTCGACCAGGGTCTTACTTTCTTGGTTTTTCATTTTCCGCGCACCTCTATCTACTTGCTGCGGCACAACGCCCTTAGTTTGGTGCTTCTGTCATCCCTTTTCCAGGGTCCATCGGTATAATCATTCTAAATTTAGTGGATCGTTCTCGAGGCGGGATGCCTGTTTTGGTCGCGAGTTTTATCCTGTTTCAAAGCGATCACTTCTTCCTTGGACAAAGCCCCATCACCATAGCCGCGCTCCCAATGGGGAAGCGCCCCTGCACGCGCGAAACTCTCAGGTAGCGCCTGACGCTGTTTTTCGGGCAACGACGAAACGCCCGCCGCAACATCGGCCAATGGCGTCATTGCTTGCGGCGCCGTCTCATCAGTAGAAAGCGGTTGGTCTTGCTTGGTTGGCTGCGCCGATTGTACGGCACGGACGACGAGCCCGACGAAACGCTCCACCAAACCACCCAGCTCCCAAATCTGTTGCTTGAAAGCTTCCCATCGTCCCATTGGCAACCCAAGTTGAGCACTTCCCTCCGCTTCCTTGCGATTGCGCACGCGGATGTTGCGCACTTCATCGAGCAGGGCAACGCCGTCTCCGTGCTTGCGCATATAATCGCGCCGGTCGGTAACCGGAAACGAGGGATGAAAATGGAAAGCCGTCAACGCCTTATTGTCGCCATGCCAGGAGGTGAAAGCCACAACTTCTTCCTCCCTCAGATCATGCTTGCGAATAACCATGGGCGAAGCCGCCATACCGCGCTTGATAACGCGCGCACCGTCTTCATAGACCTGAGTAAACTCGATAAAGTTGATGGCGTCGTTTTCCGGCATCGAATCCTCCAGAAACGGAACGGACCTCATTGTGACTCAAGGGTCGCCCAACCCGAAGGAGGATTGCTAGGAACGTTCTCAATCAATCGGATCGAATTCCGGGATGTTTCTAGAATTCCCAGGTTTCCAGGCCCTAAAGAATCGGCGCTCCTAACTTAAGGAAAATAAGCACTTGTGGATAAATCGTCCGACGCCGCTCATCTCTGCTTGCACTTGGGCAACCAGCCGAATAGGCTCTGCGCGCTCGGCATTCGCTAAGCCCCGCGGGCGTGGTGAAATTGGTAAACACAACGGACTTAAAAGGGTAAAAAATCGACTTAAGTTATTGATTTTATTGACTTTTTTCAGGTACAGTCGCGGTACAGTTTGCACAGTTTAAAAGTCTGTTAGGTTTACCCAATATACTCCGTGTCTGTTGCGTCTACCAATTTAACTAGGCGCAGGAAAACAACTAACTTGAGTTAGCGAAAAAAATTCGCATACTTCGGCGTTCCAAGTGCGGGCGTGGTGAAATCGGTATACACAGCAGACTTGGTGCATAAAACGAGTAACTTAAGTTACTCGTTTATATTGAGTGCCCTAGTGGAAACGCTGGGAGTAGAACTGCTCAAATTCGGGGAAACCTTAACAGTTCGGCTGATGGCAATCCCGAGCGAAGCCCGAGAAATCGGGAACGTGTAGAGACTTGACGGGCAGCACCTAAATCCTTTGGGACAGGGTGAAGAGAAAGTCCAGACCACAAACGCCAAATGGCGGCGGTGAAAACCGTAGAGGGTATGAAAATCTGCCGACCGCAAGGTCTTGCCGGTTCAAGTCCGGCCGCCCGCACCATCTTCCTCATATCCCCCACATATTGCTAAGGTGGCATTAACCATAGAGCCGCTACTGTTAGTCGAGCCACATAGTATTAGGGGGGGGGAAAGACATGGGAACGCTCGACTTTAGAGAGTTTTCTGACGAGTTCGTTTTTTATTTTGGTGGCGAACCAAACGAGATACATGCTCGGACGCTTACAAACTCGCTCAACCACCTAATAAACACCCTAGAACTTATCAACGACCATATAGAACCAGGGTCTGATATCCAGGTATTTGCTCATGCTACCGCGTCCGGTAGTTTCAAAATCAAACTGAGCAAGAAGCAGAGAAAACTACTGAAGAATGCCTGGAAAGATGCCAAATCTGTAGGTTTGATGGTTTTGGCTGCTGTCATCGCTACAAAACTTTCTAGCGCAGAACAAAAAGTTGAAAATCACTATCACATTAGTGGCGATGTCATCATTGTTCAGCACAATGAAGTGAAAGTAGTTCTACCCAAAGAAGCCCAAAAAGCACTCGACAATGTCTATGCCGATGAAAGAGTAGATTCTGAATTATCGGAGTCATTTACTGTCCTCCTAAGCGATGAACGGATAACAGGCTTTGGCATTACAAAAGAACTAACAGATGAAGTCCCATTTGCCCATATAGGTCGAAACTATTTTGGCGTACTATCTACCCGAAAAAACCCAGAAGAAACTGGCGAACGCAAAGTTGATTCAAATGAAGAACTTCAGATTCTGAAAGCAGTGTTTGAAAGAGGGCGTAGGAAATGGCAATTCATTAGAAAGGGAGCCAAAGTCTCAGCACCAATACTTGATGTGTCTTTTTACGACCGCCTTGCTGAGAGAGACGTCATCCTTGGCGATGGAGATACCCTTGTAGTCATGCTGAGAACCCATCAGATTTGGAACGACCTCATTGGAGTTTGGGTCGACGATCATTACGAAGTAATCAAAGTTTTTGAACATCATAAGCGAATGAAACAGACTGCACTTGATATCGATTGATTAAGCCCCAAGCGCGACACTCTATGAAGCAGTTAATTTGGTAAACACAACAGACAATAAACTCCTCATGTTTCTTTTATTTTCAATAACTTATAAAGAAGCGACACAGAACCATTCACACCCCATACACAACTCATTGAAAATACAAAAAAAACATAAAAATCTTAAAATCCGTCGGCTTTACGGCCTTGCCGGTTCAAGTCCGGCCGCCCGCACCACCTTTCTCCCGGTTCGTTTTTTCCTTTGCGAACTCGGCCTCACCGTTGGGCATCAGGTAGAGGACGATGGCGCGACTGTCGGCAACGGCTTAGGGTCAAGCATTTCCTTGAAAGCAGATAGAAACATTCCAACCTCCCAATATAGTAATGGTCTTTAAAATCAACGTTTTCGTGGTATGGTGCCCGGAAAGAAACGGTGGGGCAAGAAGAAGCTCCCAAGGCACGAACTTCTTGAGGACGAAAGCGGTATTGACGGCATGAGCGATTTCGACTTTAGCAGTCTTCGCTATTTACTGGTCGATGAAAGCCGCCACATGCGGCAACTAATGCGCTCGATCATCACCACCGCGGGCGGGCGGTTTTTCGCCGACGCCAACGATGGCTCCGAAGCCTTGAAAACCCTTTCTGAATTCAAAGCCGATATCATTCTCAGTGAAATCAACCTGACGCCAATGGATGGCCTTGAGATGGTGGCGGCCTTGCGCTCCAACACCAGTGACGATTTTAACGCCTTTACACCCGTCATCCTGATCACGGCGCACACCGAATATGAAACCATCATCAAAGCGCGCGACACAGGGATTAATGAAATCCTCGCCAAGCCGGTTTCCCAAGAAGCCCTGCTCAAACGCATCATGGCCGTCGTGCGAAACCCCCGTGAATTCATCAAAGTGAAGGACTATGTCGGGCCGGACCGGCGCAGAAAGTCAGACCAGATGGGCGCCCTCAACGCACGACGCTCCAGCGACCAGCAGGAACCAACCCTGTCCGGCCCGCTCACCCAGGAACAAATCGAAGCCCTGCTCGAATAGATGAATACCGTTTTTCTCAAAAACCGAAGTTTCTGGAACAGGCTAGGCTATATCCTCACCGCCCTTTGGATTGCCTTCGTACTTCTGGCAACGGAGGGCAATAGCGAAGCCCCATTGTTCAGCACCATTTTTCTAGTGCCTTTGGGGCTTTGGCTCATCATTATTGTTTTAATACGGTATTTCGAAAATACCGCTCCCCCTCGCCAATAGATTATTGGCTAGCTCTTAGCTCCAAAATCGTCTAAGCACTTTTTGTCCCAAATTTTGGTATGAACAATGGGTATTTACACCGACTTTGCACTTAGACTTTCCCAGCACATCCTAAAAAGTGCATTGAAAGGTAAAGCTTCTTCCTCGTTTAGTGCCAATAATTTGCGGCGTTTCAAGAAAATTCGTGGTATGTGCGAGCGTGAACAACGGCGTTTTATGACGCATAGCGCAATCGATGAACTTGGCCCCAAAGTTCAAATGGGCCCATTCAAAGGGATGCTTCTTCAAGAAAAAGAGTCTTGGGGCGAAGGGGATACTCTCCCGAAAATTCTTGGCACCTATGAAGCTGAACTAGCTCCCATTTTTATAGCCTTGAAAGACATTCCATTTCAGAGACTAATCAACATTGGCTGTGCCGAAGGATACTTTACTGTAGGCTGCGCATTAGCGCTGAATATTGATGAAGTTATCGCAGTCGATTTAGACTCTAAAGCTCTACAACTATGCGAAGAAAACAAAAAAAATAATGAAGTGGACACGACTTTTCATTTTCAGTCATCTATTTCATCGGAACATTTACAGTCAATCTTATCTGATTATCCCAAATCTTTAGTCCTTTGCGATTGCGAGGGCTACGAGAAAACGCTTTTGGGAAGTTTGGATACAAGCGCGGCAAAAGAGTCTCACTTCATCGTAGAGTGCCACGATTTTGTCGATCCCGAAATCACCCCCCTCCTGAAAAGTAAATTTCAGACATCACATAATGTTCAGATAATTCAGGAATCTGAAAGAGACCCCAATCAAATTGAATTTCTAAGAAATTATGATAGTGGAGACCGCTGGTTAGCTATCAGCGAAAACCGCCCAGAAACCATGCATTGGCTGATTGCCACACCACGATAAGTATTTTTTAATACTATTCATCCCGCTCTTCACCCAGGCTCATGATGCCGACGCCCATTCCGAGGCTACCGAAGGTGACGAACAACCCAAAGAACATGAGAAGGGTCCAGAGCCACCCTTCGGGGGAGCGTTCGATCATCGTGCCGATACCCCGAAAATCGAAACGCAGAATCATCCAGCCGATAATGAAACCAACCACCGACCCATAAAACAGATGGGTCATCAAGAACTTGAAAGCATGTTTTTCAAAGTTCTGCAAGCCGGTCAGATCCTCTCGCCATCGATGGGTTCGCCGCCTAAGTCCCTCACCAACTGATTAACTGCCTCTACCGCCCCATCTACCTCACTTAACCGTGTCCCGCGCACCACGACACTGACGCCAAACTTTCCGCCACGGTAATAAGGGTAGCTGCCGAGACTGAGATTGGGATGGCGCTCCTGCACCGCACCCAGACCGGCGGCTAAATCGCCTTCCATGACAAAGCTGGAAACCGTTCGCGATAGAACCGGTTCCCCCCCCACCAACTCACCTTTAAAACTCTCGAACATGGCCTCAACGATCATTGGCACGCCGGCCATGACAAAAACGTTCTCGACCCTGAAACCAGGCGCTGCGCTGACCGGATTGTCGATCAATCGAGCGCCTTTAGGCACATGGGCCATCTTGAGCCGTGCTTCATTCAGATGATCCGCGCCATAGCGCTCGATCAATTTTCGGTGCGCTTCCGAGTCCAACACCAGAGGGAGCTGGAAGAGATCGGCAATGGCCTGAGCGGTGATGTCATCGTGGGTAGGGCCGATTCCCCCAGTGGTAAAGACGTAATCGTAGGTTTCGCGGCAAGCCCCAACCACCGCCTGAATGGTCGCGCTATCGTCGGCAATCACCCGCGCTTCTTTTAAACGCACCCCAACGTCGGTCAGCCCCTTAGCGAGAAAGTTAATGTTGACGTCTTTAGTGCGTCCTGAGAGCACCTCATCGCCGATGACGATAACGGCAGCTGTGACGACCCGATCATTCATCTAAAAATTTGCAAACCTGTGATAAACGAGGAAGCCGAGCAAGAGCGTGTTCACCACCAGCGCGGCTAAAAGAATTTTGTGCTTCAGCGGCATGATCTCAAGTCCTTAATGATCCGAGTGGTGAATAATTTTATCGCGCATTCCGGTGGGATATTCCAGGCCTTCGGCAGTCACGATCACCGCCACAGGATATTGGGACTTAACCAACCCCTTACGCTCCAGAACCTTCCAAACCCCTTCATTGCTGAACCCGGAAGCATCTTTCGCCATGACCACGCCCTCGCCCACATGAAAATGGTTGCCGTGCGGCTGGGGTAGCCAAGCGAGCATAACCTCGCCGGTTTCATCGTTTTTCGTCGAAGTCGCTGGCGATTTCGCCAATTCTTGAAACAGGGTCAGGGTTTTCAGTTGAAGTTTATTGAGCTTGAGCGGATTGATTTTTGTCGGCATAGCCCCCCCCTTAAAGGAGAAAATCTCGAACCATGGCGGCGAGATGGATGTCCGCTTTTGGTAATTCCAGATCCAGAATGCGCTCGGGACGCACCCACTTAATCGCCTGATTTTCCATGGGTTTGATCTCGCCTTTCCATACGCGACAGGCGAAAAGCGGCATTAGCAGATGAAATTCCTCATAGGAATAGGAGGCAAAGGAAAGCGGAGCGAGGCAGCTTTCGGTAATATCAATATCAAGCTCTTCCTTAAGCTCCCGGACCAAGGCGGCTTCAGGCGTTTCACCATCATGAATCTTGCCGCCGGGAAACTCCCAGAGACCGGCCATCGACTTTCCTTCCGGTCGCCGGGCCAGCAGCACCCGCCCATCGATATCGATCATACAGACAGCCGAAACGAAAACGACGGGAAGCTTTTTTCCCGGCGTCCGACCGTCGATGCTCATGCATCCGCTATCGGGTCCTTCAAGCGCCATGTGCTTTAGGTCCGGTAATCGGCATTGATGTCGATGTAACGATGGGTGAGATCGCAGGTCCAGACAGTGGCCGCTCCCGAGCCGACACCCACATCGGCCTCAATGACGATATTGCGGCCTTTCATGTGTTGGGCCACCGGCGCTTCATCGTAACCCGGCACCACTTGTCCATCCTTGGCGACTTGGATACCGCCAATAGTGATGGCGATTTTGTCGCGCTCAGCCTTTTGTCCAGCCTTGCCAATCGCCATGACGACCCGTCCCCAGTTGGCGTCTTCACCGGCCACGGCCGTCTTGACCAAAGGAGAATTGGCGACGGCCAACGCAATAACCTTTGCAGCCTCCCGGTTTTCCGCACCTGTGATGGCGATCGTGACGAATTTCTCCGCCCCCTCGCCGTCTTTGGCGAGCTGTTGGGCCAAATCGGTACAGACCTCATTTAAAGCCCGTTTGAAATCGGCAAGATCGGCATCCGGGTCATTACCCGCCTTGCCGGTAGCAAATAACAGAACCGTATCGCTGGTCGAGGTGTCGCTATCGACAGTCACGCAGTTGAACGACCGGTCAGACGCATCGGACAGAAGTTTCTGCAATAGACCTGCGGGTAGGTTTGCATCGGTAAACAGGAAGCCGAGCATGGTCGCCATATCGGGGGCAATCATCCCCGAGCCCTTGGCAATGCCGTTGATCGTCACCTCGACGCCACCGAGCGTCGCTTTCGCCGTCGCTCCCTTGGGGAACGTATCGGTGGTCATGATGGCTCCCGCCGCTCCCGACCACGCACCGGCCTTCAAGGCCTCTTTTGCTTTGGGAAATGCAGCCGTGATTTTCTCGTCCGGCAAAGGTTCGCCGATAACCCCCGTCGAGGCGAGAAACACCTCATTGACCGCGCAGTCGAAAACCCGCGCCGCAGCCGCAGCCGTCCGTTCGACCGACGCAACGCCAGCCGAGCCGGTGAAGGCGTTGGCATTCCCCGAATTGACCACCAACACCCGCGCCGTTCCTTTGGGCAGAACCTGTCGGCACCAGTCAACCGGCGCGGAAGGACAGAGCGACTTGGTGAAGACCCCCGCCACGGTCGTCCCTTCGGTCAATTCGGCAACCAACACATCCTCGCGATTGGCATATTTTACGCCGACAGCCAGAGAAGCAGTCCGCACACCATCAATGGCGGGCAGTTGGGGGAAGGCCTTGGGGGCCAGGGGGGAGCGGGTCAACATGACCGCTAGTTCCTTCTTTTTGTCATATAACTCTAGTTTTCTTTGAGAGGTTTGCCGTCCGGACCGAAACGCTCGATAGAAGCGGCTTTGCGCAGTTGATCGAGCAGTTCGGCGCCAATTTCACGGGCCATTTCCGCTTCGACCTGCTCGCGCACTTCGCCAAGCCCCGGCGCTTTGGTCATACGCTTGTCTTCAACTTTGATGACGTGCCAGCCAAATTGGGTCTGCACCGGCTCCTTGGTGATTTCATCCTTGCCGAGGGCGAAAGCCGCCTCAGAGAAAGACGGCACCATCGCGCCAGCCGTGAAGAATCCAAGATCGCCACCGTTGGCTCCGCTCGGTCCTTTGGATTTGCTCTTGGCCGTTTCGGCGAAATCCTTGCCATTGTTCAACTCGGCAATGACTTCTTTGGCCTGCTCTTCGGTTTCGAGCAGAATATGCCGGGCGTGAACTTCCTCTTCGCTTTTGAATTCTGCGACAAACTTCTTGTAAGCCTCCATGACCTTGTCTTCGGTCACACGCTTTTCGATATACTTGCCGAGAAAGGCCCGCTGGATCAGTTGATCTTCGATACGCGCCAGCTGCTTCTTGACCTCTTCATTATCTTCCAGACCGTTCTTGCGACCTTCTGCGGCAGTCAGCTTGCGGTCGATGACACTGTTGAGCAACAGACCATACACCGCATCGAACGGCATTTGCCGGAACTGGGGCGGCAGCAGGTATTGCGCGTCCTGGACCTCATCGAGATAAATCTTGTCACCATCGACAACGGCAGCAACCACTTCCGTAGCGGGCTTGTCTTCGGCCCACGCAGCGCCGGAAATTCCGAGAGCCATTACACCAGTCACGGCCATACGGATCAGACCTTTTTTCATCGTACTAAGAATCCTTTCGTTGCTACCTGCTTTCTTCGTCCATTCCGCCGGTCGGGAAGCGGACGATTAACGTCGACTACGGATAAACCACACATGGACCGGCTGCGGCAAGAAAGGTTTCATGGAAAATGGAGCTTTTTTAGGGCGTTTTGACCGTGACCCGCGTTGACAGAACACCGCTGTCGCTCTATCTCTTGCCGGGCTTCGGCTCTCTCCGTTTTGGGGGACGACGGTTTTCTTTTTTTCTTTTGAAAGGGTGTGCCATGTTCGGCGCCATCGCCAAAAAGATTTTTGGCTCCGCAAACGACCGCTTCGTAAAAGGCCTTTATAAGGAAGTAGAGGCCATCAACGCCCTAGAGCCAGAGCTTGAAGCCTTGAGCGACGAAGAGTTGAAAGCCCGCACCGACTGGTTACGCGAACGCCGCGCCGAAGGCGAAACCCTCGACGACCTTTTGGTCGACGCTTTCGCCACAGTCCGCGAGGCCGCAAAACGCACCCTCGGCCAACGTCACTACGACGTTCAGTTGGTCGGCGGCATGGTTCTGCACCGCGGCATGATTGCGGAAATGAAGACCGGTGAAGGTAAAACCCTAGTCGCCACCCTGGCCGTCTACCTCAATGCTATCGGCGGCGGCGGCGTTCATGTCGTTACCGTCAACGATTATCTAGCCACTCGCGACTCCGAATGGATGGGTCAAGTTTACCGCTTCCTCGGCCTGTCGGTCGGCTGCATCAAGCATGGCCTGGACGACGAAGAACGCCTGCAAGCCTACGCCAGCGACATCACCTACGGCACCAACAACGAGTTTGGCTTCGACTACCTGCGCGACAACATGAAATTCGAGTTGAACCAGATGGTTCAGCGGGAATTCAATTACGCCATCGTCGATGAAGTCGACAGCATCCTGGTTGATGAAGCGCGGACGCCGTTGATCATCTCGGGACCGACCGAAGATAATTCCGATCTTTATACCGCCATCGACAAAATCATCCCGAGCCTCGTTGAACAAGACTACGAGAAAGATGAGAAGTCCAAGCTGGTGACGCTTACCGAGCAAGGCAACGAACATCTCGAACAACTGCTCATCGAAGCCGGTTTGATGCAAGACGGCGGACTTTACGATATCGCCAACGTGGCCCTGGTCCATCACGCCAATCAGGCGCTTCGCGCTCACACCATGTTCGAGCGCGATACGGATTACATCGTCAAGGACAACAAAGTCGTCATCATCGACGAGTTCACCGGCCGTATGATGGAAGGCCGCCGTTATTCCGATGGCATGCACCAAGCACTGGAGGCCAAGGAAGGCGTCGAAATTCAGAATGAAAACCAAACCCTGGCCTCGATCACCTTCCAGAACTACTTCCGCATGTATCCCAAGCTGGCCGGGATGACCGGTACGGCAATGACAGAAGCGGGCGAATTTTCGGAAATCTACAATCTCGAGGTTATCGAAATTCCCACCAACGTTCCGGCGGTCCGCATCGACGACGACGACGAGATTTACCGCACGGCGAATGAGAAGAACGAAGCCATCGCCGATCTGATCGAAGAATGCCAGAAAAACGGTCAGCCCATGCTGGTCGGTACGGTCAGTATCGAAAAATCGGAACAACTGTCGGCTCTGCTGAAAAAGCGCAAGATCAAACACAATGTTCTGAACGCCAGATTCCACGAACAGGAAGCCTATATCGTCGCCCAGGCCGGTGTGCCCGGTGCGGTCACCATCGCCACCAACATGGCCGGTCGCGGCACCGACATTCAGTTGGGCGGCAACCTGGACATGCGCATTAAGCAGGAATGCGAGGGTCTCGAAGGCGAAAAGCTGGACAGCAAGATCGCCAAAATCACCGAAGAGGTGGCGACCTATAAGGGACAAGCCTTGGAGGCGGGCGGCCTCTATGTGGTCGGCACCGAGCGCCACGAAAGCCGCCGGATCGACAACCAGCTGCGCGGTCGTTCCGGTCGTCAGGGCGATCCGGGGCACTCTAAATTCTTCCTCAGCCTCGAAGACGACCTGATGCGCATCTTCGGTTCCGAACGAATGGACGGCATGCTCCAAAAGCTCGGCCTCGAAGAAGGCGAAGCCATCGTGCATCCCTGGGTCAACAAGGCGTTGGAGAAAGCTCAGCAAAAGGTCGAGGCGCGCAACTTCGACATTCGTAAGAACCTGCTGAAATTCGACGACGTGATGAACGACCAGCGCAAAGTGATCTACGAACAGCGCAAAGAACTGATGGCGGCCGAAGAAGTGGCCGACACCATCCGCGATATGCGCGAAGAAATCGTCGAGGAACTGGTCGCCGTCAACGTGCCGGAAAAAGCCTACGCCGAACAGTGGAACGTGGACACGTTGCATGAGGAAGTCCTCCGTATCTTCGGCCTCAATCTCCCTATCGCCGATTGGGCCAAGGAAGAGGGCATCGCGGATACGGAAATTCATGAAAGGGTTTTGAGCGCGGTAAATTCCAAAATGGCCGAGAAGGCCGCTAACGTGGGCCCCGACACCATGCGCATGGTCGAAAAGAGCCTGCTGCTGCAACTTCTCGATCAGATTTGGAAAGAACACCTCCTGACGCTCGACCATCTGCGCCAGGGCATTGGCCTTAGAGCCTACGCCCAAAAAGACCCCTTGAACGAATACAAGCGCGAAGCCTTTACGCTGTTCGATCACATGCTTCAGCAACTGCGCGAACGCGTCACCATGTTGCTGGCCTATGTGGAATTCAAGGACGAAGACGCCGAAACCGAGCTGGGTCGGCCGGAGCAGGAAATGCACGAAAGCCGTCAGGACCCGGCCTTCGCCCAAGACGACCCGGACGCCGGGGAAGGCGTTTTGACCAATAACCCGGTCCTTGCCCGTAAGGGATCAGGCGAGCGCGACCCGAACACCCCCGAAACCTGGGGCCGTGTAGGCCGTAACGAGCCCTGCCCCTGCGGTTCTGGTAAAAAATATAAGCAGTGCCACGGCAAGCTCTAGAGTTTCTGGCAGCCAGAAAACATAAAAACGCCGTCGCACGATTTGGCGGCGTTTTCCGTTTGACAGGCTGCGCATAGCGCTCCTAACGTTTGCTGGAAGCAACCAACAGGCAGCCATGATCACCGACCCTTTTGACGGTCTTTTTGACCTTGCCGTCGAAACTTACGACAAACTGACCGCCCAGGCAGAACAAGAAACGCCCGTGGAACGCCCATTAGCCTGCGCAAAAGGCTGCGCAAGCTGCTGCTACCAACCGGCGATTAGCGTAACGCCCATCGAGATATTTCACATTGTCTCCCATGTGCGAAACACCTTCAGCGAGGCCAAACTAAAGGGGTTACAGGAACGGTTGAAAGCACCCGGGATTTCACTGGAATACGGCGGCATGAAAGCCTGCTGCTTTCTCGAGAACAACCTCTGCTCCATTCATCAGCATCGACCTTTTGCCTGTCGTAGCGCCAACTCATATGACCAGGAAGCCTGCCTGAGTTCGGCAAGGCAAGCACGGACAGGAAGAAGCAGCATCCCTATTTACAAAGGGCACTTAGCCGCAACTCAATTAGTTCTCAATGCGCTCTATAAAGCCGTTAAGGAAACCGACCTGGAAAACGGCCTGTTCGACCTTCAATCGGCCATGGCGATTGCCCTGAACGACCCCAAGGCGGAAAAGAAATGGCGCAAGGGCAAAAAGGTATTTGGCTCAAAATATCTACCGGGGCGCCCAAAAGACAACTAGAGAGAGTCTTTGCGGGTCGTGCTTTCGCATACCGATTCTTTCCGCACAAAAATGCGAGATTTTTTTTTCGCTAAAAACGGCAAGATTTTGTGGATTCGCCTATCAGCCACCACAACCTTTTGATACAGCTTTGATTTTATTGATTTTTTTCTTGCCCCTCGAATCGCACTTTGATTCACTTAACTATTCGTTAGGGATTTTTTTGGGGAACCGACTGTAAGTCCGGCAAAGGATTAGCGGGGGGATACTGTGCTAAACGCCGAAGATCTTCTGGCAATGGCGAGACGCAAGTCTGTCGAAGGACGTTCGCGGCTTGCGCAGGTAGTTTCCGATCTTTTTCTTGATCGGAACACCTTGAGCGATGCCGAAAGATCAATGGTTTTCGACATTCTCCACCGGTTGATCGGTGAGGTCGAAAGAGACCTGCGCGCCCAACTGGCTGATCGCTTAGCCGAAATACCGGATGCCCCCAAAACACTGATCAATGAACTGGCAAACGACGACATCGAAATTGCCTATCCAATTTTAAGTAAAAGTCCGGTCTTGGCCGATGAAGACCTTATCGAAATCATCCACCACCGCACAAAAGAACACCGACTGGCCATCGCCATCCGCTCCGATCTCAGCTCTCCTCTTTCCGAAGCTCTGGTCGCGACCGGAGATGAACAAATCATCCGTACCTTACTCGAAAACGAGAGCGCCAGCCTGTCCATCGAAACCATGCAGTATTTGGTCGAGGAATCGCGCCGGGTCAATTTCTACCAAGAACCTTTGGTGCGCCGAAAAGACCTCCCGGAAGACCTCGCTCTTAAAATGCTCGATTGGGTCAGCGACACGCTGAAAGCGCATCTTTTGAACAAACACGGGTTTTCTGAAGAAGCCCTCACGCCACTTTTTTCCAGCATTCAAAAGACAGCTGCTCATCGGTTCGGAGTCGAAGCGAAGGACCCGATGCGAGCTTACGCCCTAGCCGATACCCTGGAAAAGTCCGGCAACCTAACGCCTGATATTCTTGTGCCAGCTTTGCGCGAAGGGACTGTTTCTTTATTCTTCGCCCTGTTTTGCAAACTAACCCAACTGGACGGCGCCCAGGCGCAGCGCATTGTTTACGACCCCAGCGGGCAATCCCTTGCCATCGCCTGCCGCGCCATTGGTTGCCGGGCTGAAGATACCGAAGCTCTGATAGGCTTGGCTGGAAAAGGTAACAAGGCGCAAAGCACAGAGACAAAGAGAACACACCGCCAAGCTCTCATTGATTTTAACAACATATCCAAGGAAGACGCCCGACAGGTTCTTCTCCAATGGCGCTCAGGAGACCTGGGCAGCGGCAAACTCCAATTGGCGGAGGCCCGCTAAATGTCCGGCATTACTGGTCTCACCCCAAAGAGTTTCGACAACCTGACGTTTGGCCTCGTTGATCAGGAACCGTCCACAGATGCCGGGAAACTGGCAGCTCGTCGTTTTGAAGACATCGCCCGTCTGGTTTCCGATTGGATTTGGGAAACCGACGCCGAACGTTGCCTTACCTTTGCCTCTCTCCGACTTATGGACCTCGCCGGAATTCATCCCATGGAGGTAAAAGGGCGGAAGCTTGAAGAAATCGGTCTAACAGCTACGGCACAAACCCCCATTGAATGGGGGAAGCCTTTCCGTGACCAACCCTTTGAGATGATGGATAGGGAGGGCCAAACCCATCATTTTCTTGTCAGTTCCCTCCCCGTCTTTTGCAAAACGACGGGAGCGTTTCAGGGCCTACGTGGAACGGCAAAAGACATTACGCAACAAAAGGCCGACAAAGTACGCCTCTTGCAAATGGCCAACTACGATGCGCTTACGGGTCTGCCCAACCGAATTCTCACCATGGACCGGCTCGCCCAAGCCATCGCCCGAGCCCAACGAACCGATAAATCTGTCGCGCTTTTCTTCGTCGACCTCGACCGTTTTAAAAAGGTGAATGATACCTTGGGCCACGCCGCAGGCGATGCGCTGCTCGAACAAGTGGGGGAAAGACTCTCGTCTTCCATACGCCAAAGCGACACGGTCGGTCGCTTAGGGGGCGATGAATTTCTTGTCATTCTCCCCGATTTAAAGTCCACCGAAATTTGCGAAACTATCGCCCAAAAGATTATTACCCAATGCAACAGGCCCTACCGTCTTCTCGACCAGGAAGCTGTCGTAACAGCAAGCTTGGGGGTAACGGTCTTCCCCAATGATGGAGGCGATGCCGAGACTTTAGTGAGAAACGCCGATGCCGCCATGTACCGCTCCAAAATACGGGGAAAAAACACCTTCCGTTTCTTCGCCCCTGGTATGGGCGCTATTGCGCGGGAGCATCTGGCGCTTGAAAACCGAATGCGCCAAGCTTTGAACGAAGACCAGTTTGAAGTCCATTATCAGCCGATTGTCGACACCCGTTCCGGCAAGCTGAAAGGCTTGGAGGCGCTCTCCAGATGGACCGATAGCGAACTGGGTCCCCAAGCTCCGGACAAATTTATCCGTGTAGCTGAAGACTCGGGCCTAATCGTTCCGCTAGGCGAAAAGGTTTTGAAAACCGCCTGTCACCATGGGGCCGCCGCCGTTAAACGCCTTGGCTACCAATTGACGACGGCCGTAAACGTGTCGGCCCGCCAATTCACCGGCGGCAACTTGGTCGAAACGATCAAAGAGGCTTTATCTGACAGCGGGCTACCCGCCGAATGCCTGGAGCTGGAGATAACCGAAGGGGTCCTGCTGGAAGAAGCCCCAAAAACGGCTGAAACACTGAACCAATTAAGTCGTCTTGGCATCAGCCTATCCATTGATGACTTTGGGACAGGCTACTCATCCTTGAGCTATCTGAAAAAGTTTCCCTTCGACACTTTAAAAATCGACAAGAGCTTCATCCGCGACATTCTCGAAGAGCCCGAGAACGAAGCCCTGACCACGGCTATTATTGCCATGGCCCATGGCCTGGGTTTAAAGGTCATTGGTGAAGGCGTCGAAACCGAAGAACAGAGAATACTGCTTCAGAAACTGGGTTGCGATATGGCGCAAGGGTACTATTTCGGCCATCCCATGGCGGAACGCGATTTCGCCAAAACTTGGGTTTAGAACCTAGAGCGGATTTGATTTAATCTTAATCCGCTCTAGCTCAGACCCTTTTTACCCATCTCCAGGAACTTCTCACGCCGTTTGGCTTTCAAGACGCCGCCGTCCAGTTTGAGCAACTCCATCAATTCGGTCTCGATGGCGTCGCCGACCGACTGCATGGCTTTTTCCCGCTCACGGTGGGCTCCACCGACAGGCTCTGCGATAATGCTGTCGATCACACCCAACTGTTGAAGATCCTGCGCGGTAAGGCGGAGCGCCTCGGCGGCGTCCTTGGCGTTTTCGCCGCTACGCCAAAGAATGGAGGCGCATCCCTCGGGCGAAATCACCGAATAGATCGAATGCTCCAACATCAGGACGGAATTGGCCGTGGCGAGCGCAATCGCACCACCGGACCCCCCCTCACCAACGATAACGCTGACGGATGGCACCTTCATTTGCAGGCAAACTTCGATGGACTTGGCGATGGCTTCCGCCTGGCCGCGTTCTTCAGCATCGATACCCGGGAAAGCCCCCGCCGTATCGACCAAAGTAATGATCGGAAGATTGAACCGCTCGGCGGTCTTCATCAGGCGCTGAGCTTTACGATAGCCTTCGGGGCGAGCCATGCCGAAATTGTGCTTAACTCTCGAGGCCGTGTCGTCGCCTTTTTCATGACCGATGACGACAACCGAATAGCCACGGAAACGCCCCAATCCACCGACGATGGCCTCATCCTCGGCAAACAGCCGGTCGCCCGCCATGGGGGTGAAGTCCTCGATCAACGCCGCAATGTAATCCTTAAAGTGCGGTCGGTCTGGGTGCCGCGCGACAAGGGTTTTTTGCCAGGGGCTCAACCTCGAATAGGTCTGGCGCAGCATCTTATCGAGTTTGGACTGAAGCTTGCCGATCTCCTCGGCAATATTCATTTCGTCGGAACTGGACAAGTGGCGAAGTTCGGCGATCTTGCCTTCCAATTCGGCGATGGGTTTCTCAAAATCGAGGAAATTATGCACTGCGCGTTTTCTCCAAACCAAAACGGTTTTTTGATTGTAATACTGCTTGCCGGGTTATAGCGCGACCACGTCCGCCAAGCCAGTATGAATGAACCTCCCGGTCATTTTGTTTTATCCAACCGCAACCCCGCCAGGGGATGGGCCGTTTCGACCAGTTTGCGTTTTCCGTCCTCCAATACATGGGTATAGATTTGGGTTGTCGAAATATCGGCATGTCCCAACATCTGTTGCAGGCTACGCAGGTCCGCTCCATGGGCCAGAAGATGGCTGGCGAAAGAATGACGTAACACATGGGGCGAAACGCGCACCGGATCAATCTCCGCCTTAAGCGCCAAATCTTTCAGCCATTGAGCGAAAGCCCCCCGCCCCAAATGCCCTTCCTTGCTTGTCGCCGGGAATAGCCAAGGCTCCTGATCACGACGCTTAACGCCATCGCTCAAAAACGTTTCGCGCACCGCCAGATAGTTTTCCAAGGCCTCAATGGCAGGCGCACTCAAGGGCACCATACGCTCTTTGGCCCCCTTCCCTCTTACGACCAGGGTCCGACCGCCGGGGCGCACCGCCGACAAAGGCAAGCCGACAAGTTCCGATACCCGCAGCCCCGTCGCATACAGCACCTCCATCAGCGCAATCATCCGACATGCTTTGGCGTCGCCGCCCGACCGCGCCATTTCAAGAAGGGACGACACCTCTTTTTCACTCAAATATTTCGGCAAAGGGCTGCCCTGCCTGGGCGCATCCAGCACACTCGAAGGGTCCTCTTCACGCACCCTTTCGGCAAATAAAAAGCGGAAAAACTGCTTGATGGCGGACAGTCTGCGCGCCGTCGAACGAGGCGCCAGCCCTCTCCGTTTCACCCCGGAAAAATAAGCCCTCAGGTCTTCAGCCGAACATCCTTCGAGGGTTTGCTTGCGTCTGACCAGGAAGCGCTCAAGATCGGTCAAGTCCCGCCGATAGGATGCGACCGTATTGGTCGCCGCCCCCCGTTCGGCAAGCATCATCTCGAGAAAGGCCTCGACATGGCGGGACGGGGTGAACTCCCGCTCCATTTTTCCGGCTCTTTCTCCCGGCCCGCCGTTCATGCCTCTCCGATCTAAAGCCCAGCGCCGAGCGCGGCTTCCAGAGCCAGAGCGCGGGCTTCCTTTTCGAGTCCCACAGCAATCATCGCCTTCAAGACCCCGGAAAGGAACATAGGATCGATCTCACCGGGCGCGGCGCTCCCCATACCCACGAGAATATAAACAAGCGTTTCACCGACCCGTCCCTGCTCGGCGGCGTCGCTCAGCACATACCAAACGGGCGGCGGCGGAGATTTACGAGGGGTCGCCTGCAAGTTCCCCTGCAACAGATCGTACCAGCGAGCCTTGGTCACACTGCCTTCCAGCGCATTGGCCAGAACGAAGAACAAATGAGCCTTCTCAGGCCCATCGGAAAGACCACGGTTCAACCGCCACCAATCGCTGAGAAAGCTCGTCGGCACGTCGATCAGATTGTCTCCATCGGCAATACGGGCCAGAGGAAGTAGATTTATGTAAGCGGTCCGGTAGATATCCTCGAACACCGCACCGGAGCGGATCAGACGATACCAAGCCGCTGCGGCTTCCACATCGCCGGCCATCATATACATGCGGATAGCCTGAGAGGCGAAAGGCAGCATTTCATTGTCCGGCTCGATGCGCTTAAGAATTGGCAGAAAAACGCGGGCCGTGGTCATCATCAAACCATCGACTTCAGCCAACTGATTGGCCTTGACCAGCACTTCAACAAGAGCAGCCGGAATAGAACGGCCCAAAGCGGCCTGGTAAAGAATGGCCCGCCCCATGGCGCCACCCAGTTCGTCGGCCTTGTTCAAAGGCTCTTCCAAATCTTCTTCGGTAAACGGCACCGCACCATAAATCTGACGCAGGGCCGTAATGTCCAACGACCCTGACGCCTCGGCCCGTTCCGCCACCCTCAGCCGGGTTTTGACGGGTAAATAGGGGCTCACGGCAATGGCCCGTAAAAGCGACGGGCTATTGGGCAAAATGCTGTTGTCGGGCAGAGGGGCCTGGGCCGAACGCATCATGGCGATGGTCAGGGCGTCGGCCCCTTCCAACGTTTCGAGAGAAGCCGAGCCCTTCGACGCGATGGCGTCGACCAGCGAGAAAAATACCGGCTCGTCGGCTCCCTCATCGCGCATCAACTGTGCGCCGAGGTAAGCCTTGTCGTGTTCACCAGCCAAGGCCTGGCAAAACACAAAAGCCTTGCGCCAATAAATCTCTTCGCTTTCCAAAATCTGCTCGCCAACGATACCGCAAGCTTTCGGGTAATCGCTGGTGAGAAAATAGGCGTCAGCCTCAGCCTTCACCAATGCAGCACTGGCGACGCGATTGGGAACGGACTGAAGCAACTGCCCGACGGAAAGTAGGTCTCCCATCGCGGCCAATCGGCCAATTCGGATATTCAATAGGTCTTTTCCCACGTCGCCCACAGGCGGCGTCGCCATGGAGAGCATCATGCGGCGCGAAAGATCGCGTAGCGTCGGCGAGGCCAGTCGACCGGGAATTTCAGGCAGCAGACGCTCCACCAGCTCCCGAGAGGCGCCCTGCCAAAGCGTCAAGGGGAAGCCGCCGGTTTCGGGCGTCAAAGTGCCCGCGCTTTCCGGGTTCACCGCATTGAGAGAATCCACCTGGATCCCCGTGACCCCTCGCATATTTTCGGGTTCAAGCGGTTTAATGGGCGATTCCGCAGGTTTTTCGCCGCCACTATTCTGGTCGATGGGCGGCTGCAAAGAAACTGGCGGCGCGAGCTTGATTGGCCCGCTTTGAGCCAGGGCATCGGCCCCAACCGAAAACACCAAAAGAGCCGCAGCTAGCCCCCATTTGATCGATTTAGCGCGGGAAACGGTCATCGGGCACAACCCTTTCGACAGGTCCCGTCGGCGCGGGGATATCCCAAGTGGCGAGAAAAACAGCCGTTCCAACCAGTAACACGCCGACCAGAACGATAATAAATGAGGAAATTTTCTTCATATGATTTGGCTCGATTCGCGAAAAGCGGAGTCCTTGAAGCGAAAGGGTAATATAATGATCCGGGGGTTCCCAGAACCACGGATTATGCTAATTTCCGACCATGGCGGTTTTGCGGCAGTTTAGTCAGTCCTCGAACACCTTTCAACGGCGTGTCGAAAACATTGCCCCTCAACATACCGCCTATTGGTAAAGAAACGATTTGAAACGATGACAGACGGCCAAGCAACCAACTCCAGATTAATCCTGCCGGAAGGCCGGTCAATTGTGCTTGTCGGTCTTATGGGAGCAGGCAAAAGCAGCGTTGGGAGACATCTGGCCCGAATGCTTCGTCTGCCTTTTGTCGATGCCGATCCGGAAATTGAGGCCGCCGCCGGCTGCTGCGTTTCAGATATTTTCAAGCTTTATGGAGAACAGGCCTTCCGCGATGGAGAACGCAAGGTTATTGCCCGGCTCTTGAGCGAAGGCCCTCAGGTCCTGGCGACTGGCGGGGGGGCCTTTATGGAACCGGAAACCCGCAAGGTTATTTCCCAAACCAGCATTTCCGTCTGGCTCAAGGCGGATATCGACGTCCTCTACAACCGCACAGCCGGACGAAAACATCGCCCCCTGCTCAACCAGGGAAACTCGCGGGAAACTCTTAGGCGGTTGATGGCAGAACGCTACCCGGTTTATGCCGAAGCATCGCTTACCGTTGAAACCCGCGACGAACGCACTCCCGTCACCACCAAAAGGGTCATTGAGGCTTTGACCCAGTGGCTTGAAAAACAAGGAATACCCGCCTGATGGATATCCCGCAACCCAACCCGTCGGCCCTCCGCGTCGATCTCGGCGACCGCTCTTACGACATTGAAATCGGCAGCGGCCTGCTGGCTAAGGCGGGCAAACAAGTCGCGTCCCTCCTCCAAACGCCCCGCGCCGTGATTGTCACCGACAGCAACGTCGCCCCACTTTATTTGGATAGGCTGCGCAAAACTCTCGAAGCGGAAAATGTCGCCTGCGAGGCCGTTACCCTTGCGGCTGGCGAAGCCACTAAAAGTTTCCCCAACTTCGAGGCCCTTTGCGAGAATCTTCTGGCGCTCGGCGTTGAACGGAAAACCACCCTCATCGCACTGGGCGGAGGCGTCATCGGCGATATCACGGGCTTCGCCGCCAGCGTTCTTCTACGCGGCATGGCTTTCATTCAAATCCCCACCACTCTCCTCGCTCAGGTCGATAGTTCGGTTGGCGGCAAAACCGGCATCAACACCAAACAAGGCAAAAACCTGGTTGGCAGTTTTCACCAACCTCGCCTCGTTCTGGCCGATATGGACACGCTGGGCAGCCTGCCCAAACGCGAGCTTTTGGCCGGCTATGCCGAAGTGGTGAAATACGGCCTGATCAACGACCCGGACTTTTTTGCTTGGCTCGAACAAGGCAATGGCGCGGCAATCATTGATGGCGACGCCGAGGCCCGCGCTCAGGCCGTCCGAGCCAGTTGCCAAGCCAAAGCCACTATCGTTGCCGAAGACGAAAAAGAAAAAGGCGCGCGCGCACTCCTCAATCTGGGGCATACTTTCGGCCACGCGCTTGAAGCTGAAAGCGGTTACGGCGACGCATTATTGCATGGCGAGGCCGTGGCAATCGGCACCATCATAGCTTTCAATCTTTCCGTACGTATGGGCCTTTGCCCGGCCCAAGACCTTGAGCGGGTCGTCAAGCATTTCAAGGCGGTCGGTCTACCGACCAATCTAGAGGGTCTGCAAACGGACAACTGGACGGCCGCGAAACTGTTCGCCCATATGGGGAAAGACAAAAAGGTCGCCGACGGTAAAATTACTTTCGTACTGACCAAAGGAATCGGCCGCTCCTTCCTCACCAACGAGGTTGTCGAGACAGACCTTTTAAAAACTCTGGAAAGCTTCCTTTAGAAGGAAAGAAACCCATGTTCATTACACTGGGCGCAATCGTCATTTTGCTCATCCTATCGGGCCTCTTTTCAGGTTCCGAAACGGCCTTGACCGCCGCATCGAAGCCGCTGATGCACCAGTTGGAACAGAAAGGCGACAAAAAGGCGGAAATCGTTAACCAGCTTCACGCCCGGAAAGACCAGTTGATCGGCGCAATTCTGCTCGGCAATAACCTGGTCAACATCATGGCCTCGGCTCTGGCCACCAGTATATTGATTACATTTTTCGGCGAAGCGGGCGTTGCCTATGCAACCATCGTAATGACCTTACTGGTTCTGATTTTCTCGGAAGTCCTGCCTAAAACTTACGCCATCGAAAACGCCAACCGCATGGCCCTGACCGTCGCCCCTTACATTCGGGTTGCCGTCGCCGTTTTCTCGCCCATCACCAACACCGTCCAGTGGATCGTCAACGGCGTTTTCAAACTGTTCGGCATTAATGAAGACGATCCCGACATGACGGCCGCCGTCGAAGAACTGCGCGGCGCGATCGATCTCCATGACGGCCGAAACGAAGAAGCCGTCAATCAGGAGCGCGCCATGTTGCGCAGCGTGCTCGATCTCAACGAGGTGGATGTTGAAGAAATCATGACCCACCGTAAGGCTGTTGCAACTATCGATGTGGACCTCCCCACATCGACAATTGTCGATGAAGTATTGGCCAGTCCTTATACGCGCATCCCACTTTGGCGGGGAACGCCGGACAACATAATCGGCATTCTTCATGCCAAAGAATTGCTCCGCGCCATCCGCTCCTACCAAGGAGAACTCGACGACCTGAAAATCGAGGAACTGGCGGCAACTCCCTGGTTCATCCCAGAGAGCACCTCATTGCTCGATCAGCTTCAAGCCTTCAGAAATCGCCACGAACATTTTTCATTGGTGGTCGATGAATACGGCGTCTTACTCGGCGTCGTAACGCTGGAAGATATTCTCGAAGAAATCGTCGGCGACATTTCAGACGAGCATGATATCAATGTAGAAGGCGTTCAGCCCCAAGCCGACGGCAGTTTTATGGTCGATGGGACGGTAACGCTGCGCGATTTGAACAGAGAGTTCGGGTGGCAGTTACCGGATGAAGAGGCGGCGACCATTGCCGGTCTTATTCTCCACGAATCGCGACGTATCCCGGAGGTCGGGCAAACCTTCAGTTTCTATGGATTCCGCATACAAATCGTTGAACGACTACGTAACCAGATCACACTGATCAGACTCACACCTCTCGGGGAAAACCTACAAAAAGAACAAAACATAGAGGAGCCTGAAGCCGAAAATCCGCTCTAGGGTCAGGCGCCTAACTTAAAATATCGCCTGCCTCTTGAATGGAACCGAGGTAAGACCCCATACTAAAAATATAACGCTGCCCGATTCCATGGGCGGGGAAATCATAACCGTTGGAGGACGCATATGGCCCGGTCGATCATTCCCGACATTGTCAGCAAACAACACGTTATCAGCTTGGACAAAACGGCATCGGTCAAAGAAGCGGCGGTCGTCATGGCCGAAAAGAGCATTGCCGCTATTCTCGTCACGGAGAATGACCGACTCATCGGCATTGTGACCGAACGCGACCTCACGATGCGCGTCATCGCCAAGGGAGCCAACCCGGACACTACGTCACTGGCCGACATTATGACGGAAAAGCCCGATACTCTGCGCCCCAACGACCGCCCATCGGTCGCTCTGGAGCTCATGCGGTCGCGCGGATACCGGCACCTTCCGGTGGCTGAAGATGGCAAACCGGTCGGCATCGTCTCCATTCGGGACCTCTATGACGCCGTGCAGGAACGTCTGGAACGGGATGTCCGCGACCGCGACGCCTTCATTTTCGGCGAAACCTACGGCACGGGAAATTAACGCCAACACCCCTCATGTAAGGCCGCCAACCCTAGAGTGTGATCGGCTTCATGCTTCAGGCCGAATCACGAAGTGATTCAACCCAAAACGATCCGACCCTAGCGCATGGCGGCCTTTTGCATCCTGATCGAGACGAAGCTCATGCCCCTCTCTCCTCCCGATGACAGACAGCGTCTCCATACCCGCAAGATTGAATTTCGCGGATATGAAAGAGCCGATGGACGGTTTGATATCGAAGGCCGGATTACCGACGCCAAGACCTACGGCTTCGACAACCAAGACCGCAATGGCATCCGTGCGGGCGAACCCATTCATGACATGTCGGTACGCCTGACCGTCAATGAAGGGTTTGTTGTCGAAGACATCGAAGTCGCCATAGATGGCGGTCCCTTCACCATTTGCAGCGACATCGAATCGGCTTTCCAAATTTTGGTCGGCTTGAAAATCGGCCCCGGCTGGTATCGCCAGGTGAAAGAAAAAATAGGCGGGCGCAAAGGCTGCACTCATGTCGTTGAAATGCTTGGCCCCATCGCCACGGCGGCGTTGCAAACCATGTACCCGGCCCTGGGACGGCGCAATCCAGCCGACCCAGAGGGCAAGAAACGTCCTCCATCACAAATCGATGGGTGTCACGCTTTGAGAACAGACGGTCAGCTTATTCGCAACCGTTATCCGGATTTCTATCGGGAAGATTGAAGTTTAGGCCAAGGAGCGAAGCGTGTCTTGAAAGACAGCGCTTGGTTGCCCTTGCTGGTTAGCCATTTCATGAGCCGCATAGGCCAAATTTGCCGCCGCCAACTCTTTGGTCAGGGCGGCATTGCGGAAATAGCTGACGGCAAAGCAACGGATTTTAGAGGCCCGGTTGATCATCCCTTGGGTCGCATCCAATTGTGTCATGAGATCATCAATGGTGATTCGCTCTATGGAGCAAATATCGTCGATGGCCACCCAAATTTCTTTTTCCAGCTTCAGGCTCGTCCGCTTCCCAGAAACGGATATATTGCGAATGCTGATGGTGCCTTCCATAGCCCGTCATCCTGCTTTTAACCGCCAAATTCCCAGAAAAATTACTTCCGGTTTTAAAGCAGGCTATCGGAGAACCGAAAAAAGGCAATCACAAAATCGTTATAAATCAATAAGTTATACTTTAGTATGCATACTATAGTATGCGCACGCCAGGGGTGCCGTCTCTCACTTGATACAGCCCTTTAAGAATCTTCCTCTGGCGTCAGAGCCTTAAGGGCGAGCGCGTGAATTGGCCCAGCCATTTCTTCAGCCAGTGCGCCATAGATCATTCTTTGCCGCTCAACCCGGTTCTTGCCATCGAAAAGAGGCGACACAACCGTAACGCTGAAATGGCTTTCCCCTCCCGGACGGGCGCCAGCATGACCGGCATGCTTTTGGGAATCATCGACAACTTCTAGCCGCATCGGGCTCAGACTATCCGACAATTTTTGGCGAATCGTCTCTGCAACACTCATGGGGAAACTCCTTCAATCGCAGACAAAACATCGAAACCGGATTGGAAAGTGGGGCCCTATCGTCTCGCCGTCAAGCCCTTTGATTGGGCGCTTAGAACAGGCCATCACGAAGTCTTTTACGCCTAAAAGCGTTGATCCCCCATCCCCCGTCGGGTATCTAGACAAGTTATAAACAAAGGCGGCTCAAATGACCCAAAAGAATAATTTGAAAATGGTCGATATCGAGAAGCATATAGGCGATCGCATCCGCGAACGACGTTTGCTTTTGGGTTTGACTCAACAGGAATTGGCCGATGCCATCGGCGTCACCTATCAACAGGCCCACAAGTATGAAAAAGGAATCAACCGGGTTTCGGCTGGACGGTTGCTTGACATCGCCAACCAGCTCGGTGTCTCGGTAAACTTCTTTTATGACGGCCTCGATTCCGATAACGTGGAGCTGGACCGCAAGCAGAAATTAAGCCTCGAAATCGCCAGGGATTTCTCGCTCATCAAAAGCCAGCGTCATAAAGACGCGTTGTCGGTCGTAGCCAGGGCGCTGAGCGCCAAGGATTAACACTAGGGTCAGGACCCTAGAGAGTGATTTAAAACGACACTCAGGTTGAGTACGGCTCGGTTAGCCCCCATTATCGATCTATGACTATCCACAAAAATTCCGGGCCGTCGTTTGAAAACGACTTTCAGCTCAACCGGCAGCGCCAGATGCCGGAAGGAAAAACCTGCGACTGGCCGGGGTGCGAAGAAACCGGAGAACACCGAGCCCCCAAGTCGCGTGACGAACTCGGTTCGTTTTACTGGTTCTGCCGTCTGCACGCCCGCGAATATAACGCCAAGTGGAACTATTACGAAGGCATGAGCGATGACGAGGTCGATGCCGACGTCCGCCGCGACACCACATGGCAACGCCCTTCCTGGCCCTTGGGCACCAATACATCCTCCCCCTTCCGGGACCCGCTGAATATCTTAGAGGATAGGGAAGAAGTATCTCCAAATGGCCCTTTCCCACCCGGCTCACCGGAAGCCAAAGCCCTGGACAAACTGGAGTTGAAATGGCCTGTAACGCAAGAATCCGTTAAAGCCTGTTACAAAAAACTGGTAAAACGCCATCATCCGGACGCCAATGCAGGCAGCAAGGAGGCTGAAGAAGAGTTCAAACAGGTCAAAGAGGCCTATGAAATTCTGATGCTCCGGCTGGCTGAAATGGAAACCGGCGTTTAACAAGCAACACCAAAGATCGAGTGACGGTAAATATGTCTCAATCCCCCGAAAACGCCCCAGGCTCCACGTTCCCCTTGAACGCGCCCGACATCACCCTTTCCGACCGTCAGGCTTTCGGCCTGGATACGGAGATGGAAGTTCCCGCGTTCAGCCAGGGGGAAGATCACGTACCGCCCATTGACGACACTTACCAGTTCGATCACGACACCACTCTGGCCGTCCTGGCGGGCTTTGCTCACAATCGGCGGGTGATGATTCAGGGTTATCACGGCACCGGCAAATCGACCCATATCGAGCAGGTCGCCGCCCGTCTCAACTGGCCCTGCATTCGCATCAATCTCGATAGCCATATCAGCCGGATCGACCTGATCGGCAAGGACGCCATTGTTCTTAAGGATGGCAAGCAGATCACCGAGTTTCGCGAAGGTATTCTGCCCTGGGCCCTTCAGCACCCAACGGCCTTGGTGTTTGACGAATACGACGCCGGTCGACCGGACGTCATGTTCGTTATTCAGCGCATTCTCGAAGTGGAAGGCAAACTGACCCTGCTCGATCAAAGCCGCGTCATCAGGCCTCACCCCTATTTCCGTCTATTTTCAACGGCCAACACCATTGGGCTCGGCGATACGACCGGGCTCTATCACGGCACCCAACAAATCAACCAAGGCCAGATGGACCGCTGGAACATCGTGGCGACGCTCAACTACCTGCCCCATAAAGACGAAGTCGAGATCGTTACCGCAAAACTGCCCGACTACGATAATCCCGAAGGCCGGGCGATGCTCGATTCCATGGTCGAGCTGGCCGATCTCACCCGCGAAGGATTCGTCAACGGCGACATTTCGACTGTCATGTCGCCCCGCACCGTGATCACCTGGGCTGAAAACAACAGCATTTTCGGTAGTCTCGCCTATTCCTTCCGCGTGACGTTCCTCAACAAGTGCGACGAAACGGAACGCCCGGTAGTGGCAGAATACTACCAGCGCTGCTTCGGCGAGGAACTGCCGGAAAACGCCGCCACCGTACTGATGGGCTAATGTCCGGAACGACTGAAAAGCACGAGCTGTTTCGCCGGGCGACCGCCTCGGCCCTCAAGGCTCTGGCGCGCCAACCCGAGGCCATCGTCGCCTTTTCACCGGGCGCCCATGGCGTCAACGGCAAGCATATCCGCCTGCCGACCTTAAGCCGCAAGACCGACCCGGCCGAGGTCGCCAGATTGCGCGGCATGGCCGACGCTGCGGCGCTGCGGCTGCGCTATCACGACGACAAAATTCACGCCAAACACCTGCCGCAACTGGTCGAGGCGCGCGAAGCCTTCAATATCGTCGAACAGGTACGGGTTGAAGCCATCGGCGCACAAAAAATGCTAGGGGTCGCCGCCAATCTGGAAGCGGCTCTTGATGAGCATTGCCGAATCAAAGGCTTCGACAAAGTCTCCGAGCGCGATGAAGCGCCTCTACCCGAAGTTCTCCGCCTGATGGCCCGTGAGGCCCTGACAGGCCAAGCCATCCCCGCTCGCGCACGACAAATGGTCGATCTCTGGCGCGATGTGGTCGAGCGGAAAACCGGATCCCATCTGCGCAGCCTGAGAACCGTCATGGACGATCAGGAAGCCTTCGCCAGAGCGCTGGAGCAGGTTCTGCAAGATCTGGACCTCCTGCCGCCGCCTAGCGCCGAACAGCAGGAGCCCGACGATTCCGAACGGGAAGAAGAATCTCAGGGCGGCGAGGAGCAGGGCGACCAGGAAGAACAGCAAACCAACCCGGACGACGGCGAAGCCGAAGCGATGACCGGGCTGGAAGGCCAGATGGGTGAAGGCCAAGGAGACGGAGAAGAAGACCAGACCGCTTTCGCCGAGGGCGCTATGGCGCCGGGCGGCGGCGACGATCAGCCTGCAGGCCCGACTCCCATTGATCATAACTACCGCGATATCCCTGAGGAGAGGCTCAAGGACTACAAAGTCTATAGCGCCGCCTTTGACGAGGTCATCGAAGCCGAAGGCCTCTGCGACCAGGAAGAGCTTCAACGTCTGCGCAGCCAGCTCGACCGCCAGCTTGCTCACCTGCAAGGCGTGGTTTCGCGCCTCGCCAACCGCTTGCAGCGCCGCTTGATGGCCCAGCAAACCCGTTCCTGGGATTTCGATTTGGAAGAAGGTCTGCTCGATACCGGCCGTCTTTCACGGGTCGTCACCAATCCCGAATATCCGCTGTCCTATAAGCTCGAAAAGGATACCGAGTTCCGCGACACGGTGGTGACACTGCTGATCGACAACTCAGGCTCCATGCGGGGCCGCCCGATCACCATCGCCGCCATCTGCGCTGATATCCTGGCGCGCACGCTGGAGCGGTGCGGCGTAAAGGTGGAAATTCTCGGCTTCACCACCAAGGCCTGGAAAGGCGGGGAGAGCCGAGAACAGTGGGTCGAGCGTGGCAAACCGGAAAGACCGGGCCGCCTCAACGACTTACGCCATATCGTTTACAAAGGGGCCGATATGCCCTGGCGTCGAGGGCGAAAAAACCTGGGCCTGATGCTGCGCGAAGGGCTATTGAAAGAAAATATCGACGGCGAGGCCCTGCTTTGGGCTCATTCCCGCCTTTTGGCCCGTCCCGAACTGCGGCGCATTCTGATGGTTATTTCCGATGGCGCACCGGTTGACGACGCCACCCTTTCGGCCAATCCGGGCAGTTATCTGGAGCGCCATCTGCGCGATGTCATCGAATGGATTCAAACCCGCTCATCGGTGGAACTGACCGCCATCGGCATCGGTCATGACGTTACCCGTTATTATGAGCGGGCAGTGACGATTACCGATGCCGAAGAACTGGGCGGCACCATGATGAAAAACCTCGCTGAACTTTTCGACGAAGACATCGCCCGAAGCTTTAAACGCCGCCGCACATAATCAATCCTTAAGAGGGAGAGCAGACGTGTTTCGTACAGTCGCTATTGCAGTTCTTGGTGCATTTTGGTTGACCGCTCCGGCCTCGGCCATTGATCTGAACCCGCTCTCCGCAGTCAAAGGCATGGTGGAAGCCGCTGTTGAAGATCGCAGTTCAGGCGATATCGCCACCGATCTGGCGATCAAGGGTAAGTTTACCGCCCAGGTGATCGACAAGATGGGCTCCGACGTCATTTCCATCAACGCAGACGTCTACGAACAAAACGTCATGTTGACCGGCATCGTCGAAACCGCCCAGCAGAAATCTCAGGCGGCCGCCCTAACCCAAAAGATTGAAAACGTTAAAACCGTCTATAACGAGATCATGGTGGTTAAGGATATCGACCGCCGTAAAGGAACCGCCGAAGGGTTCGTTGACGACACGGTCATTGAAGGGAAGATCAACGCCCTCCTGCTCGACGCCCAGGCGGTTAACGTCACCAATTTTCGTTGGCGCTCCGTAGACGGCCACGTTTTTCTCTTTGGCCGAGCCCTAACCGAAATCGAGCTCAACAAGGCCATCGCCATCGTCAAGGGCATCAAGAACGTCGTCTCGGTGAAAAGCCGTGTCATCGTACGTTCGAAATAAGGCCAAAGCGAAGCAGCAAGCCTTTTTGCTCTGACCCTACGGATGCAGGATCCCTAATCCCTGGGCGATCTCTCTGGCGACCTCATCGATTGCTTCATCAGCCATATCGATGACGCCGTCCATGGTCAAAAAACCGTGGAGCATCCCGTTGTAGCAGGAATAGTTGGCCTCAACCCCCACGGCGTTGAGTGCCTCGGCATAAGCCAACCCCTCATCCTTCAAAGGATCGTATCCTGCCGTCAAAACCAGTGCGGGCGGCAAGCCGCTATGATCTCCCGCCTTCATCGGAGAAGCCCGCCAGTCGGTCCGGTCTGCGGCCTCAGCCATAAAATGGCGGTAAAAGTAGGCCATGCTGGCGCGGTCCAGAATATAGCCATCACCCAAGTCCTGGCGCGAACCCTCATTATAGGTCATATCGGTGCCGGGATAGAGCAGCGCCTGAAAGGCGATCTCAGGCCCACCATTGTCGCGGGCGGCCAAACAGGAAACCGCCGATAAGGTGCCGCCAGCGCTATCGCCGCCAACCGCCATTCTCCCACCGTCAAAACCGTAATCACCCCCATGAGCCGCAGCCCATTCAATGGCGGCATAGGCATCGTCCATAGCCGCAGGGAAAGGGTGTTCAGGGGCAAGGCGGTAGTCTACCGCCAGAACGGCGAAACCGCCGCGGTTGCAAAGTTTACGGCAAAGGGTGTCGTGTGTTTCCAAATCACCAACAACGAAACCACCGCCATGAAAAAAAACAAGAACCGGCAGCAAAGCAGTATCCGCTGCGCCTGCCGGGCGATAAAGCCGTATAGGGACCGCCCCCCCAGGCCCCTCAAAGGCCAAGTCGGTTAACGAGGCGACCTCAGGCTTGGCCGCGCCAAACCCTTCACAGCTTCGCAAATAAGTTTCACGGGCCTGCTCCACGGTCAGCTCATGAAACTTTGGGACGCCTTTGGACCAGGCGACAGCCTGAATATTGAGGATACTCTGGGCCTGAGGATCAAGCGTCATGTCATTCCACCACCATTAAACTCTGCATCGGAGGCAACGGTAGAGCCGTAGCCGACAAAAGAAAAGGCCCGAACCAAATCGGCTCGGGCCTTTTCTAAACTCTATATCCGCGAAAATTAAGCGGCGGCTTTTTGCGCCTTAAGAACGCGGGCCTTAAGCTTGCGGGCTTCCGCCGGCAGCTTGAGGTTGGAAGTCTTGAGCAGATATGCATCAAGGCCGCCTTTGCGCTCAATGGTGCGAATGGCGCTTGCGCTGAGACGCAGCCGGATCATGCCGAGCGTATCGCTCAACAGAGAAACGTCCTGCAGATTCGGCAGGAAGCGGCGGCGGGTTTTATTGTGGGCGTGGCTCACATTATTGCCGGTCTGAACGCCCTTGCCGGTCATGGCGCAACGTCGTGCCATCGTTCGTATCCTTAAAAACTAAATAAATCCGTGCCGGGTCAAACCGCGAGGTGAGCCCGAGAGAGGCGCTTTTTAGGGGATCAAGCCTCTGCCGTCAAGGGCGATCTGGCAAAAAACAGCCATCAATCGGCCTTTCCTCAACCAAACGATCCCGTCGCCAGCGAATAGATGACGATAGCAACCGCCGTCCACAAGGCGACAGCGGTGGCTCCTTTCGACTTTATGCCGAATTTCAACACCATGGCGATCCAGCAATTCACCGCATAAATTCCGGCGATTACCATGAGCGCCGTACCGCCATAATTCATAAAATGCAGCAACAAGCCGATTCCCAGACCGAAAGTGGCCAGGACGGTCGCAATGATCATCTGGCCCTTTTCGCTAATAACCCGCTGAACCGGCTCTTCTTCCACCTCGGGCACACTGCCTTTTTTCTTCTTGTAGGGGTTATATCCTTCTTTCTTAACCATTGCCGCTCCCAAACTGCACAACCGCGGCAACCGCGAAACCGGCCCAGAGCAACAAGGTGCTCACGGCAACGGAACGAATGCCGAAGCGCTGGACCAAGACAACCATGCCCGCCCCGACCACAGTAACCGCACCAACGACAATGATGACCGGATTGATCTGGAGGTTATAAAGCCCGAAAACAACGCCAGCGATAACCAACGCCACGCAACTTGCAAACAAAATTTGTTTTTGGATTTCTCGGCCAAGAGATTCCGGCTCCTGGCCCCCTCCGCTCTCCGGAGTTTGCTCGGTCATGCGTCCCCTCCCCGTGGAAACAGCGTTCTTGCTTTAAAGAGGATAAGGTATTGATTTCCGCTCTAAGCGCAACAAAAACCGGCCAACCTCATTGGCAGGGGGCTTACTGTTATCCATGAACGGCTTTTTGGGCGTCGGAACGGGATTGGAACATCCAGAACCCACCGCCGCTGTCCTTCGCCTCATACATCGCTCTGTCGGAAATTCTGATGGCCTCGGTTAAATTCGCAGCATCGAACGGCATGTTCGCCGCGCCAATACTACAGGTTAAAATCAGATCGTTTCCTTCATAGGGGACGGAACCGGTAATCTTTTTGACCAGCTTATTGCCGACCGTAACGATTTCTTCGCGCTTTTTAATCCCTGGCGAAATCACAAGAAATTCGTCACCACCATACCGAATCGCCGTATCGGTTTTGCGAATTCCATGCGAGAGCCGTTCAGCCGCAGTTTTTAAAATCATATCGCCCGCATCATGGCCGAACTGATCGTTGATTCTTTTGAAATTGTTGAGATCGACGTAGTAGACGGCAACCATGCTGCCCATGCGCGTTGCAAGCTCTATCGACTTGTCGGTGTTGTGCATGAAGTAGTTGCGATTGGGCAACCCGGTCAAACGGTCGAAAAAGGCCATATTGACGATCTCGGCCATTTTCTTTTTTCGGTAGAGGGAATAATTGATGCTGCGTTCGAGGTCTGCCGCGTCGAATTTTCCTTTAATCAGGTAATCGTCGGCTCCCATCGTCAGGGCCGCCATGTTGAAATCCTGGTCTTCAAAGGCGCTGACCACGACGAAGGGCATGGGGCTGGCGAAGGCGTTGCACATATTCATGATATCCACGGCGCAACCATCGCCTAAAACGTAATCGAGAAACACCAGATCGAAAGGTTCGCTCTCAAGGGCGTCCAAGCCTTCCTGAACCGACTGAGCCCAGGTAATGCCGACATCCTCGCCATAAACCTCCCTGAGCATCCTGGCGAAATGCTTATGGTGGACGGACTGGTCCTCTACGTGGAGAATATTCATTTTCGTTCCGCATGACGTAGTTGTTGTTGTTTTGTCTGCTTAATGCAGATCAAGCCTCAGGTCTTTACATTATACAAACATGAACAACCCAAGCGGTCTAGAGGGTGATTCACGGTTCAGGCCGAATCACGAAGTGATTCAACCTAAACGATCCGACCCTATGCGAAACCACCATGAAAAGCCCCGCCAGATCGCTCCAGCAGGGCTTTTTAATCGCATATCGGGAAGGTCTGTATCCTACCCCATTTTAGCTTGCAGGCGGCCGTCCAATTCGTTGAGGAACTGCTGTGTGGTCTGCCAGGACTGATCGGGGCCGACCAGCAGCGCCAAATCCTTGGTCATCTTGCCCGCTTCAACGGCTTCGATACAAACCTGCTCAAGGGTTTCGGCAAACTTGATCACCTCGGGCGTGTCGTCAAACTGCCCACGATATTGAAGCGCACGGGTCCAGGCGAAAATCGAAGCAATCGGGTTGGTCGAGGTTTCCTTACCCTGCTGGTGCATCCGGTAGTGTCGCGTCACTGTGCCGTGGGCTGCTTCGGCCTCGACGGTTTTTCCATCCGGCGTCATTAACACCGAGGTCATCAGGCCAAGCGAACCGAAGCCCTGGGCCACCGTATCCGACTGGACATCGCCATCGTAGTTTTTGCAGGCCCAGACAAAACCGCCGTTCCACTTCATAGCGCAGGCCACCATGTCGTCAATCAGGCGGTGCTCATACCAAATCTTGGCAGCCTCGAACTTGTCCTTGAACTCAGCCTGATAGACTTCTTCAAAGAGGTCCTTAAACCGCCCGTCATAGGCCTTCAGGATGGTGTTCTTCGTCGAAAGATAGACCGGCCACCCCAAATTGAGACCGTAGTTCATGCAAGCCCTGGCGAAACCACGAATAGAGTCGTCCAAGTTATACATGGCTTGGCAAACGCCGGCGTCGGGAAATTCGTAGACTTCGCGCTCAATGGTCTCGGAGCCGTCCTCGGCCTCCCACTTGAGCGTCAGCTTGCCTTTACCGGGCACGAGAAAATCGGTCGCGCGGTATTGGTCGCCGAAAGCGTGGCGACCAATGACGATGGGCTTGGTCCAGCCCGGCACCAGTCGTGGCACGTTTTTGCAAATGATTGGCTGCCGGAAAACTGTTCCGCCAAGAATGTTGCGGATGGTGCCGTTGGGCGACTTCCACATGCTCTTGAGGCCGAACTCCTCGACCCGTTGTTCATCGGGCGTAATGGTCGCACACTTTACGCCGACACCGTGTTCCTTGATGGCGTTGGCCGCATCAATGGTGATCTGGTCGTCAGTTTCATCACGCTTCTCGACAGACAGGTCGTAGTACTTCAAATCCACGTCCAGATAAGGAACGATCAGCTTGTCCTTGATGAACGCCCAGATGATCCGGGTCATCTCGTCGCCATCGAGTTCGACGATCGGATTCTTCACTTGAATTTTCGGCATGGCGAAACTCCTATTTCAGGCGCGCTCAAATTCATTTTGGCGCGACCATAGGGAAGCCTGAAGCCCTTGTAAAGCAAGGGATTGGTGCTACCAGACCGCACAAAATGGTAGCACCAATGCGGCATTCTCATCCCCCACCAAAAGGGGCCGATTTGGCCGCACCTATCAAAACAACACATTTGTCCAAAACAAAGCGCCTTCAATACCCGACCAAGAAGGAACGAATAAACCATATGAGGACAAAAAACTGGAGAATCCAGGCGTTTTCTCTCTACAGATGGCTGGTCAGCACCACATCATCAGGTTCGGGTGCTTCTGCGATTGCCTGAAAAACCTCTTCCACGTTTTCAACCACGGTAAAAAGGTCGTTGACCTTGGGATGAGCGAAGCCCCCGGCGATAACCCGGTTGAAAAGATCGAGCAAGGGCTCCCAGAAACCGCCCTGATTGATCAAAACAATCGGTTTGTCGTGCTGGCGCAGCTGCTTCCATGTGGTGATCTCAATGGTTTCGTCCAGTGTTCCGATACCACCGGGCAACACGACGAACGCATCGGCCTTCTCAAACATCTGTTTCTTGCGGTCATGCATGGACTCGACCACCACCGTATCGACGCCTGCAATCCCTCCAACCTCGTAACGCATGAGAAACTCGGGGATGATCCCCGTGACGTTGCCGCCGCCCGCCATAACCGACTGGGCCAGTACTCCCATAAGCCCAATTCCGCCACCACCGTAGATTAGGCGAATGTCCTTCTCGGCCAAGAGACGCCCAAGAGTTTCCGCCATTTGCTTGTGAAGCGGGTTCTCTCCTTCCCTAGAGCCGCAAAAAACGCAGATTGATTGGATATTTTGCATAAAAGCCCTCTTGGGTTGCCCGATGGTGAGGCCAGCTTACGGATTCGCATCGGCCAGCCCAAACGCTTTTCGTCCAATCTTGTAAAAGACCGAGCTCTACACCATATTTTTCAGGCGAAACAAGATAACGGGAGGAACCAATGAACCAATCTATCAAAACCTTGTTTCTGGCCAGCGCTGCTATCGCCTGCGCCCTACCGGCCTTTGCCAATGACGGAGCCATTGCTCATCGGCAGGCGATTTTCCAGGCCGTTGGCGGGCACATGAAAGGCATGGTCGCCGTACTCAAAGGCGAGGTGCCACATAAAGAAAACTTAGCCATGCATGCCAAAGCCATGGCTGACCTATCGCAAATGGTCGAGAAAATATTTCCCGCTGATTCGGATTTTGGGCAAACCCGGGCCAAGGCGATCATTTGGGAAAACCAAGCCGACTTCAAAGAAAAGATCGCTGCCTTCCAGGCGGCCGCCAGCAATCTGGCCAAAGCTGATCCTGGCGACATGAAGGCCTTCGGTGGCGCAGTCGGCGCACTTGGCAAAACCTGCAAGAGCTGTCACGACAAATACCGCGAAGAAAAATAAGTATCTTCGATCAGATTAATAGGCCCGGATCCTAAGAAAAAGCCGTCCGTTTTTTTACGGCATGCATCAGTTCACCGATCCGCTCAGGCGTATCGGTGAACCTGAGGCCTACTTGGTTGCCGGTGGCGTGAACAACCTCTGAAAGAATACCGCCAAATTCGGGAAACAAGATTGTCGCTTGCAGTCCAACATGAGGCAAAGGGCCGTCAACTCTCACCCCCAAACCACCGATGGAAAAATCTTCAATCACCCCCTCCATCTCCCCCGCCGGAGTTAAAAAGCGGATGGTGGAAAAGGCGTCGTTGCGTTCGAACAAACGCTTTTCGACGCTAAAATCAGTCACGTCGAACCTCCCGAGTTGCCGACACTCCAGCTTCGCACCTTAAAGCCCCTCCCACACAGAGACTGCGACGACCGTCACACCTACATCAAATCCGCTCTAAGTCAAAAAAGCCACCAAGCCAACAACCCGGCAATTCCTCCCCAAATAGGCAAAGCTAAAAATGGGGAGCCGTATCGTCCTTCTGAGACACCTTGTTGAATTGGTTTTCTTCCGGTGACCATGGGGCGGATCAAATTTTCCTTTTTGATCAACAGATAACCGAAAACCGCCAGCACATGCAGCCCGACAAGGCCGAATAAGATGTTCCCCGCCCAATGATGGAAGGTGGTCAGTCGATCACTGGTCGCCTTAGCGACTTTGGCCGCCAACGGACCTTCGGTAAAGATGTCGTCATTGGCGAAAAGTCCCGTTCCGGCCAAAAAGAGCAGAAGAGCCAGCAAGAAAACAACCATCCACCCGCCGAGCGGATTATGGCCGATACTCTGCGAAGGAGCCCCGCTTAACAGCTCTTTGCCGATATGCTCCGCAACCGCGCCGGGACCTTTGATAAAATCGCCGAATCTGGCATGGGTACCGCCCACCGTCCCCCAAACAATTCGGAAAACGACAAGCGAGAGTATGGCCACACCGCTTTTCATATGTAGGTCCATCTCGGTCAATCCACCGGTGAGACCGGTATAAACCGATAGACAGACGAGTCCAACCAGGCTCCAGTGAAACAGTCGCACCGGCAGGTCCCAAACCTTGTAGCCTTTTTGATCGTTCTCTTTTTCGCGCATCATCAATACCAACTCTCCGCAACGAAATCTTAAAACCGCCCCCTTAAAGATAATGGGGCTTTGGCCCGCCGGAATCAAAAAATCACGGCCCGGCTTGATAGTCCGACCCTATAAATCTAACAGTTTCTTCGATTGCGTGGGCCCGGACGGCGTATTAGTCTGATTGCCGGAATCGAAATGGGGGCGTAGGTGAATAGACCTTTCTTTTTTGTCGCATTGGGAGTTGTCGTGGTGGTTGCCGCCATTGCGCTCAATTTCATGATGGGCGAACCCGACACGCCGACAGAAGCCGAAACACCGACCCAGGCTCCTCCCAAAACGGTGGAACCATCCCCCCCATCCTGCATCCCGCCCTCGTTTGACGTCGTCCGAATCAACCCCTATGGCGACTCCGTGATGGCCGGACGCGGCACCCCGAAGTCTAAAATCATCATTCTCGATGAAGGGAACTCCATCGGCGAAGCGATTGCCGATGAACGCGGCGAGTGGGTTTTCGTCCCCACCCAAGCGCTCCCGGCAGGCAGCCGCCATCTGACTCTCAAATCCCAACCGAAAGAATGCGATCCCATGGAATCTCCATCTGTGGTCGTTTTGGTGGTTCCCGAAAAAGGCAAAGATTTAGCAGGAAAAGACGCCGAGGACGCGGGCGCGCTGGCCTTGAAAGTTGATCGCGACGGCGAAGGACCGAGCAGGGTCCTGCAAAAGCCTCAAGCCGATGACAAACTGCCCCTCTCCATTGACGTGGTGGACTACGACGAACAAGGTCGCCTGAGCATCAGCGGCCATGCGGCGGCTGGCGCAAAAATTTATGTTTACCTGGATAGCAACCTGCTGGGCGAAACCCATGCGCTGGATGACGGCATATGGTCGCTGATTGACGGCCAGTCGGTCGCTCCCGGTCTTTATACTCTGCGCGCCGACCAAGTGGACGACGCAGGCAAAGTGGTCGCCCGCGTTTCCATCCCGTTTTCCCGAGCCGATATCGCCAAAGAAACCAAAAGCGGCGCTTTCATTGTCGTGCAGCCGGGCACTA
>CBDUMN010000022.1:0-42890 GCA_965368335.1 uncultured Rhodospirillales bacterium
ACAGCGCAGATTTCAAAACCATCACCCCATGAAAAATACAGTTGCCGGGTTCCGCTTGGCGGCCCCGGAATGACAAATGGAAAGGGATGGCCCTTAAATTCGTCGGTTGTTCGAGGCCTGCCAGAGAGCGAACTCTTCTTCCGTTAGGGTGCCGTCCGCCAGCAAAAGAAAGATTTGCAAGCAATCGGCGTCGGTCGCCGTCAATTCGTAACCGTTTAAGACCAGAAAAAGTTCCGTTGTCACCAAGGCAATGCGTTTGTTCCCATCAATGAACGGATGGTTGCGGATGAGTCCATACCCATAGGCGGAGGCTAGGGCCGTTATATCGGTATCGCCGTAGGTGGCTTTGTTGAGCGGTCTGGCGAGAGCGGAATCTAAAAGGCCCTCGTCCCGAATTCCTGTCGCGCCGCCATGCTCGGCGAGTTGCTCATTGTGGATAGCTAAAACGACGGATTTATCGATCCAAACCCATGAAGTCACTTAGCAAGCTCGCGTAGAACAGACCGCCGTTTCTTGGCGATTATACGGGCCGTTTCCATTTGGCGCTCAAATTCAGGATCGTATGGTGTTAGCTCAATGCCATCAGCGGTTTCCACCACATAGAGGTTGTCGCCTTTTTCCACATGGAGTTTGGCAAGAATTTCTTTGGGCAAAATGACGCCCGTTGAATTTCCCACGGCCTTGAGCTTCAGAGTTGTCATGACGGCGCCTCAAATTTTTGACAACCAATGTTATTACATATGTATTAACGCCGCAAGGCTAAGGATTTTGGGCGCCTTAAACTTTGAGGGGCGTTTCGTCGTCGAAGGACATGCCTTCGATATGGTGGCCGCTGTCGACGTGGATGATTTCGCCGGTGACGCCCGAGGCGAGATTGCTGACCAGGAATAGCGCGACTTTACCCACTTCGTCTGCGGTGATCGTGCGGCGTAGTGGGGCCTTGCGCACCACCTCGTCGGTCAGTTTGGAAAAATGGTCGATGCCCGAGGAAGCGCGGGTGACGATGGGGCCTGCCGAGATGGCGTTGACCCGGATGCCCGACGGGCCCAGCTCATGGGCCAGATACTGAACCGCCGACTGCAGCGCGGCTTTGACCGGCCCCATGACGTTGTAGTGATCGACCACCCGTTCGGCGCCATAAAAGGTCAGCGTTACGATGGAGGCGTCGTCGGCGAGGATTGGGGCAGAGGCGCGGGCGAACTGGATAAAGGAATAGACCGACATCTGCATGGCTTCGGAAAAACCGGGCCCCGAGACCTCGACCAGTCGGTGTTTAAGCTCGCTTTTCGGTGCGGCCCCGATGGCGTGAAACAGAAAATCGATCTCGCCCCATTTGGTGCGCAACTGGCTGATTACCTTGGCGACGGCCTCTTCGTCGGGGGCGTTGCATTCCATCAGCAGGGAAGCGCCGATCTCTTTGGCGAAGGGCTCCACATGGGGGCGGGTTCGCTCGGTATGGTAAGTCATGGCGACCTCGGCTCCGGCGGCGCTGAGACGACGGGCGGCGGCGGCGGCGATGCTGTTCTGATTGGCGACGCCGACGATCAGCGCCCGTTTTCCTTTGAGATCGATGACTTCCATAGACTGTCTCTAGACCGGCTCTTTCTGACCGACATGGTTGGCCGCGAGCTTTGCCGCGATGGCGCAGGAGGCGAGCCGTGGCAGTATTTCATCGGCCTTGCTGGGCAGGATGATCGGCACCCTTGCGCCAAGTAGGACGTGGGCCTGAAGAGCGCGGGCCTGGGCGTTCAATTGTTTGAGCAGCAGGTGTCCGGCTTCCAGATGCGGGCAGACGACGATGTCGGCGGCTCCGGCGACAGGCGAATGGACGCCCTTGTTTTTCGCCGCCACTTCGGAAATCGCCATGTCGTAGGGCAGGGGCCCTTCGAGCAATGCATCGCCAATCTGACCCCGGTCGGCCATTTTGCATAGGGCGGCGGCCTCGACGGTCGAGCGCAGCTTGTTCTCTACCGTATGCGAGGCGGCGACCATGGCGACCTTCGGTGTCTGAACGCCGAGGGCATGGGCCAGTTCGACGGCGTTGATGACGATGTCTTTCTTTTCTTCCAGGTTGGGGTCCGTATTGACGTAGGCGTCGGTGACAATCAGCGGGCGCGGATAGAACGGCATGTCGACAACGGCGGCATGGCTGATGCGCCGGTTGGTGCGGATGCCCGTGCCCCGCTGGATGGCGGCGTGTAGCAACTCGGCGCCATAATGGGAGCTCATGATAATCGCGCCCACTTCGATACTCCGCGCCATGGCGACGGCGGTGAGGGCGGATTGATGGCTGTGGTCGGTTTCGACCATTTCGAAGCCGGAAATATCGATTTCGCCCGCATCGGCGGCGGCCTGAATGCGGTCTTTCGGGCCGATAAGGACCGGGTCGATCAGTCCGGCGCGGGCGGCTTCTGCGACGGCGGCGAGGGAATAGTCGTGAACCGGTTGGGCGATGGCGGCCCTCACCGGCGGCAGGCCCTCGGCCTGATCGATCAGGGTGCGCAGCTTGGAGCCCCGGTCGTGAAGCATCACCTCGGGTAGGACCGGGCGTGGGCGGACGACCTTCTCGGTGGGGGCCAAGACCGTCGCCGTGCCTTCGATCACCGGCTTGCCGTCCTGATTGGCGCAGAGGCAGTCGAAGACGATGCTTTTGCGTTCGTCGTCTTTGCTGGCCGCCGTAACGCTCACCGTGACCGTGTCGCCGATGCCGACCGGTCGTTTGAATTTCAGCGTTTGTCCCATATAGATGGTGCCGGGGCCGGGCAGGGTGGTGCCGAGTACCGCCGAAATCAATGCCCCGCCCCACATGCCGTGGGCGATCACCTTGTGGAAGATTTCGTTGTTGGCGTATTCTTCGTCCAGGTGGGCCGGATTGACGTCGCCCGACATGACTGCAAACAACTTGATGTCTTCCTGGGTCAGGGTTCGGGTGATCGAAGCTATTTCACCGATCGAGATTTCATCAAAAGTCCGGTTCTCAAGAGTATCCATGCCGTGTGCTCCCACCGCAATCTGCTTTTTGTTGCGTTGCAACATTAATCTATTCCTCCGGAACTGGCGAGAGAGAAATATCAGAGTTCTGGCGATTGGGTTGAAACTGTTTTAAGAAAGCCTCAAATCAGTGCCGAAGGGGTCTTCATGGAAGCTGTCATCAACGTTGTTTTGCCGGTCTTCGCCATCGTTCTCGCGGGCTATGCCACGGGGCGGCGGGGCATCCTGGGTGAAGACGCCAGCGCGGCCCTGAACGGGTTCGTCTTCTACGTCTCCCTGCCGGTCCTCCTATTCATTTCCATGGCCCGGGTCGAAGCCGAAAAAATCTTCAATTGGGATTTCATCGGGGTCTACGCCGTCTCGCTTCTGGTTACCATGGCCGTGGCCATGGCGCTCGTGAAGGTTTTCTTTCCGGCCCGGCGTTTGGCCGAGTTGAGTCTCAACGGCATGAGTTCGATCTACGGCAACACCGGCTATATGGGCATCCCGCTGGTGACCATCGCGTTCGGTATGGAGGCCACCGTTCCGGCGGTGATCGCCACCGTGGTCAATGCGGCGCTGATTTTCGGACTGGCCGGCGCAATGATCGAGGCCGACCTGTCGGCTGAAGAAGGCGCGGGCGGCATCGCTAAGGATATCTTTTGGGGCGTGGTCAAGAATCCGCTATTCCTGGCTCCCATCGCCGGGGTGCTGGCTTCCGTTCTCGAGCTTAAACTCCCCAGTCCCATCGAAGCCTTCTGCGACATTCTGGGGGCCGCCGCCGGACCCTGTGCGCTGTTTTCGCTCGGCCTGTTCCTCGTCGGCAAGAGCCTCAAGAGCGATATGGCCGAGGTCTCGATCATGGTGATCTTGAAGCTATTCGTCCAACCGGCCATCGCCTGGGTGCTGATCGCCTATGTGTTTGAACTCGACCACATCTGGGCCGCCACCGCGATGATCATGGCCGCGCTCCCCACCGGCACCGGCGCTTTTGTCGTCGCCCAACGCTTCAACATCTACGTCGAGCGCACCTCGGCCGCCACGGTGGTTTCGACGGTGCTCTCGGTGGTCACCCTCTCGGTGCTGTTTACCTGGTATGGGTAGGGTGGGGACCCTATTTATGGGGCCATTGATGACGGGGAGATAAAGCGATGATAGCAGTGATTTTCGAGGTTTATCCGGCAAACGGGCGCATGGACGAATATCTGGATATCGCCGCCGAAATGCGTCCTTTGGCCGAAGCGATCGACGGTTTTATCTCGGTCGAGCGTTTCCAGAGCCTCACCGATCCCGACAAGCTGTTGTCGCTTTCCATTTTTAGGGACGAAAAAGCGGTTGAGGAATGGCGCAACCTGACGGCCCATCGCATCGCCCAGGCTAAAGGCCGTGGCGGGATTTTTGAAAACTACAGACTTCGCGTCGCCAGCGTCATCCGCGACTATGGAAAAAACGACCGCGACGAAGCGCCCAAAGATAGCCGGGAAGAGCACGGGGGCTAAACGGTTTCGTGGGGGAAGGCCGGTTTATAGATTTGCTCCGAGATCAGCGCATCTTAGACGTCGGTGAGCACCATTAAGCTCCCTGGAGTGAGGCTGCTCTTGTCGTGGGATATGTTGGCGAGAGGGGCTTATGTTTCCATTTATAAGCGATCAAAAGGCGTGGGCCGTTAGGAAAATGAGAATGCGTCTTTCTTGCATAAAATTTAGGATGCTTGACCGACGTCAAGGCGATTTGGTAAGGTCGCCTCTACAGAAGCAAATAATAATCAATCGCAACAATGGATTTATTCACTTCCAATGGGAAACAATTTCTCCTCTTCTTTTTCGGAAAATGCAGGTGATTCTGGCCTGTCTGAAAATGCCGCGCCGCGCCCCCGGTATGACAGTGCGGAATTGTTCGGCAAAGCGACAGAGATCGTTATCACCCATTTGGGAGCTGAGTATGTTCTTAGGATTACGCGCCAGAACAAACTGATCCTCAACAAATAACCATAGCCGGGGAGTTGAGGCTCCCCACCGTCAAATCCCCCAAGAGTCAGCAAGCAACCCGTTCTTAAACGAACTGCGGCAGCCAGCAAGCTCAAGACGCAGAACCGGCGTCTTACCGCAGCATATGTTTTTGAGAAGGGACGAGCATGCTTGCCACCAAGCTTTTACCAATTCACCGGCGTCATTCGTCAAGCGGGGCGCTCGCCCTTCTTGGCCTGATGCTTTCGGCTTCCAGCGCACTGGCTGGTGACGTTTTTGTCGATCCAGGCGTTTACGGGCGCCACGCCAAAGCCAGCCCGCCGCCGGTTATCACCGCTCCCGACATGATGCTGGCGGCGCCGGACTTTCAGTTCCGGCGGGGCAATGTCGAAAAGACCAAAGGCGTAGCGGAGACGGTCGCCACGGCTAAACGGTCGGTAAAAATGGCGACCGGCTACGACGGAACCGCCGATATCCATACTTATGCCATTTTGGGGGCCGTCAAAACGCCTCAATTTATGATGTTGGGTGCGGGGCGCTATGATACGGCCGGCACGTTTGACGACGCCAACGGCGCCGAAACTCATTTCGGTTACAACCGCGATACCGAGCAAGTGGTGCTCGGCTATACGCCGGATGCCGAAACCTCGGTAAGGCTGGTCGGTTTGCACGACGATATTCAAGACGAAAAAAATCCCCATTACAGTCTCGATCTCAAAACAAGCGACCGGAAAGTCTCGAAGTTGATGGTCGCCAAGAAGAACCTGTTTGGCGAGGGGACCGTATTCGATCTCGATCTAGGGGTCATGGACTTCAATCGGCGGGCCGACAACTATTCGTTACGGGGTAATTCAAGCACGAAGCTCCGTGTAGCGGTCGATAAAACTGCGTTCAACGGCGCCGCAAAAGCCGGTTTCACCGCCGGTGGATTTGAAAACATGCTGACCTTGAGCGGCGAATACTCAAACCACAAAGCGCGCCGCTACAACGTATCAAACGGTGATGCCGTCAATGCCGAGCGCCTGCCCGACATCGACCGGACTGAGGCGGGGCTGTCGTTCGACAGCAAGACCATGCTGACGGAAGGCGGAGAGTTTTCCGGAGGTTTGCGCTACGATATAGTCCACAGCTCGCCAAACCGGGCATACAGCACGGTTAGCGGCGGTCCGGCGGGACTGCACAATGTCAATCCGGCCACTCTTTACAGCACATACTACGGTGTGACGGAGCTTGAGGCGACGGACCATAATGTGAGCGGCCGCCTGCGCTATGAGCAGGCTCTGGCGGGGAGCGGGACGTCGCTCTATGGCGATCTCAGCTACATCACCCGTTCGGGCGACAACCTCGAAAAATACCATGGTGTTTCCGGTCCTTATGCAAACCGCTGGATCGGCAACCCGCAGATCGACCCGGAAAAGCACGCAAAGACTGAAATCGGGTTTACCCATGAGGGAGACGGTTATCTGGGCTATGGGCGGAAAAAGCCGGGCAGCGGCTTGGGCGAGTCGGTGCGCATCGCCGGTAAGCTCTACTACGACAAGGTCTATGACTTCATTTCCCTCGACCGGGCCTTGGGGCAAGACGGAGTCTTGGAGTCCGACAGGGCGATTATTTACCGTAACGTCGATGCGACTTTCTTTGGGGCCGAAGCCGATTTTCAATGGAATGTTACGCGCAAGTGGGCGACCCGTTTGAACCTCGCCTACACCTGGGCGGAAAACGATACGGACAATCGCGCAGTTTACCAGATCGCTCCGTTTGAGGCCAATCTGCTGGTCGATTACACGGATCGCCTGGGCACTATCGGGACCTGGAATATCGGTTCCCGCCTGCGGCTTGTCGCTGACCAGAACCGCCTGGATGACGACAGCTCGCAGGCCATCGGTTTCGATGAATCGACCGGCGGCTTTGGCGTACTCGATCTTTACAGCGGCGTTCAGCTCCATGATCGCATCGCTTTGACGCTCAGCGTCGATAATGTTTTCGACAAGAGCTACCGCGAGTTTCTCAAGGGCGACCACGTCGAAGACCCGACCAAATCGACCGTCTATATGCCGGGACGCACGGCCTATCTGCGACTCGTCGGCAATTTCTAAGCGTGATGAAAAGGGAAAAGCCTATGTCTATTAGCGATATGAAACCTCTGTCCCGCCGTGATCTTTTAGCCCGTATGGGTGCTTTCGGTCTTCTCGGGGGGGCAATGGCGGGCGGCCTGCCGGGCTGGGCGTTGGCGGCGGGGAGTGCCGACGACCTGGTCATTTGGGGGCCGCCCGTCGGACCCTCCATTGCGCTGGCCCATTTGGTGGAAAATTCTGAAATTCAGAACTTTGCGCCGGGGGCGACCTTCAAGACGTGGCGGACGCCGGATCAACTCCGAGCGGGTATGACGTCGGGCAAAATGAAAATCAGCGTCGTGCCCAGCTATACCGGGGCCAACCTGTATAACCGGGGCCTGCCGCTCCGTATGCTCAACATCATGACCTTCGGTCTGCTCTATATGATGAGCCGGGATGAGAGCGTCACCTCGCTCGACAAGATTGCCGGACACACCGTTGTCATGCCGTTCAAGAACGATATGCCGGACTTGGTTTTCAAGCATATCACCCAAAAGGCGGGCCTCGTTCAGGGCAGGGACTTCAAGATTCAGTATGTCTCGACCCCTCTGGAAGCCGTTCAGTTCCTGCTGACCAAGCGGGCCACACTGGCGATTATTCCCGAACCGGCGGCGACGGCGGCTCAATTGAAAGGGCTTAAGAACGCCGTTGGCGTGAGCCGCGCTTTTAGTCTCCAGGACGAATGGGGCAAGGCGACGGGACGGCCGCCGCGCATCCCGCAGGCCGGGGCCTTGGTCCATGAAGATCTGCTGGAGCATAAGCCCGATTTGGTGAAAGCCATTCAGACCGGTTCGATGGCGTCCACGGAGTGGGTCAATAACAATCCCGCCAGTGCGGGGCGGCTGGCCCAGGATTATCTCGGTCTGGGCGCGCCGGTGATTGAAAAGTCGATCCCTTATTCGAACCTGGAAACCAAGTCGGCGGCCGATACCCGGGAAGAATTGGAGTTCTTTTTCTCGATACTGGCTGAGCAGTCACCGGCGATTATCGGTGGAAAGATGCCCGAACAACGGTTCTATCTAGCCGTTTAGGGAGGGCATTCCCCGGACGGTTAGCGGGCAAAACCGTCCGGGGGTCAGAGTTTGAGTGCGATTGGAAATACATTTATGAAAACGGCGTTGAAAGATGCTCTCGCCTACCTTTGGGATGGCTGGGGAGCGGCGGTTGGCCTATTGATGCTGATCGCACTTTGGGAGCTGGGACATACCGTCTACGGCTCTTTTGTTTTGCCCGCTCCCATCGAAACGGTGGAAAGCCTCGCCTCGCTCCAGGAGGCGGGCAAGCTGGGGCCCGCGGCCTGGACCACAGCGCTTCGCGCTATCGGCGGCTTCCTGGCGGCCGGGCTGGTAGGCAGTCTTTTCGGTATCGTGGCCGGTCTCTCCATGACCTCGGCCCGCGCCGTTCGCCCGATTGTGACTGTGCTTTTGGGCGTTCCACCCATCGCCTGGATCGTTTTGGCCTTGCTATGGTTTGGGCCGGGGGGAATGACGCCCGTTTTCACTGTCGTCGTAACCGCCCTGCCCATCACATTCGCCGCCGCGGTTGAGGGCAGCCGAACGCTTGATCAGGGGCTTGAGGACATGGCGCGGGTGTTTAATGCGCCTTTCCTGATGGTCCTTTGGGAAGTTCACCTGCCGCATATCCTTTCTTATCTCTTTCCCGCCTGGATTACCGCCCTGGGCATGGCCTGGAAAGTTGCGGTAATGGCCGAGTTGATGGCGTCCGATAGCGGGATTGGGGCGGAGATGGCGCTTGCGCGGGTCAACCTGGAAACCGGCGAGGCCATGGCCTGGGTCATCGCCGTAGTCGGTCTCTTGTTGGCGGCTGAATATTTGGTTCTGGAGCCGATTAAGCGGAAAATCGAGCCCTGGCGTCGGACCGGTCAGGGCCGCATGCGGAAGATGGGCGGGTTCTGATCATGCTTTGCTGGCAGTCGGTTTCCCACAGCTTCGGCCCCACGGAGGTGCTGAGCGACTTCTCTCTGACGGTTGCGCCGGGACAAATTATCTCCATTGTCGGCCCGTCGGGGTGCGGCAAGACGACGGCGCTGCAAATGGCGGCTGCCCTTTTGGAGCCGACCGAAGGGCGGGTTGATAACGGCTTCAGCCATACGTCTTACGTGTTTCAGGAGCCCCGTCTCCTGCCCTGGCGGCGCGCTATCGACAACATTGCTTTCGGGCTCAAGGCTCTGGGCCGCAATAAGCGGGACCGACATCTTGCAGCCAGGCGGCTGGCTGCTCGGTTGGAACTTGCCGAAGACGATCTCGACAAGTATCCCCACGAGCTTTCGGGCGGGATGCGTCAAAGAGTTTCTCTTGCCCGCGCCCTGGCCGTGGAGCCCGATCTTTTATTGCTCGACGAGCCGTTCAGCGCGCTCGACATTGGGCTGAAAAGAGAGTTGCAAAACCTTCTGGTTTCGCTGATCGACACCTCGCGGATGACGGCGGTTTTCGTCACCCACGATCTGGCCGAGGCGGTTCGGATCAGTCAGCGGATCATTGTCATGGACCGGTTTCCCCTCGGCAAAGTCCATAGCCACGGGATCGAGCAGCCTTTTGTCGACCGGGACGATCCTTTCGTTTATCAGACGGTCGCCGAACTGCTCTCGGTCGATGCCGTTTCGCGAGCCTTCCACCGTATCGATGATGAGACCTCCACGGTAAAACTCCGATGAATAAAAACATTCTTTGGGCCTACGGCTTTCGCCCTTTCTTTCTCGCTGCGGCTCTCTATGGCGGCGGTTTCGTCGTCCTCTGGGTTGCGCTGTTGCTGCTCGGCCGGGTGCCCGAGGTTTTTTCCAACCCCTCGGCCTGGCATGCGCATGAAATGATTTTCGGCTTTGTCGGTGCGGCGCTGGCAGGCTTTATCCTCACCGCGACGCCCAGTTGGACCGATACCCCAGCGGTAGAAGGACGCCCTCTTCAGGGGCTTTTCATTCTTTGGCTCGCGGGGCGCATGGCCATGCTTTTCGCCGACTATTTGCCCGATTTCCTGGTCGTGTCGATCAATCTTCCGTTTTTGCCGGTTCTGGCTTTTTGGATCGGTCGTTCGATGGTTAGGGGACGATCGACCCGACACTTGAGTTTTCTCTGGGCGATTCTGCTTCTTTGGTTAACTCAAGGGGTTATGTTTTCGGGGTGGCTGCTTGAAATGGACCGGCTGATTGAGGCCGGGCAGAACGCCGCTCTGGTGCTCCTGATGATTCTGATCATTTTGGCGATCACCCGTATTTCCATGGTGGTGGTCAACCATGCCCTGGAAGAGCAAGGAGACGACCGGATGTTTCTGCCCAGACCGCCGCGTCGCAATCTGGCTATCGCCGCTCTTGCCGTTTATGGGGTTGCCGATTTGATCGTTCCGGGGCATCCGGCCGTGGGGTGGTTGGCTTTTGCCGCCGCCTTCGCCCAACTGGATTGCCTTGCCGATTTCCATATGGGGCGTGTGCTGGTCAAACCCTATGTGGCGGCTCTTTATGCAACGCATTTATGGATTGCTATCGGTCTGGCCGGTCTGGGGTTGGACATTCTCTCGGACTATGACGTTGGAGGGGCGGCGCGTCACGCCCTGGGGATCGGGGCGGTAGGAACGGCGATCCTCGGCGTTTTGACGATTGCCGGGTTGCGCCATACGGGGCATGAACTGATTTTTCCCAAGCGGGCCGTCGCAGCAATCGTTTGCCTTTCGCTCTCGGGGATTTTGAGGGTCTTCGCTCCCCTGATCTACCCCGATGGCTACGTCAGTCTCGGGATCGAGGCGGCGACGGTTTTCTGGGTCGGAGGGTTCGCTTTTTACCTCTGGGCTTTCTGGCCCAAGCTCACCGCCCCGCGGGTTGACGGCCAGCCGGGCTAACGGGCGAGAAAATTTCCTGCGATGTCGATGGCTTCGGCGAGGCCGACGCGCTCGACTTCGACGCCTTCGGGGAAGGCGGTTTTGAGGCGGCTGGGGAGGGCTTTGTCGAGCATGACGAAGACGCCTTTGTCGTCGGCCCGACGGACCAGACGGCCGAAGGCTTGCTTGAGCTTGAGGCGGGTCAGCATGTCGTCGTAGCCGCCGCCGGGGAAACTGGTTTTGCGCGCCTTATGGAGCAGGGTCGGGCGCGGCCAGGGGACTTTGTCGTAAACCATCAGGCGCAGCGAGCGGCCCGGCACGTCGACCCCGTCGCGCACCGCATCGGTGCCCAAAAGACAGCTATTTTCTTCGGCCTTGAAGATATCGATCAGGGTGCCGGTATCCATGGCGTCCACATGCTGTGAAAGCAAGGTGAGGCCCGAGCGCTCCAAGGGCTGGGCGATGCGCTGGTGGATGGCGCGCAGTCGGGTGATGGCGGTGAACAGGCCGAGCGCGCCGCCGCCCGCGGCGATGAACAGTTCACGGAAGGCCGCCGCCGTGGCGTCCATGTCGCCGCGACCGATATCGTCGATGACCAGAACCTTGGTATTGGCCGCATAGTCGAACGGTGAGGCGACGCGGCTGAGGCTCGGTGGGACGGTCATATGGGCCGCGCCGGTGCGCGCCGCCGCTGCGGTCCAGTCTTTGTCATGGTCGCCGGTGCTGTCGCAGAGGGTAGCCGAGGTGATCACTGCGCCGTGGGTTGGGGTCAAAACGCTTTTGTAAAAAGGCAAGGTCGGATCGATCCAGTGACGGTGCATCCCCACGTCGATGTCGCGGCCTTCGCGGCGTTCGACGCCCAGCCAATCGACGAATTCTTCCGGCGCGTCTTCCGGCAGGTTCTTGAGCATGGCCCGCCAGGCTTGAAGCGGCATGAGCGCCCGGCGCTCCAGGCTGCGGCAGACGGACTCGATCCTGATGCGCACCGAGCTTTCCAACTCGTCGGCTTCTTCGTCCAGTCGTTCGATCAATAGCTTCATCAAGGTGTTGAGCGGTTTAACCAGGGCGGCCAGGGCGCTTTCGAACTCCAGCGCCGTTTCGACCAGTCCCGGCACCGGCGGCCGGGCATCGGCCTCGAGATTATAGGGTGAGCGGGTGTCTTTTTCCCGCGCATAGACCTGTTGACGCACGAGACCCAAGAAGGTTTCGCCCGCTCCTTTGGGCGCGCCGCCAGCCAGCCGTTGCCCCCAACCGGGACCGGGAAGGGCTTGGGCGCGACGCATGATATCGGCCACCGCCTCTTCGGCGTCGCCTTCGGTGATCAGGTCTTCAATGCGGGCGCGCAGACCCCGCGCCCGAGAGCGCTGGCGGTCTTCGGCCCCCAACAGCCAGCGGCGTAGTTCGGAGGTTTCAAAGCCGGTCAGGTCGGCCGAGAAAGCGCTGTCGGCGGCCTCGAAAACGTGGTGGCCCTCGTCGAAGACATAGCGGGTCGGCAGGGTGCCGTCTTCCGCGCCGCCCAGCGCCGCCTGGATCATCACCAGGGCGTGATTGGCGACGACGATGCGGGCGCGCCGCGCCCGGCGGATGTTGCGTTCGACGAAACATTTCTGATAGTGGGCGCAGGCCGAATAGATGCATTCACCGCGGGTGTCTGTCATGTCGACAGTTAAGCGGTAGCCCAGCAATTCGGCCAGCCAGCCGGGAAAGTCGCCGCCCACCATGTCTCCGTCGCGCGTCGCCATTGCCCAGCGGGCCATCAGGCCGAGCGCCCGGGCGTCGGCTTCCTGACCGCCCAGCCGGTTGACCGCCTCTTCCATATTGAGAAAGCAGAGGTAGTTTTCGCGGCCCTTGCGGACCACCACCTTGCGCCGCTTTTCGCCCGGATCGGGATAGAGACGATCCAACTCGCCGTCCAGCTGACGCTGGAGGTTGCGGGTATAGGTGCTGATCCAGACCGGGCCGTGATTTTTCTCCGACCAGAGGCTGGCGGGGGCGATGTAGCCGAGCGTCTTGCCGACCCCGGTGCCCGCTTCGGCCAGATGGAGACGCGGTTCGGCCTCCTTATCGCGCGGGGTGAAGGCGAAGGCCGCTTCGCGGGCGTAGGTCTTCTGTTCGGGGCGTTCTTCCGAGCCCTCTCCCAATAATTCGGTGAGGCGCTGGGCGGCTTCTTCCTCTTCCACCGGCTCATGACCGGCTGGCGGTTCGGGGGCGTATTCCGACCACTCGGTCATCTTGGCCCAGGGGCGCAAGGCTTGCGACAGATTGCGCGAGTGCGGCGCTTCGGAGGCCACGCCGAGAGCGGTCAAAACGGGCAGCGCCCAGGGCCAGTTGCTGCGGCTCATGGCCCAGGCGACACCCTCGGCCTGACGGTCTTTGGGGCCGCTTTGCTTCAATTCGGCGAGCAGGGCATTGGCGGCGTCGAACAGGGTCAGGGCTTGTTGTTCGAGGCTTTCCGGCAGGGGGAGGCCCAGCGCCTGGGCCAGTCCGCGTGGTGTGGGAACACAAAACCGCGCCGGCCGGGTAAAGGCGAAAAGCTCAAGAATATCAAAGGCGTTGTAAGGTCCGCCGCCCAGCTTGCGCCAGGTGGCCGGGGCGTGACAGATCAGCGGCATGGCGCCGTGGCGGATTTTTTGTAAGGCGGCTCCGGGGCGAAGGGTTTCCACCTCGCCATCCGCCGACACCCAAACCGCACCTGCCGCTCCGGCCACCATGGCCGGTGTATTCATTGCCCCTGTCGACACGTCTGATTACATCCTGTAAAATTTAGATAAAATTGTAGTAAATTTTTAAATATTGCAATGATTTCAATAAGTTGTAATATTTTAGATTGTTAGATAATAAATTGCCGCAAAATGCGGTTGATATGCCGGGATTTTCCCTCTGGATTTAGACCGGTTGGCGCCTCCGAATAGAAATGATTCTTGGAGGCATCATAGAAAGACCAACCGACGACATAAAACAAAATATAAGCTCGCCGGTTATTTCCTGCTCAAGATATGGTGTCTTGGGCAAACATAGGGGTGATGCTCCGTTTGCCGGGGCAAGGCTTTGAAGGCGGATGGCGAAACCAAAGGTCGAAAAGGTCAAAATTCCGAAAAACGCCGGGAAGAAATGGTGGCAGGTCCCCGATTCCCTGTGGCGTAAGGTGCCGTCTTTGCAGGAATCCCGCATGCGCGCCGGTCTGGAAGAATACGTTCTTCCCTTATTGCAGGAACTCGAGGCCCTTTATCCTGGTCAGTATGAGCCCTATACCTTGGGCAAGACATTCAAGGAAATCGAAGAGGACCCCCGCGCCATTGAGGGCGGTCTTTATCTTTTTGAACTGGCCCAGCAGGAAGGCTTGGTGGAGTTCGAGGGTAAAAAGGGCGCAAAACGCGGTAAAAAAGGGCCGGTCGGCTCCTGCGGCATGACTGTTCAGGATATCAAGAATTTCTACCTGCGTAAGGCGGCCCATGCCCTGCTCCAAAATGCCGGGCACAAGATGAAACGTTTGACCGAGTATTTCTCCGAGAATGAGCTGAAGAAGGTCGACCATCTGGCGGGCCTGACCATTCTCGTTCGTTTCGATCCCTTAAGCGTTTCCGAATTGCAGATCGGCCTGAAAGGGCGGCTCGATAAGCTGTTGGCTAAGGACGAGCTCTATCTGGAAACCTTGCGCGAATGCAAACCGGTGGTCTTCCTCCGCGCGTTGCGTAAATCCCTGGGCGAAGAGTTTCCGGCGATCCTCGATTGGAAGCCGGACTTCCTCCGCGCTGTGGCCGAAGGGCTCGACCATTCAGCCAAAATCACCGCGCTGGGCTCGACCCTGCTGTTCATCGAAGACCCGGACATCGTTCGCGCCTTGGGCACTTGGCAAATCAAGGAAGTGGTTGCGGAAAATAAGACGGGCGAGAAGAAGAAACGTTTCATCACCCGTATCGGTCAAATCCGCTCTCTGCTCGGTGAAGACTTCGACAAGCTTCTCCATGGCAATGCGCGCATGATCGAACGGCTCGGCACCTGGCGCGACGATGAGGTGGATCAGATTAAGTTCTACCTCAGCTACATCACGCCGGAAGTCATGGACACTCTCGATCCCATTCCCTTTAAGCTGCAGGTCGGTATTCTTGATGGTCTATGGGATACCTTGGGACGCAGCTTCATGGAAAGCGCAGTCAACGACGAGAAAAAAGGCATCAAGGCGATCCGCGGGATCGTCAAACAGATTTCCGAAGCCATCGAGGCCGACAATATGCCGGGCGATGTGCGCGCCCTGATTAAAAGCGGCTTCTATTCCAAGCACACCGCCCATCTGGGCAAATCCGCCATCTAGACCCTATCCTTTAGTCGAGTGACAGCAGAACCGGGTTGCCGCCGCTGGCGGTGATGTCGGTCGAGACCGTGCGCTCGGTGGCGAAGCGGTGGAGATAGCGCGGGCCGCCCGCCTTGGGACCGGTACCCGAAAGCCCTTCGCCGCCGAACGGTTGAACGCCGACCACCGCGCCGATCTGGTTGCGGTTGACGTAGAGGTTGCCGACGCGGGCGCGCTTGGCGATTTTCTCAATGGTCGATTCCAGACGACTATGGATGGAGAGCGTTAGGCCGAACCCGGTGCCGTTGATCGCATCGACCACCGCATCCAGACGGTTGGCGGGATAGCGGATGATATGAAGGATTGGCCCGAAGACTTCTTTTTCCAGTCGGTCGATGCGGTCGATCTCATAGGCGACAGGGGCGAAGAAGGCTCCTTCGGGAAGCGTTTCCGGTAAGGGGGTTTCAGCCAGCGCCTGACCGACCAGCTCCAACTCAGCAGCATGAGCGCGCATGGTTTCGACCGCCGCGTCGTCGATCATCGGGCCGATGTCGGTTGAGAGCAGGGAGGGGTCGCCCACCGTCAATTCGGCCATGGCTCCGGCGATCATCTCGATCTGGCGCTCGGCGATGTCTTCTTGCAGATAGAGCACGCGCAGGGCCGAGCATCGTTGCCCGGCGCTTTGGAAAGCCGAGATCAAGACATCGCGGGTGACCTGTTCGGGCAGCGCCGATGAATCGACGATCATGGCGTTCTGTCCCCCGGTTTCGGCGATCAGCGGAGCAAGCGCGCCCTCTCGGCCCGCCAGTGTCCGGTTGATCGACTGAGCCGTTTCGGTGGAGCCGGTGAAGGCGACGCCCGCTAAATGGGGATGAGAAAGAACGGCCTGGGAGAAGACTCCGCCGCTTGTTGGGGTGAAGTGAAGAACGGTTTGAGGCGCTCCGGCTTCGTGCAATAGCCTGACGGCTTCTTGGGCGATCAGCGGCGTGGCGCTGGCCGGTTTGGCGAGAACGCCATTGCCTGCGGCCAGGGCGGCGGCGACCTGACCGGTGAAAATCGCCAGCGGGAAATTCCATGGGCTGATGCAGGCGAACACGCCGCGCCCGTGCAGGCTGATTTGGTTGGTTTCCCCCGTCGGTCCCGGCAGGTCCTGTGGGTGGGTGAAGTCTTGCTTGGCGAGGTTGCCGTAGTAGATGAGAAAATCGACGGCTTCGCGCAGTTCGGCCTGGGCGTCGGCGAGAACTTTTCCGCCTTCGGCGATCAACAGTTTCAGCAGCAGGCCGCGTTCTCGTTCGAAAAGATCGGCGGCCCTATGCAGGATTGCCGCCCGTTCGGTCCCGCCCAGGGCGTCCCATTCCGGTTGGCTGCCGCGCGCCGTTTCCAAAGAGTTTTCCATATCTGCGGCGTCGCATTGTGGCGGTGCTTGGTTGGGCATAACGGCGTTGGTCAGATCGATTTCCAAGGCTTCGAGCGCCATGGGGTCGGTGAGGTCGAGGCCTTTCGAATTGCGCCGCTCGGACCCGAACAAATCGGGCGGCGCCGGAATTTTCGGGTGGCGCGCCGGGGCGTTGGTTTCGGCTTGCTCGACCGGATCGGCGATCAGACTTTCGATAGGGGCGTCACGGTCGGAGAGGCGATTGACGAAGGATGTGTTCGCCCCATTCTCCAGCAGCCGTCGAACCAGATAGGCCAAAAGCTCGTCATGATTTCCGACCGGGGCGTAGATGCGCACCCGGGGCGGTTTGGTGCGGGCGGCCATCATGGGTTCGTAAAGGTCGTCGCCCATGCCATGGAGGCGCTGCAATTCAAAGTCGGTCCGCCCACTCATCAGTTCGAGGACGAAGGCCAGGGTGTGCGCGTTGTGGGTGGCGAAGGCCGGGTAGAAGGCCTCGGCATCGGCAGCCAGCGCCTTGGCGCAAGCCATGAAGCTGACGTCCGTATTGACCTTGCGTGTGAAAACCGGGTAGTCGGCCAGCCCCGCGATCTGCGCCCGTTTTATCTCACTATCCCAATAGGCTCCTTTGACCAGCCGGACCATGAAGCGTCGCCCGTCGCGTTTGGCGATATCGGCAAGCCAGGCGATCACCGGCAAGGCGCGCTTCTGGTAGGCCTGAACCGCCAAGCCCAGGCCGTTCCATCCTTTAAGGGCGTCACTTGCCGAAATGCGGTCGATAACGTCGAGGGTTAAGTCGAGACGGTCGGCTTCTTCCGCATCGATGGTCAGGCCGATATCGGCTGCCTTGGCGCGCTCGGCCAACTCGATCAGCCGCGGCGTCATTTCGTTCAACACCCTTTCTCTCTGGGCGAACTCGAAACGTGGGTGCAGCGCCGAGAGCTTAACCGAAACGCCGGGGGCTTTTTGCGGCCCGCCTTGGGGGGCTTGCCGGGCGATGGCCTCAATGGCGGCGTGATAGGCGGCGAAATAACCATCGGCATGGGCCTGGGTGCGCGCCGCCTCGCCCAGCATGTCGAAGGAATGGCGATAACCCGCCCGTTCCCCCGCCTTGGCCCGCGACAGGGCTTCTTCGATGGTTTGCCCAAGAACGAACATTTCGCCCAACAGTTTCATCGCCTGGGTGATGGCGGTGCGGATCACCGGTTCGCCGGTGCGCTTAACCAGCCCGGCCAGGGCGGTGGGCCAGTTTTCCCGACGATCCGATAACAGCTTGCCGGTCAGCATGAGCCCCCAGGTGGAGGCGTTGACGAAAACCGAACTGGAATGCCCTTGGTGAGTTTGCCAGTCGTTTCCGCCGATCAGGTCTTCAATCAGCCGGTCGGCGGTTTCGGCATCGGGGATACGCAACAGCGCCTCGGCCAGACACATAAGCGCCACGCCCTCGCGACTCGAGAGGGAATATTCGGCCATGAAAGCATCGACCCCGAAGCCGCCTTGATGGCTGCGGATATCTTTGATCAGGCGCTTGGCCCGCTCGCTCACACGCTGCCTGAAGGATGGAGGGACCCGAGCCTCTGGGATCAGCCGCTCAAGGCAGGCCTGTTCATCCATCAACGTAGCGCTGCGAATGGCTTGCCGAGCTTGGTCGTTCAAGGGTCTGACTTTGCCGTAGAGCAAGGGAGGCACTCCTTGTCCATGGTTGAAAAAGCTAACCTCACACTTGGTAGTCTACCTCAAGGCCGTCCAGCCATAAAACACACATGGAAACTTCACCGGAACGTCACTTGCCCTAACGACTCTTCCTCGTTGACAAAGGAGTCATGAAGATGGCTTAGGAGAGTTCCGCGATGCATCTGGTCATTGTGACCGACGCCTGGTATCCCCAGGTCAATGGCGTCGTCCGTGTGATGGATTCGGTGCGCAAGAGCCTCGTCAAGCGGGGTATCAAGGTTTCGGTGATCGAGCCGGGGCAGTTCCGCACCATTCCCTGTCCGGGCTATCCTGAAATTCCGCTAGCCCTCCTGCCGGGACGCAAGGTCGAACGACTGTTGAGAGGCCTTAAGCCCGATGCGGTTCATATCTCAACCGAAGGGCCGCTCGGCAAGGCGGCCCGCGCCTTTTGCCTCAAGAACGACTGGCCCTTCACCACGGCTTATCATTCCAAGTTCCCCGAATACATCAATGCGCGGACCAAAATTCCCGTCGATTGGCTCTATGCCGGGATCAAGCGGTTTCATGCTCCCTCGAGCGGGGTGCTCACCCCGTCGCCTTCTGTCTATCGTGAGCTTGAAGCCCGTGCTTTTCCCAATCTCCGTTACTGGACCCATGGGGTCGATACGGAGATTTTCCGACCGTGTGGCAAGGACACTCTCGACCTCCCAAGGCCAATTCATATGTTCATTGGCCGGGTGACGGTGGATAAAAATATTCCGGCGTTTCTCGACCTGGACCTTCCGGGCTCCAAGGTGGTGGTCGGGACCGGGCCGGGGCGCGACTCGCTGATCAAACGCTATCCCGAGACGAAATTCATCATCGCCAAAGGCGACGATGAACTGGCCAAGCTCTATTCGGCGGGCGACGTGTTCGTTTTTCCGAGCCTTACCGACACCTTCGGTCTGGTTATGCTCGAAGCTCTTGCCTGCGGTGTGCCGGTGGCGGCGTTTCCGATCACCGGACCGACCGACGTGTTAGGCGATTCCGGCGCGGGGTGCCTTGATAAAAACCTCAAAAATGCCATCGACCGGGCCCTGACCATTCCGCCCGAGCGTTGCCGGGCCCATGCGGAAACCTTCTCTTGGGAAACGGTGACCGATCAGTTTCTCGGTTATCTGCATCCAATCAATCCCCAAGCTCCCGGATTTGTTGACCTCGCGGCCAATCGGGCATAAGTTCCCGCGGTTATTTTTCCGCTGACCGCTTTAAGGCGGAACATTCCAAGGGAACCGCAGCATGTCGTCGCATTTGAAAGAACACGCCCATCACTCCAACGCCTGGCCGTTTGCCGAGGCCCGCGCCCTGCAAAAACGGGTTGGAGAGAAGACGCCTGAAAAAGGCTACGTGCTGTTCGAGACCGGCTATGGCCCTTCGGGTCTGCCGCATATCGGCACCTTTGGCGAAGTGGCGCGGACGACCATGGTGCGCAACGCCTTCGCGATGATTTCCGATGTGCCGACCAAGCTGTTCGCCTTTTCCGACGATATGGACGGGTTGCGCAAGGTGCCCGACAATATCCCCAACAAGGAAATTATCGAACCGCACCTGGGCAAGCCGCTGACTCAGATTCCCGATCCCTTCGGCACCCATGAAAGCTTCGGCCATCACAATAACGCCCGGCTTCGGACCTTTCTCGATGAGTTCGGCTTCGACTACGAATTCAAGAGCGCGACCGAGATGTATAAGTCGGGCGCGTTCGACGAGACCCTTTTGAAGGTGCTGGCCCAGTACGACAAAGTGATCAACGTGGTGTTGCCGACCTTGGGCCAGGAACGCCGGGCGACCTATAGCCCCTTCCTGCCGGTCTGTAAGAAAACCGGTGTCGTGCTTCAGGTGCCGGTCGTCGAGATGAACCCGGAAGCGGGAACCATCGTTTATCAGGACGAAGACGGTTCCAAGGTCGAAACGCCGGTCACCGGCGGCCATTGCAAGCTTCAGTGGAAGGTCGACTGGGCCATGCGCTGGACGGCGCTCGACGTGGACTATGAAATGTCGGGGAAAGACCTCATCGACTCGGTCAAGCTCTCTTCCAAGATTTGCCGGATCATCGGCGGCACCCCGCCGACCAACCTGACCTACGAGTTGTTCTTGGATGACAAGGGTGAGAAGATTTCCAAATCGAAAGGCAACGGTCTTTCCATGGAAGAGTGGCTGCGCTATGCGCCGCCCGAAAGCCTCGCTCTGTTCATGTATCAAAAGCCCAAGGCGGCCAAGCGGCTCTACTTCGATGTCATTCCGCGTAACGTGGACGACTATCTCTCTCATGTCGGAAGCTTCGAAAAGCTTGAAGACAAGAAGAAGCTCGATAGTCCCGCATGGCACATCCATAACGGCCAACCGCCATCGGGCGAAGAGACTCTGTCGTTCAACATTCTTTTGAACCTCGCGTCGGTCTGCCACACCGAGGATAAGGCGGTGCTGTGGCATTTCATCAGCCGTTACCGCCCCGAAGCGACGCCGGAGAACGCGCCGATTCTCGACAAGTTGGTCGGCTACGCGATCAACTACTATGCCGATTTCATCAAGCCCAATAAGAGCTACCGTGCGCCCGAAGGCAAGGAAACGGCGGCGCTTGAAGACCTTAAGGACGCATTGTCCAAAATGGCTTCGGGTGCCACGGCGGAAGACATTCAGACGGAAGTCTATGAGGTGGGCAAGCGCCACGAGTTCGAGAACCTGAAAGACTGGTTCAAGGCTCTCTACCAGATTCTGCTCGGCCAGGACCAGGGCCCCCGCATGGGCTCCTTCATCGCCCTTTACGGTTTGAGCGAAACGCAGGAACTGATCGGCAAAGCTTTGAGCGGCGAAGGCCTGGAAGCGTAACCTCCCTTAAAGAGTGTATTTGCCAAAGGAGTTAAATCGCCTTGCTTTAAAGGCGTTTGACAGCTCCTTTCTTTAATGGTTCTCTTTCTAAAGTGGGTGGGAGCCATGCCTGCCGTTTGGTTTGTGGCCAATAAGAAAACAACGAATGAAAACAATTGCTGACGTCTTGCGCTGGTTGCTTGCGCTGGGGATAGTTTGTCTATTCTCCAGCCGTGTTGCTTTGGCCGATGATCATGTGGTTCGGGTTGGGGTTTATCAAAACCCACCGCAGGTGTTCGTTGACGATCAAGGCAATCCCGGCGGCATCTATGTAGACATTTTGAATGAAGTCGCCCGTCTTGAGGGCTGGAAGCTCGAATACGTTCCCGGCTCTTTTGCCGAAGGACTGGAGGCGGTGCGGCGTGGTCAGATCGATGTCATGACCAGTATTGCGGCAACCCCGGAGCGCGATAAGTTCATCGATTTTTCCAAGGAAACGGTGATTTCCGTCTGGGGTCAGCTCTATGTCGCCCCGAATTTTTCGCCAAAAAATATTATCGACATGGATGGTAGATCCATCGCGGTGATGGAAGGTGGCGTACTGGGAAAGAAATTCGCCGAACTTTGTCGAAATTTCGAAGTCGAATGCAACATCATTCCGCTGACTTCTTATGAAGCGACGTTACAGGCTGTTGATGATGGCAAGGTCGATGCCGCCGTGGTCAATAGTATTTTGGGCTTCTCCCTCGAATTTCAATACGAGGCGCGGCGCAGTCATATTATTTTCAGCCCTTTCCGCCTGCAGGTGGCTTTCCCTGAAAGCCGTGGGCAGACCGTTATGACGGCGCTCGACCGCCACCTTACCCAGTGGCGGGCCGACAAAGCGAGTTTTTACTATCAAACGCTTGATTACTGGCTTGGCGTGAAGCCTGAGGCAACGAAAGAAGTGCCGGTCTGGGCATGGGTGGTGATTGTCATGGGCGTACTGGCCACTGTTTTGGTCTTTGCCTGGAACGCGACTCTGCGTCATCAGATCACCCAACGCCGGAAGGCTGAAGCGGCTTTGAAAAAAAGCGAGGCCCGGTTCCGGAAACTGGTTGAAAACACCAGTGTTATCGCTTGGGAACTGGATCTTGAGAAGTTTATTTTCACCTACGTTTCTCCCCATGCCGAAGCCATGCTGGGCCACTCTATCGATGAGTGGAAGAAAGAAAATTTCTGGGCTGAACATATTGCGCTGGAAGATCGGGATGCGACGGTGGAATACTGTTTGCGAGAAACCGAAGCCGGACACGACCATGCTTTCGAATACCGGATGGTCAAGGCCGATGGGACGCTCATTTGGCTGCGCGATATCGTTACGGTGCATAAAGACGAAGCTGGCAAGCCGACTTATTTAAGCGGGTTTCTGGTCAGTGTCGATGAGTTGAAGGAAACCGAGGCCGCCCTGCAGGAAGCCAAGGATCAGGCAGAGAAAGCCAACCAGGCGAAGTCGGAATTTCTCGCTTCCATGAGTCACGATCTCCGCACTCCGTTGAACGCCATTATGGGCTTTAGCGACATGATGCGTCAGAAAGCTTTCGGGCCGGTCGGCGATCCACACTACGAAGAATACGCCAAGGATATTCACGACAGCGGCACCATGCTTTTAAGCCTGATCGATGATGTTCTCGATCTTTCCAAGGTGGAGGCTGGAAAGTACGAGTTGGTTGAGACGCCGATCAATCTTTCAAACCTCATCGTCTCGGCAATCAACATGGTCTCGACGTTTGCCTCCCTTAAAAACATCGCCGTGGTTTCAGAAGTTGAAACCGGTCTGCCAGCCCTGAAGGCCGATCAGAGGGCCTTAACCCAGATTCTCAATAATCTGCTTAGCAACGCGATTAAATTTACACCCCATCAAGGATCGATAACCATTCATGTCGGTTTAAGGGTGGGCCGCCAAATCGTGATAAGGGTCAAAGATAACGGTATCGGCATGACCGAAAAGGATATCGATAAGGTTCTCAATCCGTTCGAACAGGCCGATAGCCAGCATTCGCGCCGTCATGAAGGAACAGGGCTGGGCTTGCATATTTGCAAACGGTTCCTTGAGCTTCATGGCGGTGGGATTGAGATTGAAAGCCAACCTGAAAGGGGCACTGCCGTCACCGCGTTCTTTCCTGCGGAGCGAACGCTTTAAGCGCTTGGCTGAGGTTGGGGAAGTCTCACCGATATGGTGGTTCCGACAAGGGGGGTGCTTTCAATTTCCATTGTTCCGCCGTGTAATTCGACCAGCCCAAGGGTGAGCGGCAGGCCGAGGCCGGTTCCTTCTCGTTGTCGCGCCAAGCTGCCATCGACCTGACCAAAGGGGGTCATGGCTTTTTCAAGACCGGCTTCATCCATGCCGATCCCTGAATCTCTAACGGTGATCAGCAGATTTCCGGACTGATCAAGAGACCCCGTAAGTTCGACGCTGCCGTCTCCCGGGGTGAATTTAACCGCGTTGCTGAGCAAATTGAGGATGATCTGCTTTAACCGCCGCTCGTCGGCAAGGATGTCGGGAAGGGTGGTGTCCACCGAATTGATCAGCTTGACGTCGCCTCTCTGGGCTCGGTCGTTAACCAGCCTGAGACAGGACTCGGCAAGCTCCTCCAAGCGCATGTCGGTCTTATGCAGTTCCATCTGACCCGCTTCAATGGCTGAAACGTCGAGGATGTCGTTGATCAGATTGAGAAGGTGCGTACCGGATTTTTCGATATCGTTGATGTATTCAGCCTGTTTCTTCGAGGCGAGAGGGCCGAAAACGCCACTGCTCAGCGTGTTGGCGAAACCAATAATCGCGTTCAACGGGGTGCGGAGTTCGTGGCTTGTCGAAGAAAGGAATTCGGTTTTGGCGCGGTTGGCCACTTGGGCACGGTCTTTCTCGATTTGCAGCTCTTTGGTCCGCTCTTCCACAGCCGTTATCAGGGCCCGCCTCGACAGGGCTTCATACCAGACCAGCATAACGGCGACGATGAGAGCCGAAAGCATCAGGCCGCCCGCCAGAAACGTAATCCACTTTTCGGTTTCTCTGAACCGCATATTTGTTGCGTTCATCAATCCGTCGGCGAGACTGTTTGAGTAGTTGGAAAACTCCTCAAGGGCCAGTTGCAGTTCCCTTTGACGCCACCCCGTTTCCTTCATCAATGATGTGAGACGCTCCGATTCCGGAGCCTCGACGGCGACATCCATAGCTTCATTGACGATGGATTGCATGGTGGCGATAAGGTCGCGCATCTCGTTGAAAAAGCGCTGTTCGTCGGATGATAAATTGACCTTTCCAAGCTCGAAGATAGCCTGGGAAACTTTCCCTGCATGCCCATCGAAGGCGTCCTTTTGGTCGTAACGATCAAAGAAATCCTCGATCACGGCGGTATAGGGAATGATATGAGAGCGGGCATAGACGCCGTCGCGGATAGTTTCCACCAATTGGGCCTTTTGCCGCCGCAACTGATCGGCCGTGTAGGAATCCTTGACCTGTCCCATATGATGAAAGACCACCACGAGAAGGCCCAGGATGCAAAGCAGGATCGCTACCAGAGCGGTGAACAAAAAGCCGCGGACTTTGCTTCCGGATTGAGTCTCCAACTTTTCCTCTCGGCGATTCCGGCCGGTGGAGACAATGGCCTGACAGACTGCCCACCCGCTAGGTTGATTTTCTTTTGCATCAGTATACACATAAAAACTGTAATATTCCGCACAGAAAAACGCCCGCTCCATAAAGAGCGGGCGTTTCCGTTAAGCGTTGGGCGGTTTGATGGCCGCGTTGCTATTCGAATTAGTAGCCGATGGTGCTCTTAATCGTGACCCAGCGGCCATTCTTCACCTGGGCGAGGGTCGATTTATCGGTGCCCTGGTGCTTGGTCTTGCTGAAGCTGTAGATCGAGCCGCCGAACAATGAGCCGTGGGCTTCCATGCTTTCCAGCGCATTGAGCAGGCTTTCGGTGGTCAGGTTTTTACCGGCTTTCTGTAGAGCGGCGACGACAATGTCGGCGCTGTTGTAGCCGAGTTGGGCGGCGGCGAACGGCGGCTTGCCGTTTTTCTCGGTGAAGCGCTTCACCCAGGCCTTCATGACGTCCGTCCCCTGATCGGCATAAGCGAACTCAAAGCCGGTGACCGCGTAGTACCCTTCGGTCACGCCACCCTTGGCGGCTGCGGTGAAGTGATCGTAAGAGGCGATGTTGCCGACGAAGACCACGTCTTTCCAGCCCATCTTCTTGGCCGTGGCGACCGGGATGATGGTGTCTTTGATGATCGAGCCCATGGCGACCACTTCGCAACCGGCGCCGCGAAGCTTGGTGATGGCCGGTACGTAATCGGTGTTGCGCGGCGTGTAGGCTGCTTCGGCGATGACTTCAAGGCCTTGAGCCTTGGTCTGATCGCGTGCGGCGTCACGCGCTTCGTGGCCGAAATCCGTATCCTGATAGAGCGAACAAATCTTCTTTTTGCCCATATCGATGAAGTATTTCACGCCTGCCCGGCTCTGGTCGTAGTAGGTCGAGGCGGCAATGAACTTCAATTCGCTGGGTTCGTCGACCATCGAGCGGGCGCTGGTAAATGGGAAGAGGTTGGGAATCTTTTTCGCCAGTTGCTGTTTGAGCACCGCGTTGTTCATCGGCGTACCTAGCGCGCCGAGCATGGCGAAGATTTTGTCCCGGTTGATCAGCTTGTTGCCTGCCTGAATGGCGCGTGGCACCTGATACTGATGGTCTTCGACAATCAGCTTGAGCTTACGGCCATGAATGCCGCCCGCTTCATTGACTTCGTCAAACCGCATCCGCACACCGGCTGCCGCGCCGGTGCCCCAGGTGGCCGCCGGGCCGCTTAAGGCGGTGTGCATGCCGAACACCACTTCGTTATCGGAAACGCCTTGTGTAGCCTGAGCCGCTGTCGCGAAACCCACCATCGCGAAACCGGCCAGAATGGCGCCGCCAAATTTCAGATGAGACATTTTACTCTCCCTGTTCATGTTAGCCTCCGTGAATTTGAATTGATCTTCAAAACCGTTTAAGCCCTGATGATCAAACATCTTTTGTCGCATAGACTACGCTTATTCATACATACTGTCGATAAGGTCTTTATACTTCTCATTCACAAAGCTCCTTTTGAGCTTCATGGTTGGGGTCAGTTCGTCGTCTTCGGCAGTGAGCAACTGGTCGATCAGCCTGAACTTCCTGATGTTCTCGACCCGAGCAAAATTTTTGTTCACCGCATCGATTTCTCCTTCAATGAGCTTAATCACGTCATGCGCCTTGCAAAGGCTGGCGTAGTTGGTGAAGGGGACGTCGTGGTCTTGAGCGAACTTTTCCACGTTGTCCTGATCGATCATCACCAGGCAGGTGAGATATTTGCGCTTGTCGCCGATGACCACCGCATCGGAAATATAGGGCGAGAACTTGAGCTGATTTTCGATTTCCGTCGGCGTGATGTTCTTTCCGCCTGCGGTAATGATGATGTCCTTCATCCGATCGGTGATCTTAACGAAGCCCTCATTGTCCATTTCGCCCACGTCGCCGGTATGAAGCCAACCGTCGACAATGGTTTCCGCCGTCTTTTCGGGTTGATTGAGGTAGCCCATAAAGATATGCGGACCTTTAAGGAGAATCTCTCCTTCTTCCGAGATTTTAACCTCGGTATTGGGAGTGGCGACGCCGATGGAGCCGAGTTTGATTTTGCCGGGCATGTTGGACGTGGTGACGCCGCAGTTTTCCGTCTGTCCGTAGACCTCATACATCTCGATGCCGAGCGCCATATACCAACGGACCAAATCCGGTGAGATAGGGGCGGCCCCGGTAAAGGCCCAGCGAGCCTTGTCGAGGCCGAGCATGACCTTGATGTTGCGTAAGACCAGCCAGTCGGCCGTCTTGTGAAGAAGCGAGAGTCCGCCCGGCACCGGCTTCCCTTCCAGTTTATAGTCGGCCACTTTCATGCCGATGCCGATGGCTTTCTCGTAAGCCCATTTGCCGAGACCGGTCGCGTCCTTCAACTGAATGGTGACGCCTGAGTAGAACTTCTCCCAGAGGCGCGGTACGGCGAAGAAAACCGATGGCGACACTTCGCGGAGGTTTTCAGGCACCGTGTCGGGGGCTTCGACGAAGTTGACCACCGAATACGACATCATCGGATAGAAGGTGGTGAACATGCGCTCGGCGATATGACAGAGCGGAAGGAACGACAGCGACGCATCGCCCGGATGGATGGGCAGATAGGTCATGATGTTGCGCATCTGGAACATCACGTTGCGATGGCTGATCATCGCGCCCTTAGGCGGCCCGGTGGTGCCCGAGGTATAGATCAGGATCATCAGGTCTTCCTGGGTCGAATCCTCGATGCGTTGGTCCCAAAGATCCGGGTGGCTGCTGATGTGAATGCGACCCCGGTCGTACAGCTCTTCGATGGAAATGACCTGATCGTCTTTGAAGTCGCGTAGGCCTTCCATATCGAAGACGATGATTTTTTTGAGTTGCGGGCACTGATCGCGAATGGTCAGCGCCTTGTCCAGTTGCTCGTCGTTTTCGACAAATAGGAACGTGCTGCCGGAATCGTTGATCAGGTAGCCGAGTTGCTTGGCCGAGTCCGTGGTGTAAACGCCCGAGCTTACACCGCCCGCGCAGATGATGCCCAGATCGGCGAACAACCATTCCTTATTGTTGTCGCTCAAGATTGAGACCCGGTCGCCTTTTTCGAGGCCGAGGGCAATAAGTCCCATGCCCACCTGTTGAGCCTTGCGGCCGTAGTCTTCCCAGGTGATGGGGCGCCAGATGCCGAGTTCTTTCTCGCGCAGCGCAACGTCCTTGCCGCCGGTCTGCACCCGCTGGCGAAACAGCTTGGGGATGGTGTCGCAGCCGTCGATGACGATGGGGGAGATGTCGATGGTATCCATGATTTCCGTTTCCCTTACCGCCAAGTCTTCTTGCGTTTCCAGCGCCGCTTGCCGCGCGCCGTTTCTTCTTTGATGCCAAGGTAGAATTCCTTGACGTCGTCGCTCTTCATCAGGTTCTCACAGGTGTCTTCCATGACGATCCGGCCCACCTCGAGCACGTAGCCGAGTTCGCCGGTCGAAAGCGCCATGTTGGCGTTCTGCTCGACCAGCAGGATGGTTACGCCTTGTTCCTTGTTGAGCCGGATGATGATCTCGAAAATTTCTTTCACCAGCAAAGGCGAGAGGCCGAGCGATGGTTCGTCGAGCAACATCAGCCGCGGTTTGCTCATCAGGCCCCGGCCGATGGCGAGCATCTGCTGCTGACCGCCGGATAAATAGCCTGCCTGCTGATCGGCGCGCTCTTTCAAAACGGGGAAGTAGCCGTAGACCATTTCGAGGTCAGTGGCGACGTTGTCCCGGTCCTTGCGGGCGTAAGCCCCCATCAGCAGATTTTCTTTGACTGACAGGAAGGGAAAAACCTCGCGGCCTTCGGGCACATGCGCGATCCCTTGACGGGCCACCCAGTCCGGGTCGCGCTTCTGGATTTCCTCACCGGCGAAGGTCACGGTGCCCTTTTGTGGGTCCATGGCGCCGCTGATGGTTTTCAAGATCGTCGTCTTGCCCGCGCCATTGCCACCCAAAATGGTGACGATACGGCCTTCGGGCACGTCGAGGGAAACGCCCCGAATCGCCATGATCGGCCCGTAATAGGTTTCGATGTTGCGGACTTTCAAGAGAGGTTCGTCGGACATCAGGCGTCTCCTCCCAGATAGGCGCGGATCACTTCCGGATCGCTCTGCACTTCCGACGGCGTACCCATGGAGAGCATGCGTCCGTCGTTGAGGGCCAATACCCGGTCGGAAACTTCCGAAACCAGGCTCATGTCGTGCTCCACCATGATGATGGTGACGCCGAGGTCGTTTTTGATATCGTCGATCCAGAAGGCCATATCCTCGGTTTCCTCCACGTTGAGGCCCGAGGCCGGTTCGTCGAGCAAAAGCAACTTGGGCTCGGTACAGAGCGCGCGGGCGACTTCGACCACCTTGCGAACCCCATAGGGCAGGTTGGCGATCATCTGTTCGCGGTAGTGGGCGAGGTCGAGAAGTTCGATAATCTCCTCGGCTTTTTCCCGATGGGCCCGCTCCATGGAACGGGTCGCCTTGGTGAAGAACAATTCGCCGAGGAAATGGGACTGCCGGTGGGCGTGACGGCCGATCAGCAGGTTTTGCAAAACGCTGGCGTGTTCGAATAGTTCGATGTTCTGAAAGGTTCGCGCGATGCCTAACTTGGCGATTACGTGGGGCGGTACCTGGGTGATTTCGTGACCGTCGAAATGCAGCGACCCGTGGGTCGGGTCGTAGATGCGGCTGATCAGGTTGAAAATGGTGGTCTTACCCGCACCGTTGGGGCCGACCAGAGTGAAGACTTCACCCTTCTCCACTTCAAACGATACGCCATCGACGGCCTTGATGCCGCCGAAATGGATGGCCAGATTATCGGCTCGGAACAAACTCATTTCATGCGCTCCGTCTTAAGGTAGGCCTTCTGGCGTTTGAAGGTTGCTTTCCGGTAAAGCGGGAAGATGTCGAAATAGAGCTTGATCTTGCGCCATCGGCCGTAAAGCCCGAGGGGTTCGAAGAGAATGAACAACACCATAATCAGGCCGAAGATGCCCGGCTCCAGCCCCGGTGTTTGGGCGATGGCGGGGGGCAAAATGTCGCGGGCCAGCGCCAGGAATTGAGGTAGCGCCCCGACGAAAATCGCCCCGTAGATAGCGCCATGGACCGAGCCGAGACCGCCGACGACGACCATCAACAGCAGTTGCACCGAGATGATGATGTTGAAGGTGTCGGGCGATAGGTAGTTGAACTTATGGCCCATCAAGGCCCCGGCCAGACCGGTGATCCCGGCGCTGATTGAAAAGGCGACGGTTTTATATTTGGCGATGTTGACGCCCATGCTCTGCGCCGAGACTTCCGAATCCCGGATGGCGACCATGGCCCTCCCGGTGGGGGAGCGCAGAATATTCAGGACGCCGAGGATAACCAGGATCAGCACCACCAGACAGAGAAGGTAAAACTCCCAAGGGTTCCAGAGTTGATAGCCGAAGAGATCGGGCGCATCGACGGCGACGCCCTGGAAACCACCGGTCACCGATTCCCAGCGTACTAAAATCTGCTCGACGATAATTGCAAAAGCCAGGGTGGCGATGGCCAGATAGAGCCCGGTCATCCGGTTGGCGGGAAGCGAGATCAATGCGCCGGAAAGGGCGGTCACCACCCCGGCGACCGGGAAGGCGATGAGAAACGGCGTTCCGGCCTGTATGAGCAGTGCGTTGGTATAGGCGCCAATGGCGAGAAACGCCGCATGGCCCAGACTGACCTGGCCCGAATAGCCGACCAGCACCATCAGGCCGAGACCGGCAATAGCGAAAATCACCACCAGGGCTAGTTCGCCAATATAGAAATCGTCGAGCACCAGAGGGGCGGAGAAAGCGGCGATCAGCAACAGGGCGTACCAGAACAGGTAACCGCCGTGCTTCATTAGCCGGATATCGTCGTTGTAGGAGGTCTTGAACAGAATACGCATGATTTCTGACTCCTACACTTTCTTCCGTTGGATCTGGGCGAACAGACCCTCGGGGCGGATGGTGAGAACGGCGAGCATGATGACGAAGGCGGTGATTTGCTTGAACCCGGCGGGCAGATAGGCCCCGGCCAGCTGTTCGGAAATTCCGATGATCGCTCCGCCGAGCAGTGCGCCGGGCAGGCTGCCGAATCCGCCAACCACGGCCGCGGCGAATGCCTTGATGCCCATGAAGCCCATTTCCGCATCGATCAGTGAGATAGGCGAGAGCAGGACGCCCGCCACGGTCGAAACGCCCGCGCTGATCGCCCAGATCAACGAGAAAATCACCTTGACCGGAATGCCCATATAGTAGGCGGCAAGCTGGTTCTGCGAACTGGCCTGCATGGCGACGCCCAGTTTGGTATGGGTGAAGAAGATATAGAGCAGGACCGCCAGCAGCACCGTGCCGATGATGATCGACAGGGCTTCCTGGGCGATGATCACCCCGCCCAGATTGACGATCTGGTTGGTGAACGGCGTGTTGAACGAGCTTGGTTCGTGGCCCCAGAAGATGCCGGCCAGGGCTCTGAAGATGAAGCCCAGGGAGATGGTCAGAATGACGATGGCGAACTGGGGCTGGCCGATCACGTAACGCAGGACGATCTTGTCGAGTAGATAGCCGAAGACCGCCATACAGAGAATGGCGAAGAAGAAACCGAGCCAGTAATCGACGCCGAGAAAGCCGATAAAGGAAAGAGCGGTAAAGGCGCCCAGCATCATCATATCGCCCTGGGCGAAGTTGACGATTTCCGTCGCCTTATAGATCAGCACGAAGCCCAGTGCGATCAGGCCGTATACACAGCCCTGCGCAATGCCGCTGACCAGGATTTGCATGAGTTCCAAGGGTCCAACCTTCCTTTCGTTACGCCGCTTTTAAAGCGAGCGACATCTCGTCGAGCTTGCCCACGTTGCTGTGCATCGGTGGGGCGTTGTCATTGTGTCCGGCCGCCCGGATAATGGTTTCCGGCGCGATGGGGCCTTCCCGGCCAACCGCTGCGATGCGGGAAAAGGCCAGGGCGTAAATCTCGCCGTCTGAACGGATCGACTGGTCGAAATAGAACCATTTGTCGTCCCAGCAGACGAGACGGGTCGCTGTTTCGTATTTTTGAAAAATTTTGAGTGATTTGCGAAACCGCACGGCGACGCCGCCGAGGGCCGGTCCGCTTTTGTGCTGCCGCATGGTCTTTAAAAGTCCTGCGCTGACCAGTAAATCGACCCGCCCAATATCGAACTGGAAATAATACTTGGTGTTGGTCATGTGAATATTGGGGTCCAGATCAAGCGGCATGACTCGGCGGGAGAGCACCGCTTCATCCAACAGGTTGTCGTGGCGCTTGCCGAGAAGCCGCGCCCCCAAAATCCTGCCGATGCTCAACCAGACTCCCATGATTCCGGTCTCTTCCTTCCCGTTTTAAACGTCAGGTTCTCGCGCCGGCTTCTTCGCCCTCGTCGAACAGGGCGGGCGCGCGTTTGTTTTCCGGTGTTTTGGCTAAGTAGTCTTCAACCGCGCTCTCCGGGTCGACTCCGGCGTCCTTCAGCTCACCGATGGCGGCGTCAGCCAGGTCGGTGGTTGCGTCCAACATCAGTTGCAGCTCGGTCATCCGGTCTTCAATGGCTTTGGCGTGGCGGCGACATCCGTGCAGCAGATGGGCCGATTGGGTGACGTTTTCGCGGCCGGAATAATAAAGGTCGAGATAGCGTTTGGTGTCGGCCAGCTTGAAGCCGCAGGCCTTGCCTCTGAGAATGATCTTGAGTCGCGCCTTTTCGCGCTTGGTGTAGATGCGCGTTCGCCCGACCCGCCGGGACTCGATGAGCCCCTTCGATTCATAAAACCGCACGGCGCGCGGCGTAATGCCGAATTCCGTAGCCAGGTCGGTGACCGTGAAAAGATCTTCCATATTGTGCCTCACCTGTCCGGCCTTAGTTTGTTCTGGCCGTTTTTTATTCGTCATTTCTGACCAATTGGTATTTCGAATTACGTATAGGTAATGACAAAGTTTACGTAACGTCAAGCGCCTTCCGTATGAAACGTCAAGCGCCTTCCGTATGAAAGGCGTCATTTGAGTGTTGGGGGTCGCTCAAAACGCCCGCCGCGGCCAGCACCGCTTGAAAATCTTGCCGCGCCTGCCTTGCCTTCGACTTCGATCATGGCGACACTGCGGGTGAATTCGTTTCGAAGAGCCGTCTCTTGAGAGAAGCCCTGTTGTTCGTAGGCCGAGGCGCGGTCGCTGTTCATGCAGGCTTGTGGAAAGGCGGCGATCTGTTCGGCCAGCTCGAGGGCGATCTCCAGGCTTTTTCCTTTGGCTGTAACCCGATTGGCGAGCCCCATTTGCAGGGCTTCCTCCGCACCGACGGGGCGACCGGTCAGGATCATGTCGAGTGCGCGGCCCATGCCGACGATGCGTGGCAGGCGCACGGTGCCGCCGTCAATGAGCGGCACCCCCCAGCGGCGACAGAACACGCCGAACACCGCATCTTCTTCTACGACTCTGAGATCGCAGCAGAGCGCTAGTTCCAGCCCGCCCGCCACGGCGTGGCCGCTGATTGCCCCGATCACCGGTTTGGTGAAGGCCATGCGGCTGATCCCCATGGGGCCGTCGCCGTCGGGTTCCAGGTGGTTGCGTCGCTTAGGGTCGGCGAAGGCTTTCAAGTCCGCTCCGGCGCAAAATGTTCCGCCATGACCGAAGAGGATGGCGGCCTTCGCCGTTTCGTCGGCTTCGAAGGTGCGGAATGCGTCGGCGAGTTTTTTGGCTGTTGGGCGGTCCACCGCGTTGCGCGCATCGGGGCGATTGATGCCGATCAGGGTGACGGGGCCTTTGGTTTCGCTGGTTACGGGCATTTTCGCCATCCTCCATCTTGACTCATCGGGTCTCCTGGCCTCATTATCTACCGAACGGTCGATAAAATCAAAAGGGAATTGGCGGCATGGCGAGACCGGCGAAAAAAACCGATGGGGTTGAAACTAAAGAGCGGCTCTTGGAAGTGGCTGAGCGGCTGTTTGCCGAAAAGGGCTTCCACGGCGCATCCTTGCGCGATATCGGCGGCGAAGTGGGGGTCGCCAACGCCTCCCTGCTTTACCATTTCCCTTCCAAGGGCAAGCTCTATGTGGCGGTGCTCGACCGTATCACCGAGAGTCTGAGCGCCGTCGCCGATGAGGTGGAGCGCGCAGAGTTGGGCGATATCGAACGGTTCGAGCTGTTCTACAACGCCTTTTACGACTGGGGCGAAGCTCACGCGGATTACATGCGCATCGTCATGCGTGAAATGATGGACAATAAGGATCGAGTCGACCGTATTGAGAAATGGCACCTAACCGGCGTCATGGGGCGGATGACCAAGGTTATCGCCGACGGTCAGGCCAAGGGGACCTTCCGGTCCTGCGACCCCGAGCTGTTTCTCTATCAGGTGCTGGGCTCGGTGACCTATTTCCAGTTGGGCCTGCCGACCCTCGGGCGCGTTATGGATTGGGACCGGGATGCTGCGGCCAAAACCTTCCGTCAGGAAACGTTGGATCACTTGAGTCGGGCGTTGATTAAAAAAAGCGCGCTCAAAAAAGTTCACAAAAAACGCAAGTAAACGGCTGGGAGGCCGATTGTATGTCTTACGAAGCGATCACCTTTGAGGTTTCGGCCGGGGTTGCCGAGATCACGCTCAACGACCCGGATGCGCTGAACGCACTGTCGAGTCGGATGCTGGCCGAGTTGCGACTGGCGTTTGATGAGGTGCGGGCCAACGATGAAATTCGGGCCGTGCTGCTGACTGGGGCGGGCCGTGCTTTTTCCAGTGGAGCCAACCTTGCTGAAGATGGTGGCGACCCCAATGATCTCGATCTCAAGGTGATTTTGCAGGAGCGCTACAATCCGCTGGTCCGCGACATGCGCGATCTGGAAAAGCCCATTGTTGGCGCGGTGCCCGGCATCGCCGCCGGGGCGGGGATGGGGGTTGCGCTTTCCTGCGACATTCTACTGGCTGCCGAATCGGCCCAGTTCATTCAGCTTTTCACCCGTATCGGCGTGATGCCGGATGCGGGCTGCACCTGGTTGCTGCCTCAACGGGTTGGGCTGGCCCGCGCCAAGGCCATGGCGTTATTGACCGACCCGGTGGATGGCAAGACGGCCGAGGCCTGGGGGATGATTTGGAAGTGCCTGCCTGATGCTGAATTGATGGATGAAGCCCGCAAGATGGCTAAGCAGTTGGCCTCCCGCGCCACCATGGCGTTGGGCAAAACAAAACGCGCCATCGATGCCGCCGCGACCAACAGTCTCGATGTGCAGTTGGATTTGGAAGCAGAATGGCAAGGCGAGTTGGGCGACAGTTACGACTTCAAGGAAGGGGTGATGGCGTTCCTCGAAAAGCGTCCGGCTGAGTTCAAAGGAAAATAGCGCTATGTCCGAGCTTCTGCGTATCGGCTGTTCGTCCGGTTTCTGGGGCGATAGCCAACTGGCCGCGCCGCAACTGATCCACCAGGGAAATATCGATTTTTTGGTCGCCGACTATCTGGCCGAAATTACGCTCTCGATCATGGCTCGGATGCGCGCCAAGTCACCCGACCAGGGTTATGCGGTGGATTTCGTCACCGGTGTCATGGCTCCCTTGGCGGGCGAGATCAAACAGCGCGGTATTCGTGTCGTGACCAATGCGGGCGGGATGAATCCGGCGGCCTGCGCCGAAGCCGTGCGCCAAGTCGCTAAAAAGGCGGGGGTCGAGTTTAGGGTCGCCGTGGTTGAAGGCGACGACCTTTTGAATCGGGTTGACGAACTGCGCCCGGAGATCGTTGAAATGGGCAGCGGTAAGCCGATGCCCGAACGGATGGTCAGCATCAATGCCTATCTGGGCGCCAAGCCGATCAAGGAAGCGCTCGATGCCGGGGCCGAGGTGGTGATCACCGGGCGTTGCACCGACAGCGCCTTGGTTTTAGGGCCGCTGATGCATCGGTTCGGCTGGGCCGAAGACGACTACGACAAGCTGGCCCAAGGCACCTTGGCCGGGCATTTGGTGGAGTGCGGCGCGCAGGCGACCGGAGGGCTGTTCACCGACTGGGAAACCGTGCCCGATTGGGAAATTATTGGTTACCCCATTGCCGAATGCCGGTCCGACGGCGTTTTCACCATCACCAAGCCGGTCGATACGGGCGGCCTCGTGACAACGGCTACGGTGGCCGAGCAGACGGTCTATGAAATTGGCGATCCGGGGGCCTATCTGATGGCCGATCTGGTTTGCGACTTCACCCAGGTCACTTTGGAAAAAGACGGCCTTGATCGGGTCAGGGTCAGTGGGGCCAAGGGCCGCGCGCCGACGCCATATTATAAGGTTAGCGGCACCTATGCCGAGGGCTTTCGCTCGACCCTCACGGTCATGCTGGGCGGTATCGATGCCGACAAAAAGGCCCGCCGGGTGGCTGAAGCCTTGCTCAATCGGACGGCGGCGATGTTCAAGCAGCTTGGGCTGCCGCCTTATAGCGAAACCAGCATTGAGGTGATTGGAGCGGAAGATACTTATGGGGCCCAGGCCCGCAAGCCTGCCTCGCGCGACGTGGTCTTGAAGATCGCCGTGCGCCATCCGCAAAAAGAAGCGCTCGACATCTTCTCCCGTGAAGTGACTTCGGCGGGCACCTCCATGGCGCCGGGGTTGACCGGTCTGTTCGGCGGGCGGCCCAAGGTTACCCCCGTGGTGCGCCACTTTCCTTTCCTGCTGGAAAAAGACAAGGTCTCGGTTTCCTACAATCTGGGCGAAGGGCCGGTGGTCGTCGATTGCGCATCGGTCAAAGCGGAAACCGCCGAAATATCCGATTTTCCGGTCTCCCACGAAACCTACACGCCGACCGGTGACACGGTGGAGGTGCCGCTTATCAAGCTGGCCCATGGGCGGAGCGGCGATAAGGGCAACGATGCCAATATCGGCATCATCGCCCGCAATCCGGCCTATCTGCCGCTGCTGCGCGGACAACTGACGGCGGATGCGGTGGAGCGCTATTTCGCCCATCTGCTTGAAGGCGGGGTAACCCGCCACGAATGGCCGGGGATTCACGCGCTTAATTTCGAACTGCATGACGTGTTGGGTGGCGGCGGGATGGCTTCGCTGCGTTACGATCCGCAGGGCAAGGCCTTCGCTCAGATGCTGCTCGATATTCCCATCAAGGTCCCGGCTGCCTGGCTTGAAAAGGGCGGTCCTCTGGAAGGGAGGAGATAACATGGCGAAAATAACCAAGGTCCTGATCGCCAACCGAGGCGAGATTGCCCTCCGCATCATTCGCACACTGAATAACCTGGGTATTGCTTCGGTTGCCGTCTATCACGCGCTGGATGCCGATGCGCCTTATGCGGAAGCGGCTGGCGAGGCGGTGGAGTTGGTGGGCGATACACCCGTTGGAGCTTACCTTCAGGGCGAACGGATACTCGATGTGGCGAGACAAACCGGGGCCGACGCCATCCATCCGGGTTATGGGTTTTTGTCGGAAAATGCCGCTTTTGCCGAGGCGGTGGAAAAGGCCGGATTGATCTTCATCGGGCCGAGAGCGGAAACCATCCGATTGATGGGCGACAAAATTACGGCGCGGACCTTCGCCGCCGAAAACGGGTTCCCCCTGGCTCCTTCGGCCACGCTCGAAGATGACCGCACGGCCTTTCTAAAGGCGACTGAGGAGATTGGCTTTCCGCTGCTGATCAAGGCCTCGGCGGGTGGCGGCGGCAAGGGCATGCAGATCGTCGAAAAGGCTGGAGAGCTGGAAGCGAAAGTCGCATTAGCCGCCAGTGAGGCCGAACGGGCTTTCGGGAGCAGTACGCTTTATGCCGAAAAGCTGGTCGAGACCCCCCGCCATATCGAAGTGCAGGTGTTGGGCGACGGTAAGGGGGAGGCGATCCATCTGGGTGAGCGGGAATGCTCGATTCAGCGTCGCTTTCAGAAAATCATCGAAGAAGCGCCTGCGCCTGCATTGCCGGATGAAACGCGCAACGCCATCCATGAAACGGCGGTAAAGATCGCCAAGGCGGCCAAATACCGAGGGGCGGGAACTGTCGAGTTCATCCTGGGTGGCGATGGGGAGTTCTACTTCCTTGAGATGAACACCCGGCTTCAGGTGGAGCATCCGGTAACGGAAATCATCACCGGTGTCGATCTGGTGGCTGAACAGGTCTCGATTGCCGAAACCGGCGGGCTCAATCACGCGCAGGACGACATTACCTTCGAAGGTCACGCCATTGAAGCGCGACTCTACGCCGAAGATGCCGACAACGGCTTCTTACCCGTCACAGGACCACTCTTGGTGTTTAAAGAACCCGAAGGGCCGGGCGTGCGGTTTGATGGCGGCGTCAGGGAGGGCATGGAGGTTTCCGCCGCCTTCGATCCGATGCTGGCGAAATTGATTGTCTATGGGGCCGACCGGGAAGCCGCATTGAAACGGCTGGTTTCGGCCCTGGAAGATACCGTCTGCCTGGGCGTGACCACCAACATCGATTTCTTGGCTCGTGTTGCCGCCCATCCGGCGTTTGCGGCCGGGGGCTACAATACGGGGTTTATCGCGGCCCATGAAGGAGACTTGAAACCCGCGCCCATCGGCGAAGACGAGTTGGATATCCTTTTGACCCTTGCAGCTTTAAGCGGAAAGGGACCGATTGACCCGCCGCCCGCCGCGCCTGAACCCTATGCCTCCATAGGCGAGTGGAGAAACTGATGATGAACCGGATTTTCGAGATCGATGGCGAACGATATGACGTTTCGCCCGCTGTAGACGGCGAAATCTCCGAAAGGGGCGATGGGGCTTTCTCGTTTGATGCCGACAACAGCACCCATTTCGTCTGGATGGTCAGGGATGGCGACCGGGTCTTCGTGCGGTTGAACGGCCGAACCTACCAGATTGACGAAATCGACCCGCGCAGTATGGTGGCCGACGGTGGGATGGCGGAAGATACGGCCAAGGCTCCTATGCCGGGCACGGTGATTTCCGTTGAGGCTGCGCCGGGCCGGGAGGTGCGCAATGGCGAGGTTTTACTGACAATCGAGTCGATGAAGCTGCAAACCCAAATTACCGCCTGGCGGGATGGGGTTGTCGAAGAAATACATCTGGCCGAAGGCGATGAGTTCGACCGGGGCGCTCCCCTGGTTAGCCTGAAAGGGGAGGAAGACTGATGGAACGTATTCGCTCCCATATCGACACCAAGGGCAAGACGTTTAAGGCCTACGTCGAACACAATACTCAGGTGCTTTCCGAATTCCACGCCAAGCAAAAGGCCTCGCGGTTCGACCGTCCGCAGCGCGATCTGGACCGGCTGGCGAAGCAGAACAAACTGTTCGTCCGCGACCGCTTGAACCTGCTGCTCGATCCGGGCACACCGTTTCTCGAATTGTCGTCGCTGGCGGCCAATCAAGCCTATGATGGCGAAGTGCCCGGCGCGGCCATGGTCAACGGGATCGGCATCGTCTCGGGGCGCGAAGTTCTGGTCATGGCGTCGGACAGTTCGGTCAAGGGCGGCGCGCTTTATCCGCTTTCCGTCACCAAGTCTGTCCGGGCGCTCGATATCGCCATCGAAAACCGCTTGCCGGTGGTCCATCTGACCGACAGCGCCGGGGCCTTCCTGCCCATGCAGGCCGAAATCTTCCCCGACAAATACGACGGCGGCCGGGTGTTCCGCAATCAGGCGATCCTCTCCAAAATGGGCGTGCCCCAGGTGGCGGTGGTGTTGGGCCACGGCACGGCGGGCGGGGCTTATATTCCGGCGCTTTCCGACTATGCGGTGATCGTACGGGGGACCGGCGGCATCTTTTTGGGCGGCCCGCCTTTGGTGAAGGCGGCGACCGGCGAAGACGTGACGGCTGATGAGTTGGGCGGCTGCGATGTGCATACCCAGATCAGCGGCACGGCGGATTACCCTGCCGAGAGCGAAGCCGACGGCATCCGCCAGGCCCGCGAGATTGTTGCGCTGTTTCCCAAAACCGAAAAGTCGGTGATCGACTGGGAGGAGCCGGAAGAGCCCTTCTACGATCCGAGCGAGCTTTACGGGATCATCCCCGATGACATCAAAAAGCAGTTCGACATGCGCGAGGTTATCGCCCGCATCGTCGATGGCTCACGCTTCCATGAATACCAACCGGCCTATGGCGCGACGTTGGTCTGCGGCTACGCCCGCATCTGGGGCTACAAGGTCGGCATCCTCGGCAACAACGGCGTGTTGTTCAATGATAGCGCCAAGAAGGCTGCCCACTTCATGCAGCTCTGCGACCGCGACCGGGTGCCGCTGGTTTTCTTGCAGAACATCACCGGCTTCATGATCGGCAAGGACTATGAGCGCGAAGGCATCACCAAGGACGGGGCCAAGATGATCATGGTTCAGGCGGGCGTCGATGTGCCCAAGTTCACCGTGCTGGTCAATGGCTCCTTTGGGGCGGGCAACTACGGCATGGCCGGGCGGGCCTGGGACCCAAGGTTTCTGTTCACCTGGCCCAACTCGCAAATTTCGGTGATGGGGGCCGAGCAGGCAGCCAAGACGCTGACCATGCTGAAAGTCGCCCAACTGGCCAAGCAGGGCAAGCAACTGGGCAAGGAAGAAATCGCCGCCATCCAGACGCCGATCTTTGAAGAATACAGCCGCCAGAGCAGCGCCTACTACGCCACGTCGGAATTGTGGGACGACGGGATTATCGATCCGGTCGATACCCGCAACGCGCTGGGCATTTCCATTTCCGCCAGCCTCAACGCGCCCATCGAGCGCCAGCCCGGTGGAATAATGAGATTTTAGACAATGAAGCTCCAACAAAACATGCCGTCGCGCCCGCGAAGGCGGGTGCCCACGACTTGAATGACGAGGCGTAGGAAATAGGAAAAGTCATGGATACCCGCGCGCGGGCATGACGTTCTAGATAGGAGAAAGATTTTATGACCATGACCGAAGGTGCTTTAGGGGCGCTCCCCTCATACGAACTGACCCCCGAATACCGGGAGGTTCTGGACGCTTCCGACCGCTTCTCCCGCGAGCAGCTCTATCCCTTGCAGCAGAAGATGGACGACGAGGAATGGTGGCCCGAGGACGTGTTCAAAAAGATGGCCGAGGTCGGCTATATGGGCGTCACGGTGCCCGAGGAATACGGCGGGGCGGGCATGGATTATTTCGCCAGCGCGCTGATCCTCCAGTCGGTCAGTAAGTGGAACCCGGCCATCGGTTTGAGCTACGGGGCGCACGACAATCTCTGTGTGAACAACATCCTGCGCAACGCCAGTGAAGAGATGCGCCGCAAGTACCTGCCGGGCTTGTGCGACGGCACGCTGACCGGCGCGTTGGGACTGACCGAGCCGGGCGCGGGGTCGGATGCGCTCGGTTCCATGCGCACCACGGCCAAGCGCGACGGCGATCATTACGTGTTGAACGGCTCGAAGATTTTCATCACCAACGGACCCGTAGCCGACGTGTTGCTGGTCTACGCCAAGACTGCGCCCGATCTCGGTCCCAAAGGCATTTCGGCCTTCATCGTCGAGAAGGACTTTCCCGGATTTTCGGTGGCTCAAAAGCTGATCAAGATGGGCTATCGCGGCAGCCCGACCGGCGAGCTGGTGTTCGACAATTGCCGGGTGCCGGTGGAAAACCGGGTCGGCGAAGAAAACAAGGGCGTGGCCGTGGTGATGTCCGGGCTCGATCTGGAGCGCACCATCTATGCGGTCAGTTCGGTCGGCATGGCCGAGCGGGCGCTGGAATTATCGGTGGACTACGCCAAGACCCGCCAGCAGTTCGGCAAGCCCATCGCCGCTTTCCAGATGATCCAGGCCAAGCTCGCCGAAATGTATATGACGCTCGAAGCCATGCGCGCCTACGCCTACCGGGTGGCGGCGGCCTGCAACGATATGGAGCAAGGCGGCGGCGGGCGCGGCGAAGTCCACAAGCTCTCGGCGGCGGCCATCCTGTTCTGCGCAGAAGGGGCCAAAAAAATCATCGACGACGCCGTGCAAATCCACGGCGGGATGGGCTTCATGTGGGAGAGCGAAGTCAACCGCCTCTACCGCGCCGCCAAACTCGCCGAAATCGGCGCGGGCACCAATGAGGTGCGAAAAATCATTATCGCCGAGGAGTTGTTGCGGGGGTGAGAGGAGTCACTATTTTCTATTTGGAGGTACCCATTTTAGCAGTGCTTCAATCTGCCCTGCTCCATATTTGGTGCGCATGGACTCAACAAACTGCGGCTCAACATCTAGTGCAAATGCTAATAGACCTTTTAAGCTTGCTGTTTCATCAGCACTCAATAGTCCATTTATAGCCCTATGTATCATGGCTCGAATGGTGCGTTTCCTGTCCCGCCCTAAAGAGAGCTTCCCTTGGCTTGACAAGGTTATCCCTGTCACAAAACGCCGGTGCTTTTTCGAAGAATGAACAGTTTTCTCCGCGTTAATCCTCAAGGGTGGGTAAGCTACAGCTTCGCAAGTCTGAGCCACGAGCCCCTCAACATTTTTCAATATACCCTTCTCGTTGGTTGAGAAGGCCAAGTCATCAGCATATCTCGTGTAGGTAACGTTCATGTTTGCACATGCGTCACTTACGAGCGCATCAAAATCATAAACTATGCTGTTTGATATGAACGGAGAGCTTGGGCCACCAATACTCAGTTCAAATTCCTGTTTGCGTTTGGGCTTCCAAAGTGCAACTCGACAGATAAGATCAATGTCTTGGGCGCTGAATTTTCGAGGCAGGTACTTTTCGATATGAGCAGTCAGGTCTCCTTCCTTTATTGAAGGGAAAAACTTCTCAAAGTCCATTTTCAGCAGGTAAGCATTTTGCAAGTGCCTCTCTGCATTAACTTTGATGCCATGACCTTCTCTATAAGCGGTTGCAGCGTCATGAACAGGTAAATCACAAATAACTTCCTGCACCAGCCATCTTTGTAGCATTTTCACTTCTTTTGCGGGCTGCGCAATTGTTCTAAATTTTCCTGCCTGGCGTTTGGGGATTTTGTAAACTTTGTACCGATGGCTAGCGGACTGCATGATCGAGAACGCGTACTCGACATCTATACCAAAATACCTTGCGGCCATTTGGAGCACCTTACTCATGCTCACCTCCAACCGCATGGCGTTGAATTACTTTGAACCGATTTTCGTCATGGGTTTTAAACCAATCCCTTGCCAGAAGAACTAACCTTCCCCTGTTGGAAATATCCTTTTCAGTATCCTGCTGAAAGTCATAGTGGATGTGACTTTCGTTTCGCCTAGCTGTGGAGTCTCGATAGGTTGTTCTGATCCAGCCCAGTTCGACTGATGGGC
>CBDUMN010000023.1:0-41711 GCA_965368335.1 uncultured Rhodospirillales bacterium
GGAAATACTTATCAAAGCCCGAAACCATAAGCAGTTGCTTGAACTGCTGCGGCGCTTGCGGCAGGGCATAGAACTGGCCCGGATGGTTACGGCTCGGCACCAGATAATCCCGTGCGCCTTCCGGCGAAGAAGCAGTGAGGATCGGCGTCTGATATTCGGTAAAGCCCTGGTCGAGCATATTCTTGCGCATAGCGGCAATCACGTTGGAGCGCAGCAGCATGTTATTGCGCACCTGCTCGCGGCGCAGGTCGAGGAAGCGGTAACGTAGGCGCATATCCTCAGGGAACTCAGCGTCACCAGCGACCTGCATGGGCAGCATGGCGGCTTCGGACTCGACAATCAATTCGTCGATATAGACTTCAACGTCGCCCGTATCCAAATTGGAGTTGATCGTCTCTTCGGAGCGCTTGACCACTTTCCCAGTGACGGTGATCACGCTCTCGGGCCGAACCTTTTCAAGCACCGGAAAATGCTCGGACGAAATATCGACAACGCATTGGGTCAGGCCGTAATGGTCGCGCAAATCAATGAACAGCAGATTGCCGTGATCCCGCTTGCGATGGACCCAACCGGAAAGGCGAACAATTTCGCCGGTGTGGTCGTTACGGATGTCGTTGCAGGTGTGCGTACGATAAGGATGCATGGACACGGGTTTCGCCTCTTTGCGCGATCAACTTAATTGGAGAAAACTGGAGCGCGCATATCCACACCCTTGGGAGCCTTTTGTCAAGCCGCGATGCCGCCTTTAACGATGATTTCGACCAAAAAAACACACCGTTTGGGTTTTTGTCCCGCCCCTTACCCACCCCCTTCCTAATACATGCATTTCCGTGTATACCCGCGCGTCATGAATGTGATCACAAAAACAAAAGACCTCGAAGCCTTCTGCGAACGCATGGCCGAAGCCGACTACATCACGGTCGATACGGAATTCATGCGGGAGAAAACCTATTGGCCTCAGCTCTGCCTGATTCAGGTGGCTGGACCGAAGGAAGAGGCGGCAATCGACCCTCTTTCGGACAAACTCAAGCTCGACAGTTTGCTGCACCTGATGCGCGATCCTAGCGTACTCAAGGTTTTTCACGCAGCCCGACAGGACTTGGAAATTTTCTATCAGCTGATGGGGGAAGTGCCCGCCCCGCTCTACGACACGCAAGTAGCGGCCATGGTTTGCGGGTTCGGCGAACAGGCGGGTTATGAAACCCTGGTCACCAAACTGACCAAGGGCCGTATCGATAAATCTTCTCGCTTCACCGATTGGTCGCGTCGCCCGCTGACCAATAAGCAGATTAAATACGCCATTTCCGACGTTACCCATCTGCGCGAAGTCTACGACAAGCTTCACGCCAAGCTTTCACAGAACGACCGGGAAGCCTGGGTGGAAGAGGAAATGGCCGTCCTGACGGACTCCGACACCTATGAAATGCGCCCGGAAGACGCCTGGAATCGGGTCAAGAAGGGCCGTGGCGTCAAGCCGCGTATGCTAGCTATTTTGCAAGAAGTCGCCGCTTGGCGCGAAGCCGATGCACAAAGCCGCAACGTCCCCCGCCAACGCATCCTGCGCGACGAAGCCATCGTCGAGATATCCCATAGCGCCCCCCAAACGGTCCATGATCTACTGAGGGTTCGCGGCATGGGCAAAGGCCTGGCGGAAGGACGCGGCGGGGCGGCAATCATTGAAGCTGTCGCACGCGGCCTTGCGGTGCCCGATGATCAGCTACCCGCTTTACCCGACCGCCCCCGCCTGCCCAACAATATCGGCCCGGTCGCTGAATTTCTCAAAATGCTTCTACGGGTTAAGTGCCAAGCCAACGACGTGGCGGCAAAGCTCGTCGCCTCATCGGCCGACATCGATCTTCTGGCGGCCGACGGCGAAGAAGCGGATATCCCCGCCCTGCATGGCTGGCGTTATGAAATGTTCGGCAAAGACGCATTGAAACTGATGCGCGGTGAGTTGGCCTTGAGTCTGAAGGGGCGCAAGGTACACTTGGCCCAAATCAGCGACTAACCACCGGTCAAAACGCCCTTCTCACCACCAACAGCCTTGACTAAAGCCTGCACGCGCCGAAGGACGGGATCATTGGCGAAGATGATACCGTCGTCGGGCAAGGAAAGCTCTAGAACACCGCCATCGTAGGTTAGGCCCGTCTTGCCAAGAAGCCCAGGTGCACCGTGACAGAGGGTATTGGCCAACCGAAGGGCGGCTCCCACCGTCCGGGCCTGTTGCAGACCCTCATCATCGATCAGCCGTTGGATTCCCGTTTCCTCAAAGAATTTAGGCTCGCCGTCATAACGGAACGCGATGGCAAAAGCCAAAATGGCCCGGTCGCGGTGCGTAAGCCCGGCAAAAGGCAGATGGAGCGTACGCTGAAAAGCATGGGTCGCCCGGAAATCGGGATGCTCAAACCAGGAAATATCCGAAAGCAAACAGGTAACCAGCCGCAGACGGCGTTCATCCTTGCTCTCCACCGGAAACAACGGCGTCATCCAGTCGAAAATCACATGCCCATGGGCCTCAAAACGACCCCGTTGCTGGACCAGCCGGGTGCAGGCGGCAAGCAAAGGGTCTTCGTGGCGAAATTCGTCCGGCAAGCTCTTAAGAAACTGGCCTTCACGCATGGAGTAGCCGGAAAAAATCAGATTTGACGGCTCGGACAGTTCAATGAGGCGTCGCATAACCAAGGCGACCAACGGCAAAGGGGCAACGCGGCGCTTGGCAACGGAGGGAATAGCCGAAAGCTCATCGGGAGTGGCTTTGATAATCCAATTCAGCAACTCCACGGCTTCTTCTGTAGGCAACGTATAGTTGTCGATTACATTTAACGGATAGTCAGCCTTATGCATAAACACCCGGGCAATGGATCGCCACGCCCCACCGACGATATAGAAATTCCGCGACCGCGCAGCCCCAACCCAAGGGATTTTGGCTAGATGGTCTTCAATAAAAGACGCCGCTTTTTCGATTTTGCCATCGGACTCTTCGACCAAGCGAAGGTGCCCCAGAGGCAGGGTTTCATGATTGCCAAACCGGCCATGCTCAATGGCGACCACATCCATACTGCCGCCGCCCATGTCGCCCACGAAACCATCGGCCTCCGGCACACCACAAAGTACGCCATGCGCTGCCAAGCGGGCCTCATCTGCTCCTGAAAGGATTTTGACCGGCGTTCCGAAGAGGCCTCCGACCCATTGGGCGAATTCGGGGCCGTCTTCCGCATCGCGCATAGCCGCCGTGGCCAACAGATCCGTTCGCGCGACACCCAGAAACCGCCCCATTTTGACAAACCGCGTCAGGGCTTTCTTCGCCAGCGCCACCCCTTCCGGGCTCAGCCTGCCGGTCTGCGCCAACCCCCGCCCCAGACCACAAGCCACCTTCTCGTTGAACAGGGGAAACGGCACCCGAGCGAAGCCATCGTAAATGACCATACGTACCGAGTTTGACCCGATATCGAGAACGGCGATGCCGCCGTTCATGGTCATATGTTTCGGGCGGTCACCCTCCATATTCTGATCCTTTACGTCTAAGCTTTTTCTGCTTGGCCCTAGTTTTTATTAAACAGAAGCTTAGGCAAGTCGCCCTTGCTTAAGGCGCTGCCGCGTCCCGAAAGGCTGGGATTGGTCATAAAGAAGGTATGGGCGCAGAAGCCGTCCTCCTTGGCCGGAACGCGCTCGAAGCTCCCATCGGGCTGTAAATACCACGATTGCGTCTCATCCTTGAGGTTCGCAATCATGATCTGATCCATCACCTGTTGGTGGACGGTATCGTTTTCAATGGGAACGCAGATCTCAACACGGCCATCCAAGTTGCGCGGCATCCAATCGGCCGAAGAAATGAATATTTTGGCCTTCGACGAGGGAAGCGCCTTGCCGTTTCCGAAACAGACAATCCGCGAATGCTCAAGGAACCGCCCGACGATACTCTTAACTCTGATATTGTCCGAGAAACCTCGAATACCGGGACGCAGACAGCAAATGCCGCGGATCACCAACTCAATCTTCACCCCCGCCTGCGACGCACGGTAAAGCGCATCGATCACCACCGGATCGACCAGAGAGTTCATTTTGGCCCAAATCGCACCGGGACGCCCTGCCTTGACATGAGCAATTTCGGCTTCAATTTCTTCAACCAACATCTCCTTTAGAGAAATCGGCGCAATATGCAGCTTGCGTAGCTTTTCAGGCTTGGCGTAGCCGGTCATGAAGTTGAAAACCCGCGCAGCGTCACGCCCCAGATCGGGGTCGCAGGTGAAGAAGGAAAGGTCAGTATAAATTTTCGCCGTGATGGGATGATAGTTCCCCGTCCCGTAATGCACATAGGTGCGAAGTTCCGTGCCTTCACGGCGCACCACCATGTTGATTTTCGCGTGCGTTTTTTTGTCCATAAATCCATAGACAACCTGCACGCCGGCACGCTCGAGGTCGCGGGCCCAACGGATATTGGCCTCTTCATCGAAGCGCGCCTTGAGCTCGACCATGGCCGTCACGTTCTTGCCCGCCTCGGCGGCTTCGACCAGGGCCTCGATAATCGGTGAATTGGCGCTGGTGCGGTAAAGAGTTTGCTTAATCGCCACCACATCAGGGTCCGCCGCCGCTTGCCGGATAAAGCGGACCACCACATCGAAGCTCTCATAGGGATGATGGACGATGATATCCTTGTGACGAATGGCGGCGAAGCAATCTCCGCCAAACTCTCGCACACGCTCGGGAAAGCGTGCGTTAAACGGCGGAAACAGCAAATCGGTCCGGTCATCGACGATCACTTCTTTGACGTCAGCAAGCCCAAGAATGCCGTCCAATTCGAAAACATCTTCTTCATCGACCCCGAGATTTTCGATAATCGTCGCCTTGAGGTGTTCAGGCATGCCCGAGGTTACGGTCATGCGAATAACGTGACCGCGCTTGCGTTGTTTAAGCGCCGATTCGAAGGTCACCACAAGGTCTTCAGCCTCTTCGTCAATCTCCATTTCCGAATCTCGAATGATACGGAACTGACCGCCAAGCCGGGTTTTAATATTAGGAAACAGCCGGTCAAGAAAAAGACCGATAACATTTTCAACCGGGATAAAGCGGATGGACTTGCCGTTCTCAGGCAATCGAATCATCCGGTCCAGCAAGTGGGGAACCGGAATCAGCGCTTCCTCAGCATCACCTTCCGAAACCCCACCCAACTCAAGCGCTAGAGCGAAACCAAAATTTTGAATGAAGGGGAACGGGTGCGCCGGATCAATGGCCAGCGGTGTGAGCATCGGAAAGATATGCTCCATGAAGTGGACGTCAAGCCAGGCCGTGTCTTTCTTCGTCAATTCATTCTCGGTGACCACACTAATACCGGCTTCGCGTATTTCCTCGGTCAAAGAGTGCCAAACGTCCTGTTGCCCACGGATCAGCTGCAAAGCGGAATCCTGAATGGCGTCCAATTGTTGCTGGGCTGTTAGGCCGTCCTGGCTCAACGTCTTAATCCCCGCCTTGACCTGGCCTTTCAAGCCGGCCACGCGAACCATGTAAAACTCATCCAGGTTGGCGGCTGAGATCGAAAGAAACCGAAGCCGTTCCAACAGCGGGTGACGCATATTGGACGCCTCTTCCAGCACTCTCGTATTGAAAGCCAGCCAAGAAAGCTCCCGGTTGATAAAGCGCTCACTCGATTCAAAAGTCAGAGTTTCAGATTCGGTATTGCCTGTTTGTTCCACTGCGTTTCCGGTCATTGTTTGCTTTGCCGCCGTCGCCTTGAGTTTGATTTTTTTCATCCCTACCGGGAAAGGGTAATACTATCGGGTTGCAACGCCTCTGTCATGGCCGGGAACAGCAAAAAGTTCCCTGTCATAAAAATTTCGTGTTATATGCCTAGTCTGTTGGGTAGAAAGGCTTTTCGCCGTATCTGGGGAGATTCATGGGACGCCGCCTCTTTTTACTACGCCACGCAAAATCCAACTGGAAGGACCCGTCGCTTGACGATTTCGACCGGCCGCTCAACAAACGTGGACGCGAAGCTGCTCCAGCCATGGGCCAGATGATGACCGATCAAGGATGGGAGCCTGGCCTGATCCTCTGTTCGGCGGCCAAGCGCACTCAGCAAACTCTCGACCGGATACTGGCTAAACTTGAAAGCACTCCGGAGCTGGATGTTTCCGAAGGCCTCTATCTGGCCTCGGCTTCGCATATCCTTAAGCAAGTTCAGGCTTCGCCCGACACCCATAACAGCCTGATGGTCATTGGGCACAATCCTGGCATCGAGATTCTCGCCAACGATCTTTCGGCCTACGGCGACGTAGATGTTCTTAACCGGCTCTATCAGAAATACCCGACGGCCGCCCTCTCAGTAATCGATTTCGACGTCGATAAATGGCGTAAGATAGGGGCCCATAAAGGCAAACTGGAAGCCTTCATTCGGCCCAGACACATAGAAGAAGACCGCCCCAAATAGGAGCGGCCGTTCTTATCATATAAAAACGCTTGTACGCCTCTATAGTCAATCGTCACATATTGGCCGCCATCTTCGGGGCGCCCGTCGTGATATTTTGGCCGTTGGCGCAATAGAGACCATAAAGGGTTTCAATCACCGCGGCGGCTTCTTCGCCCTCAAGCGAATAAAAGATGGTTTGAGCCGAACGCCGAGTCGTCACCAGATTGTCGCGACGGAGACGCGCCAAATGCTGCGACAAAGCCGACTGACTTAAACCGATAATACCCTCAAGCTCACCAACCGATTTTTCCCCATGAATTAACTGGCAAAGAATAAGGAGTCGATGCTGGTTACTCATGGCTTTCAGAAGTGAGCTGGCCCGCTGGGCATTCTCTTGGAGCTTCTCAATATTGTTGGTCATTAAACCCATTGTTTAAAACCTCCTCGCAGCGCCGTTTCCCAAACCAACGCCAATGTTCTACAGATCCCCCACGGTCACGGATAAAACCCTCATTTTTTCTCCCTGACCTTCGGGCAACGCCGTCAGAAAGCCAACGGCGTTTATTCAATAAACATTATATAAGGAGATTATTATTAAATCACCACTAAAAACATGAAAATCGCCATATATTCTATTTATTATACATTTTCTTGATGTTTTATGTCAGATATCCCTATGACATTAAAGCGTTTTCCCTAGTGATCGACTAGGCTCATCCCTAGAGTCTCCATCAGGAGAAACAATCAAGGGGTATAAAAGGGCAAGATGGAAGAAGCCGAATCGGCTGTCAAACAGCAGCACCTAAGCGGCTATTCGGCAGCTTCTCCTTCAATATTTTCAAGCCGTTTACTAGCCGATTTGGCGGAAGGTTTGCCAAGCAGAGTCAGCAACGGCGGAATAATGCCAAGGGTCAGAATCGCCGAAAGAAACAGGCCGCCAACCACAACCGAACCCAGCCCACGGTAAAGCTCCGATCCCGCACCGGGGAAAACCACCAACGGCAACATGCCGAACACGCTGGTCAGGGTTGACATAAAGATCGGTCGAATTCGATTGCGCGTCGCCTCGATAATGGCTTCAGCGAATTCCATCCCCTCTTCCCGCGCGTGGTAAAGAGTTTGGTGAACCAGCAAAATGGCATTGTTAACGACAATCCCGACCAGAATGACGAAACCGAGCAGGGTTAGCATATCAAGCGGGTGATAAGTAAACAGGTTGAGCAGCGCTAACCCGCCGACACCCCCCGCCGTCGCAAGCGGCACGGAAAGCATGATGATAAACGGATAGCCGAAACTCTCGAACAACACCGCCATGACCAGATAGACAATGACAATGGCAATCAGCAGATCGACCACCATAACGTTCCATGTCTGCGACAGCTTATCGGCGGTGCCTGACATGCTAAATCGTACGCCTGTCGGTAATCCTTCTTCACGCATCGGCGCCATAACCTTTTCCCTGAGGACATCCATCGCTTCCTCAAGCGGCATATCGGTACGCGGTCTCAGGTTGAGCGTAACGGTACGCTCACGCTCAATATGTCGAATCTCGGTTGGACCGGAGGTTACCTTGACGTCAGACACCGATGAAACCGGCAAAATGTCGCCATTTTTAGTAACAATCGGCAGCGTTTCGATCCCCTGGGTTTCCGTGACCTGCCCCTGGGTGCCTTTCAATGTCAAATCAATACGTTTCCCGCCCACCGTAATTTCGGCAACCCGCAGCCCATCATTAAAGGCGTCGAGAGTCGCGCCCAATTCGCGCGCCGTAACGCCATTGTCAGCCAAACGGGTCGGATTGGGGAATACTCTGAGTTCTGGCGAACCCAACTCAAGGCCCGGAATTGGGCGGAACTGATTACCTTCTTCTCGGGGCAGAAGCTTGACAATACGGCCCGTCGCCTGCAAGGCTACGTCCAAGACTTTCTCAAGGTCGGCACCGGAAACATTCAACTCGATAGCCCGCCCACTGCCGATAGTCCGCCCAAACAGCGAAGGCTGGGTCACAAAGCCATAGGTCCCCGGTTCTTTGAAAACCTCTGCCTGCAAAACCGGGATCAATTCCGATGCGCGTTCAGCTTCAACGGCGGAAGCACCGACAAAGGTTTGTCCGCGCCGCGCGACGAAGAAGAAGTTCTCAATTTTAGGTGGCTCCCCCTCTTTTGCTTCCGGCCCTGTCACGTTGGCCCAAAGCGGACGAGCGGCATCCTCAAATTGGTTCGCAATACCGGTCATGGTGTCCAAATTATATCCGGGAGGAGGCTGCAAAACTCCGAACACCAGATTTCGGTTCCCTTCCGGCAAATACTCCATCTTGGGCAGCATGAGATAGCTGGCCAGCGAAGCGACGCCAATCAAGCCGACGACAACGGAAGCCGCAATCATCTTATTGCTGACGATGATTCGCGTAGATGCCAGAATTGTGTTGAGAAACAAACGGCCCAACGTATCGATAACCGGAATCTTCATGCCGCTATCGTCGGTGAACTCTTCCTTGAATAGCTTGCTCGCAAGCGCCGGAATAACCGTCACAGCAACAACCAGCGACAGAATAACCGAAACGGATATCGCCACGGCGATATCGCGGAACAACTGGCCAATTTCCAAATTCATGACCAACACGGGAATGAAAACCATGACTGTCGTGAGCGCGGAGACAAGCACCGCTCCCCAAACCTGCGATGCGCCGAGATAAGCGGCAACGCTGCGTCGTTTACCTTCCTGGCGCAGCCGATAGATGTTTTCAAGAACCACAATGGCGGCATCCACCACCATCCCGACGGCAAATGCAATCCCGGCCAAGGAAATCACATTGATTGAGCGCCCCATGGCGGCCATGGCGACAAACGACCCGATAACCGAAACGGGAATAGCCAGCGACACCACGAGAGTTGCACGGCCGGAGCGCAGGAACATCAACAACACAATGGCCGCCAGCAAACCGCCGACCCAAATATTCTGCTGGACCAAATCGATAGCCGAATTGATGTAAACCGTCTCGTCATAGACCTGCTCGAGCTTAAGCTTCTGCCGCGGTAAAGCTCCTTCATTCAACTCCTCGATGGCGGCTCGGACGCCACGCATGGTTTCGATCACGTTGGCTCCCGTTTCCCGCACCGCGTTGATGGCTAGTGCTGGCTCGCCCAGATGCCGAATAATCGCCGAAGCTTCCTTATAGGAGAACGTAACCGTTCCGATGTCGCCGACAGTTAAGCGTGCAACCCGCCCTGTGGTCTGATCCTCAACCGTTCGAAGAACCACCTGACGCACCTGTTCTGGCGTGGTGAACTCACCTTCGGTACGCACCACGTAACGGCGCTTTCCTTCCTCTACGTCACCCGCAGAAACCGACGCATTGGCCTGACGCAGAATATCGACGACCTGCGGCACCGTCAGTCCGTAACGACTGAGTTCGGTTGGATCGATCGTCACCACCAGTTCCCGCTCCGCACCACCGAAAACGTTGGTTTGCGAGACGCCGGGCACCCGTTCAATTCGGTCCTGAATGACATCCTCGACAAAATCGCCAAAGGTATGGATCGGTTGGGTGTTGCCATCCATACGCTTCAGAATCATCCAGGTAATCGGCGTATCTTCGCTCCCCGCCGTGTCAAGCGACGGTTCATCGGCTTCATCAGGGTAGCCGGAAACCCGATCCAAGCGGTTAGAAACGAGCAAAAGCGCCCGGTCCATGTCCTGATTAGCGGCAAACTCCAACGTTACCTGACCGCGACCGTCCTGGGAACTGCTGGACATTTCCTCCAGACCTTCAAGACCGCGCAGCACCTCTTCCTGGCGATTGACGATTTCCCGCTCAATTTCAGCAGGCGCAGCACCTGGCCAAGTAGTTGTTATGGTAATCACCGGACGGCGCACGTCAGGGGTCAATTGAATCGGAATAGTCTGAAGCGCCACCAACCCGAACATAACGGTCATCAAAACCGCCGCCATAACGGCGATGGGGCGCTCAATGGAAACCTTAATGAGGTTCATAATTTAGCTGCCAACCTTAATTTTTTCACCAGGACGCAGACGCTCATTCCCGCGCACGACAACTCGATCACCATTTTCCAAACCGGACAACACTTCAAATCGTTGTCCAATAGCATCGCCCAACTGAACCGGACGGATTTCCGCGGCATCCTTTTCAGCGACAAAAACCAATTGGCGACCTTTGCGATTGAGTACAGCATCCTTGTGCACGGTCGTCACGTTCCGCGCCTCACCAATCGGCACTTTAAGCGTGGCGCTTTGATTGGCGGCGAATCGCTGAGCCGTATCGAACTTGGGGGTAAACCTGACGGCTCGCGTTCGGGTCAGCGGGTTTTCCTGAGGTACAACAGCACGAACCGAAGCCGATAGCCCCTTTTCTCCGCCAATTTCCACAGCAATCTCGCGTCCTGGCGTCAACCCCACGATCCGGGTAGAAGGCACATCAGCCTCAAGCTCCATGCTTTCATCGTCCAAAAGGGTAACCACCGGCGCGCCAACATTGAGATAGGCGCCGACCTCCGTATGACGCACAGTCACCACCCCCGGATAGGGCGCGACAACCTCTGCATCCTTCAAATCGATCTCCAAAAGCTCCAGGTTTGCTTTGGCTTGAACATGAGCCGCCCTGGCCGCCGCAAAATTGCTTTTGGCCTTAAGCATTTCCTGGTTTTTATCTTCAAGACGGGCCTGACTGAAAGCAGCCGATTTACGCAAGCGCTCCAAGCGCGCCAGCTCCTGGTTGAGCAGTTTAAGCTGTGCTTCCGAGGCCTCCATGGCGGCTTCTGCAACCTGCACTTCAGCAACACCGAGTTGACGTTGCCACTCCAGTCGCTCGGCAACCAACCGGGCAAGCACCTGTCCTTTTTCAACCCGATCCCCCACGGAAACGGTTAATTCCCCCACCGCCCCTTTCGAGCGTGACGCCACAACCCCCGTTTGCCGGGCGATCAACCGGCCAAGAACCGGCATGGTTTGTTCCATAGGCTCGGAACGCACGGCATCGAGTCGAACAATAGTCCCTTCATCCTCGGCCCAAGCCGAACCGGAGAAAACGACAACCGCCCAAGCGCCCAATAAAATCTTCACCCCGATTTTCACCGCAAATATTCCTTACATCTCAAACCCGACAAACAACAGTACATTGAATTGCCACCAACTTAGCGCCGCAATAGTTGAATAACCGCGACTGGATTTCAAAGGTTTTATTTAGTATTTCATAATTAACTAAAAACTCAGGCTCTTTCGGCTTAATATATAATGCTTAAATAGCCGCCCAAGGAATGAAATAAGGATTATGGCCTCGGAAACCGTCACCAGCATGGAGTTCGTCGAAACGGCGCTCGAAAGTGACACTTGGCAAGCAATTGCCCGTCCGCTGGAACATATCCACAATCTCGCAGCCATTTGCGACGGAAACAAGATCGTATTCATGAACGGTCATGGGCTTTCCATGTTGGGATACGATAAACTGGTCGATGTAATCGGCCAGGACATTACGACCTTGTTTCATAACGATTTTCTGGAAATTGCGGCCTTGGGCCTTGAGGTCTTTGCCGAAGACGATCAAATCATTTCCCTCAAGTTGGTCGGAAGAGAAGGCAAAGTCGTCGAGGCGGAAATGTGGGTTACGGCCCTGATGTCGGACGAAGGCCGGGAATTTCTGATCGAAGCTCGCGATATCACCGGCCACCTTAAGGCCGCACGTGCGCTTAGATCAAGGGAAGCGCGGCTCCAGGAAATTCTCAATACGGTCGCTGACGGTATCATTACGCTCGATCAGGAAGGCCGCATCGAATCTTTCAACCCAGCGGCTGAAGCCATTTTCGGTTTTTCCAGACAAGAAGCCCTGGGAAAAAACATCCGAACCCTGATGATCCCGCCCAAGAAAAATGAAGTCGACGTCGAAAAGAACGACGACAAATGTCTGCAAAACGGCCTTGAGGCATTGATTGCAGAGCAATGCGAAGCGATGGGGCGTCGCAAAGATGGGCATGAGTTCCCCGTTGAGGTTTCCTTCCGTGAAGCTTCACATGACGGAAAAAAAGCTTTTACCAGCGTAGTGCGCGATATCACTCTGCGCAAACAGCAGGAACAGCGCATCTTCCATATGGCCCACCATGATAGCCTGACCGACCTGCCAAACCGCTTATTATTGGAAGACCGCCTGGACGAAGCTCTCAAACGCGCCCAGCGGCATGGCTATATGCTGGCCCTCGCCTACATCGATCTCAACGACTTCAAGCCGGTCAACGACACCCACGGTCATGCAGCGGGCGATGAGGTTCTAAAAGCCACAGCCCAACGCATTCCAAAATGCCTACGAAAAACCGACACGGTCGCACGGGTCGGCGGCGATGAATTCGTCGCGGTACTGGAAGAACTGCACAGTCATAACGACCTGTACGCCATCGCCGAAAACCTACTTCGGGTGCTACGAGAGCCCATTGTTATCGATAAGAATAAATCGGTTTCAATCAGCGGCAGCATCGGCATCGCCGTCTATCCTGACGACGCCAAGGAAATTGAAGCTCTGATGCATTGCGCCGATGAAGCGATGTACGCAGTTAAGGAAGCTGGTAAAGACCGTTACGTTCTGTTTTCCGATAAAGACAACCTAACCAAAAGATAAAGCGCGCCCCTCAGAAAAGCTAAAATGTGCCCGGATAAGCCCCGCCATCGAGCAGCAGGTTTTGCCCGGTGATATATCCCGCCTGGGCGCTACATAGAAAAGCACAGGCATCGCCAAACTCCTGCGGGTCGCCAAAACGACCGGTCGGATTATCATTCATGCGGGCTTCGCGCACCTCTTCAACCGTCTTACCCTGGGTCTGCGCCGTCGCGGAAAGGATCGATTGCAGTCGATCAGTCTCAAACGGGCCGGGCAACAGGTTGTTGATGGTGACATTGGATCTAGCGGTTTTGCGAGCCAACCCAGCGATGAATCCGGTCAATCCGGAACGCGCACCATTGGAAAGCCCCAAAACATCGATGGGCGCTTTAACCGCGGCTGAGGTGATATTGACAATACGCCCAAACCGGCGCTCCATCATCCCATCCACCGTCGCCTTGATCAGCTCTATGGGGGTGAGCATGTTGGCATCGACGGCGGCAATCCAATCATCCCGCTCCCAATCCCTGAAATCGCCCGGCGGCGGGCCGCCCGCGTTGGTCACCAGAATATCCGGGTTAGGGCATTGCGCCAGCACTTGCCCCCTGCCTTCCGCTGTGGTGATGTCGACAGCGACCGGCGTAACGGTGACACCGGCTTCTTCGGCAAGACGCCCAGCGGCTTCGTTTAGCGGCCCTTCGGTTCGAGCGACCAACACAATGGCAGCGCCCTCCCGGGCCAGCGACCGCGCACAGCCGAAGCCCAGACCCTTGCTTGCCCCACAAACAATAGCGGTTTTTCCTTTGAGCCCTAAGTCCATCTCCAACCCTCTCCTTCCATCTCAGCCAAGGTGGCGCGCACCAGAGGCACAGTGATGTTCCGACGGTCCGCCAGAGACTTTGCGTCCAACACTTCCACAACGGCACGCGCTGCAGCAAAGGAACGCTCCATTCGAACCAAAAGATACTTAATGACGTCCAGGTCAACCTGCAACTGACGGTCGGAAAAAAGCTTCATAAGAACCGCTTCCATCAGAAAATCGTCAGGCGGTCCAATCTCAATTGCAGGGAAGGCATTGAGCCGGGAAGCCAGATCGGGCAAAGATACCGGCCAACGGGCCGGGGCTTCACGCGCCGTCAACAATAGCCCGCCGTTTTCTTCACGGATCGTATTGATCAAATGAAACAGGCTCTGCCCATTTGGCACCGCATCGGCTCCATCGACGACCAAAAGGCTTCCGCCTTTCAACACCTCATGAGGATCAAGCGCAGTTAGATCGGCGCCCGTAACGAGAGCTGCCCCGGTCTTTTCGGCAAAAACATTGGCTAAGTGCGTTTTACCGCAGCCTTCGGGGCCGTAGAGCGCAAGGCCCGGCCCCGGCCAGTCGGGCCAACGGTCAATCCAGGCCACCGCTTCCTCATTGCAAGCGGCAACCAGGAAATCTTCACCGCTCATAGAGGGGCGGTGTTCAAAGGTCAGCGGCATCTGGGCGGCAGAGGTCACGAGCCCTTCCCTTCACCACCAACCCCTTGATAGAGTGGGCTGTCCAGATAACGCTCAAGAGCAAAACGGATCAAAACTCCGATAACGGCAGCCGCAGGAACGGCCAAAACGACACCGGTAAATCCGAAAAGCGCCCCGCCCGCCATCAAGGCGAAAATCACCCAGACCGGATGCAGCCCAACTCTTTCTCCAACGAGTTTAGGTGTCAGCAGATACCCCTCAGCCAGTTGACCAACGGCAAAAACGGCGGCCACCAAGCCAAGATGCATAGGATCGCCAAATTGGAAAACCGCAATGCCAAGCCCCGCACCGACACCGACAATTGCGCCAAAATAGGGAACGAAGGAGATTAACCCCGCACCAATCCCTACGATGAGGCCAAAATCAAGCCCGATAATCGAGAGTGCAGCCCCGTAATAAGTAGCCAGAACCAGACAAACCGTAGCTTGGCCGCGCAAGAACCCAGACAGCGTTTGATCGATCAAGCCGATCTGCTGGCGGATTGTTTCGGCATTTTCGCGAGGCAACCAGCCATCAATTTTGGCGACGATCAAATCCCAATCGCGGATCAGATAAAAGGTCACTAGCGGCGTGATGAAAATAAGCGACACCAGATTGACCACAGCCATGCCGCCGCTCCACAGTCCCGCCAGCATATCGGTCAGCCACTCGAAAGCCCGACCGGCATAACCGGCCACGGTCTGACGAAGTTTTTCGGCGTCGGTATCGGCCAATTTCAGTTGAACTTCCTCAATCAACGGAGCAAGCCACTCACGCAGTCCGTCGGCATACGTCGGCACCCGCTCAATGAAACCGAGGATTTGCCCTTGCAGGATGGGCAATAGCAGCATCAGGAGCAGAGCGACGAATAGAAAAAACGTACCGGTTAAAACCGTAGTCGCCAATGTGCGCGACAGGCCGATATCTTCCAGCTTGTCGGCCAGGGGATCGAGAAAATACGCCAGCACCATACCCACGACAAAGGGCATTAGAACGCCGGAAAGCGCAAAAAGCAGGAAGAGGAAAGCCGCCAAACCGGCCAACCAGAAGATCATCCGTTGGCGCGTACTCATTCTCCATCCCTTTCCATATCGGATGCTTTACGGCCCCATTTATACACATAAGCCGCCCCGGAGGCGACCGTGGTGAAAGCGACGACGACGGTGAGGATTTGGTTGGCCGCCATGGTTTGCGCCTCAAGACCGAACCCCAGCCCGCCAAGCAATACGCCAATGAGAACGATCTGCGCCAGCGTATTGGCCTTGCTGATCATCAATGGTTCCATATGAAGGGTTTGGGTCACGGCTTGGAAAACCAGGGCCCCACCGATAATTACCAGATCGCGAAACACCACGAGAATAACCAACCAAGTCGCGATAATGTCTTTGTAGCCCAACGACAGGTAGGCCGAAACCAGCAAGGCTTTATCGGCCAGGGGGTCGAGAAAAGCGCCGATAATCGTCTGACAGTTAAACCGCTTGGCGATAAAGCCATCAAGAGCGTCGCTGACGCCAGCGATAAAAAACAGCCAGAAAGCGACCAACATTTCATCTTTTAAGATCAGCCAAACGATCACCGGAACCGCGATAATCCGCGCCAGGGTGATCAGATTGGGAAGAATGACGATCAACTGGTTGCTCACCGGGCCTCTCCGTTAACCTATTGCCCGGCGCTTCCAGCTTGATTCGGCGCATCATCCTGCGGTGTAGCAGCCTGACCTTTGTTCAAATCGAGCACCAGAAGCCCGCCGCTATCCCAAAGCCGCAAATCGGCCTGCTCCAGCGCCAGAGCCAACTGAGCCAGAGTTCCGAGATAGTGCAGGTTGACCTGCACTTCATTGCGAGAGAGAAGCACCAACTCGGCATCTTTAATCACCGCGATGGAAGACAAGCGCTTCCTGGCCTCTATCCAATCGCCCAAACCGCGCACCGGAATAACCACCGAGGCGATCGCTCCTTCACCAAATCGGATAAGATTGTCGCGTTTCCAGTGATCTTCAACCTGAGCGGCCACTTCAAAGGCTGCTCGACGCAGGAGGGCGGATTCGTTTTCTTCTCCTTCGGCGGCGAACGAAAGCAGCATGGTCTGTTCGCTCTGAGCTGAGCCATACCGGGTCAAGGTCACTTCCAATTGCGGCAACCCGGTTTCAGGGCTAACGACATATATCCCTTCGGCAATCAAATAATCCGCAGCCCCATAGCGCTTGGCCAGAGTGTTTAAGCGTACTTCATCGCCATTGATCGCTTGCTCGGCCTGAATAGTCGCCAAATCGGCAAGGTCGCCCAGCGGCAGGATCATTGGCACCAACCCTGTGCTTACCGGAAGGGAATCCCAGGCATCCCGCCAACCGTTGCCTTCATCCCATAACAAATGCACCCCAGCCTTCTGATAAATGGGAACGACCAAAACCGGCTTACTCATGGTTTCGGCGAAAGGTATCTGATTGTCCTGCAGCAAACCGCGAATTTCATCGCCTTTGAAGGTAAAATTGAGTGAGGCGAGGTAGCGCACTTGAGAATTCTTCTCTTCAGCGACCTCGAAATCACGAATGTAGGAACTGATTTCTTTGCTTGAAAGGTTCGGCAGGAGCTCCCGGTCGATTCGCATGGTCAGACGCTCGATGAGTTTGGCGAAAGCCATCCGTTCGCCTTCGGCCAATGCCTGCGTCCGCGCCTTCGCAGCCGTCTCGGCCGTCACATCGACCTTAACCCCACGGACCATAAAAACCTCATTGGCGCTTGCGCCGTTTGGCAGCCCCCAAACAGCCGCCAGCAAGACAAAAAACACAACCGCCCGAAAAGGCGCTTTATAAGATGGTTCGATCATTGAAAACCGCTCAAGATACAGTATGCTCTGCGCCGAAATAACTTACCCTCGATTGCCCCATCGCACCTTGAAAGACAAGCGTGTCGAAAAAAGGGCTATCGATGAGCCCGCGTAACTTAGCACGTTGGCGCGATGGAAAAAGGGATTAACGCAACCATGAACAAACCCGGCCTCAGTTACAAGGATGCCGGTGTCGATATCGATGCCGGAAACGACTTGGTCGACGCCATTAAACCGCTCGCTAAATCAACGACACGATCCGGCGTCGTTTCAGGGCTCGGCGGGTTCGGGGCGCTTTTCGACCTCAAAGCGGCAGGCTATGACGATCCCATTCTGGTTTCCGGCACCGACGGCGTGGGCACCAAGCTCATGGTCGCCATGGCGGCCGACACCCATGACACCATCGGCATCGACCTTGTCGCCATGTGCGTCAACGACCTTGTCGTTCAAGGCGCTGAGCCTTTATTCTTTCTCGACTATTTCGCCACGGGTAAGTTGAGCGTGGAGGCCGGGCGCGCCATCGTTTCAGGTATTGCCGAAGGCTGCAAACAAGCCAACTGCGCACTGATTGGCGGCGAAACGGCGGAAATGCCCGGCATGTACGACGACGGCCACTATGATCTGGCCGGTTTTTCGGTCGGCGCGGTGGAACGCAGTAAGCTTCTGGCCGGAGACGCCGCACAACCCGGCGACGTTCTTTTAGGCCTAAGCTCCAGTGGCGTTCATTCCAATGGCTATTCGCTGGTCCGCAAAATCGTCGAGAAAACGGGATTGGCCTACAGTGTCGACGCCCCGTTTGAAAATGGCAAAACCCTCGGTCAGGCCCTTCTGGCGCCAACTAGAATCTACGTCAAGAGCTGCCTCGCCGCCCATAAGACCGGCGGTGTTAAAGCGATTTCGCACATTACCGGCGGCGGGCTTTACGAGAACATTCCTCGGGTGCTGCCCAAGGAAGTGAAGGTCGAAATCGACTGTTCCGCCTGGGATCTACCACCAGTGTTTCAATGGCTCATGAGTCAAGGCAACGTGGCTGCCGAAGAAATGGCGCGCACTTTCAACTGCGGCCTTGGCATGGTCATCGCCATCGAGCAGGATAAACTTGAAGCCGTAGAAGCAGCCCTTACCGATCATGGCGAAACAGTATCTCGAATCGGTGCGGTCGAGGCCCGTTCGGGCGATGAGGCTCAGGTGGTCCTGAAAGGGCTCGATACATGGCGAGGCTAAAGGTCAGCGTTCTCGTTTCAGGCAGCGGTTCCAACCTCCAAGCCCTGATTGACGCCGCAGCCGATCCGACCTATCCAGCCGAAATCGTTCAGGTCATTTCCAACGTACCCGGCGCTTTCGGTCTAACACGAGCCGAGCAGATGGGCATTCCGACGAGAGTGATCAATCACAAGGACTATGAGGGCCGAGAGCCCTTCGAAGCGGCTCTGCAGCAGGCCATTACAGATTCCGGCGCGGAATTCATTTGTCTCGCTGGTTTCATGCGTCTCCTGACCGACGGCTTCGTCAACCAGTGGACCGACCGTCTGATCAATATTCACCCCTCTCTGCTTCCCGCCTTTAAGGGGCTGCATATTCACGAGCGGGTGATTGAATTCGGCGCAAGGTTTACCGGCTGCACGGTGCATTTCGTTCGCCCGGCCATGGACGACGGACCAATTATCGTCCAAGCCGCCGTTCCGGTGCATGGCGACGATACGCCGGACACCCTCGCCAAACGGGTGCTCGCCGAAGAACACCGAATTTATCCGTTGGCATTGAAACTGGTGGCCGAAGGGCGCGCCAAGGTAAAAGACGAGCGGGTCATTATCAACCATATGGACAGCCCCACCTCGGCCCTACTCAACCCCCAGGCTTAGAACTTTAAGCTTACTCAGCCGCCACCGGCCGCTCGGGCCGCCCCATATGATAGCCCTGACAGAAATCGACACCGATTTTCTGCAGCACTTCCAATGCGTCCTCATCTTCGACGAATTCACCGATGGTTTTCAGGCCGAACTCATTGGCCATGTTGTGGATATGCCGGACCATGATGTGATCTTTCTCATCATTGGCCGCATGCCGGACGAAACTGCCCTCAATCTTGACGTAGTCGACGGTGAGATATTTGAGATAGATAAACGACGAGAAACCGCTACCGAAATCGTCGATGGCGAAACTGAACCCTTCTTCACGCATCCAATCGACCAACTCGATCAACTGACCGATGTTGGGGAGAGCTTCGCGCTCGGTAATTTCCAAAACCACTTTCTCTGGAGGAATACCGTGACGGCGCACCTGCTCGGCCATGCCACGCATACGCCCTAAATCGGCAATGCGCTTAGGCGATAGATTGAAGAAAATTTTGGTCTTCGAGTTTTTCATTGCGGCGAAGGCTTTTAAGCCTTTGGCAAAGATGTGATCGTCAATCTCATTGGACAATCCCAACTCTTCGGCCGCTTCAATAAATTTCCCGGCAGGGACGTGATCGTCGTCTTCCCGAATCCGCGCCAGAACTTCATAGGCGTAAATCTCACCGGTCGCGGTTTCGACGATTGGCTGGAAAAACGGCTCGATACGGTCTTCGTCAATCGCCAGGCGAAGCGCCCGACCCTGGCTCATGGTTTCATGAAGAGCCTGCTCTTCAGATTCTTCAATGGTCGAAACCCGGTTTTTACCCAACCGTTTGGCTTTATACATCGCCACTTCCATGGCGATAGAGAGCTTGTCCACCGATTCGCCATTCTCGGGAAATCCGGCCACGCCGACGCTCACCTGCACACGTGTCGAGCCTTCGGGCAACTGGAAACTGGTTTCAGAGATCTGCCTGCGGATTTTTTCAGCCACATCGGCCGCTCCGGCTAAATCCGTTTCCGGCAACATAATGGCGAATTCATCGCCACTAATCCGCGCCAGCACGTCGGTCTTGCGCAACTCTTCTTCCATCAGGACCCCAAGCTGCTTGAGCAGAACGTCCCCAATGGGGTGACCGAAGCTATCGTTGACATGCTTGAAACTGTCTACGTCGAAATAGAGCAGTGCAAACTGCCGTTTGTGACGTTGGGAGCGGCTGATCTCGGTCCCGACAAATTTTTCGAAACTGCGGCGGTTATAGAGCTTGGTCAAAGGGTCGCGGGACGTCAACTCTTCAAGCTGATCCTGATAATCCTGAATGGTCGAAAGCAGCCGGTTGAAGTATTCGCTCAGATTGGAAAGCTCTCGAATGCGAATTTTCTGCCCCTCAACCCTCCGGCTGAGATTGCTGTCCGAGATGATGTCCCGCATCACCGTTACAAGCTGTTTTACCGGCGAAGCGATAAAGAAACGCAGCTTGAAGTAAATGATAACGAAAATTCCGAACAGGAAGACAGCGAAGGTGCCGACCAAAGTCTTCATCACGAAACCGACCGAAACCTTTAGGTCTTCCACCGGATAGGTGATGTCGATTACCCCGTTGACCTCACCCAATTTAGCTTCGTGACACCGCTGGCATTTCTTTTTGACCACCATGGGGTAGATATAACGAATAGCGCCCGACGCCATCAGCATGGCTTCTTTTCCGTCGCGCAATGCCTGCCGAACCACAGGGTCGTTCTCTCGCAGAGCCTTCTCAACGGCAATATCGCCAAACTCACGAATAACCGGCGCGCCTCGGAACACCTTAATATCGAGACCTGGAAGGCTGCTATTGAGCCGCTCAACCGTTTTATGAATGTCGTCCTTGGTCCACCCCCGCTCCATGACGGAATAAAGCCCCTGGAACACCAGTTGCGATGTTTGCCGCCCTTCTTTAAGCGCGATATCGCCGATTGCTTTTTCCTCTACATACTTGGAGAGAAAAAGCACCACGCCAGCCGAAAGCAGGGCGACGACAAAGGACAAAATCAGAATGAATTGCCCCATCGAAAGAGAGGCAACGGACCCACCGGAAGATTTCATAGCCGCAGTATTTTGTTTTAAATTATCACATTTCTTAATTATTGCCGTTCTTATAGAAGAATAGCATCACTTAATCAACGTTTACGCTAACAGTTATACATCCCCCTCGCGTTACGAGTTTCCGTTTGGTAGGCTCCGGCGTTTTTCGACGAATAGGCCGCTCAATGTCAGCAAAAGAATCGCCCATTTTTAAGCACGTTTTCACCGTCCCAACCGACGCCATTGACGTTAATGGTCACGTTAACAACGTGGTCTACGTTCAATGGATGCAGGATGTGGCGACCTTGCACTCAAACGCCGTTGGTCTAAGCCGTGGGGTCTACGAAGATAATCGAGCCGCCTGGGTGGCGCGGACACACCATATCGATTATCTATCGCCGACTTTTGAGGGTGAGGAAGTGGAAGCCCTGACCTGGATTTCCAATCTCAAGAAAGTTACGTCGCTCAGGAAGTATAAATTTTTCCGCAAAAGCGACGGCGCGCTGCTAGCTCGGGCCGAAACGAACTGGGTCTATATCGACCTTCAATCCGGCAAACCCAAGGCGCTGAACGATCTAATCCTCAACGCTTTCACTCCCTTAGCTGAAAACGACGAGCCTTAGGGTCAGCCAACAACTCGCTCGTTTGGAAAACGCAGTTTAACCATGGTGCCTTTCCCCGGCTTACTGGCTATGGCGAAACTACCGCCTAACGCTTCAGTCATGCGATGAGCCATGAATAAACCAAGCCCAGCGCTTTCTTCCCGCCGGTAGAGCCAATTGGGAGCCGTTGAAATAGGTTCTCTCATGGCTTCTGCAATTTCACCTTCCGTCATAGCTGCACCACTATGACGCACCCTGATAATAACATCGCCGTCCTGAACCTTGGCCCGCACGTCGATATCACCGCCATTGGGCACCCGCTGAATGGCATGAAAAAGAATAGCTGAAAGAACCTGTTTAAAGCGCGCCTTATCGACGTTTAGAACGGGAAGGTCTTCAAGCTTATTGGTCGAAACGGATACTTGGTTTTTAGCCGCTCTCGGCGAAAAATTCCGCACGACCTTGCCGATAGAGAATTCCAAATTAACCGGTTCATCCTGCAACTCGAGCGAACCTTCGTTAAGGGCGACGAAATCAGCATAGCCGTCGATAAGATCGATAAGATGGCGTCCGGAATGGAAAATGCCTTCGGCGTAATCCTTGTAGCGTTCATTGGATAGCGGGCCGTAAAGTTCACTCCGCATAGACTCGGAAAAACCGATGATAACACTGAGGGCCGTCCGCAACTCATGGGTCAGGTTGCGGAGCGCACGGTCTTCAGCCATCCCCTCGACTGACTGAACTCTCCCCAACTTAGGCGCACCCTTTTCATTCGGCATCATTAACATGCTCCCACTCCCCCCCCTTCAAGTTTTCGCAGTTGCAGCATATGACTAAACAACAAATCTGCAAAGCAAAACCCGTCCAATAACGAGTGTTTTATAAACAAATCTATTCCTGCGCGTATTTCGCGCCAATGAGGAACTCCTTGTTTCCCTCAGGCCCCGTAATCGGACTTTCGCAAATCCCGAAAACTTCCCAGCCTTCAAGGCCCTCTAGCCAGTCACGGATAGTTTGGCAGACCTCCTCATGCAACGCAGGGTCACGAACCACACCCTTTTTACCGACTCGTTCGCGCCCAACTTCAAACTGCGGCTTTATCAATGCAATCAAACATGCGCCTGACGCGGCAAGGGCCATAGCGGCAGGCAAAACCGTCCGTAAGCCAATAAAACTCGCATCGCAAACGATCATATCCACAGGCTCGGGAATTTGTTCATCGGTCAGGTAGCGGGCATTGGTTTTTTCCATGACCACAACCCGCTCATCCTGGCGTAATTTCCAGTCCAACTGTCCCTGTCCGACATCAATAGCGTATACTTTAGCCGCACCATTGGTCAGCAAAACATCCGTAAACCCGCCCGTCGAAGCCCCCACATCAAGACAGGTCTTGCCTGCCGGGTCGATAGCAAAGGCCTCTAACCCCTTGACCAGCTTCAGGCCGCCTCGCGACACCCAGGGATGTTCCTGGCCTTTAATTTCGATGGCGATATCGTCGGCAACCTGCTGCCCCGCTTTATCGAGTCGTTTGGTTTCGGAATAGACCTTACCGCTCATCACCAAAGCCTGGGCCTTGCTGCGGCTTTCCACCAGACCGCGCTCGACCAATAATTGATCGAGGCGCATCTTTGTTTTTTTTGTCATGGCAGGGTGCCTACTGGATCAGGCGGTCGCCGAGGTTTTGATCAGGTCTTCCTTACCGAGCGCGGCAAGAGCGGTCCCGGTTATCTGGGCAGCATTGAGCCCGGCCTTATCGTACTGCTTATCCATATCGTCATGCTGGATGAAATTATCGTTCATAACCAAGGGACGGAACTTAACCCCGCCATCCAGTTGCCCATCCTCGATCAGGGCATGCATCACTTGAGTGGCGAAGCCGCCTGCAACCCCTTCTTCAACCGTCACCAACACTTCGTGTTGATCGGCCAAACGCCGGATCAAGTCGCGGTCCAACGGCTTAGCGAAACGGGCATCCGCTACGGTGGTCGAAAAACCGTGACCAGTCAGTTGGTCCGCCGCCGTAAAGCATTCCTGTAGACGGGTGCCGAACGACAACAAGGCCACCGATGTTCCCTCACGCAACACACGTCCCTTGCCGAGTTCCAACGGCTTACCCCGGTCGGGCAAGTCCACGCCGACGCCTTCGCCTCGCGGATACCTAAAGGCGCAAGGCCCTTCATCGTAGGCGGCGGCGGTGGCGACCATATGAACCAACTCGGCCTCATCGGCCGCCGCCATCAAGACCATACCCGGCAGATTGGCGAGATACCCGATATCGAAACTACCCGCATGGGTCGGCCCATCGGCCCCAACAAACCCCGCCCGGTCGATGGCGAAACGGACCGGAAGGCGTTGCAACACCACATCATGAACCACCTGGTCGTAGGCGCGCTGCAAAAAGGTCGAGTAAATGGCGGTGAAGGGTTTATAGCCTTCGCAAGCCATTCCGGCGGCAAAGGTCACGGCATGCTGTTCAGCAATCCCGACGTCATAACAACGGTCCGGGTAGGCTTGAGCGAACTTATCGAGTCCTGTCCCCGCAGGCATGGCCGCCGTGATGCCAACGATCTTATCGTCACGCGATGCTTCATCGATCAGAGCTTGCGCAAAAACACCCGTATAGCTTGGCGCGTTCGCCTTGGCCTTCACCTGTTCGCCGGTCACGATATTGAACTTGCCGACCCCGTGGTATTTGTCCGGCGCTTCCTCGGCCGGAGCATACCCTTGGCCTTTGTTGGTCTTGACGTGCAGGAGCACCGGCGTCGTGTCGCCATGGTCACGGATATTTTTCAATACCGGCAACAGATGTTCCAGATTGTGCCCGTCGATGGGCCCCACATAGTAGAACCCCAGTTCCTCAAACAAGGTGCCGCCGGCGACCATACCGCGGGCGTACTCCTCGGCCCGTTTGGCAGCTTCTTCCAGCGGACGGGGAAACTTTTTCGCCACTTCCTGGGCCATGTGGCGCAGGGAAAGATAGGTCTTGCCCGAAATCAGCCGCGAAAGGTAGGTGCTCATAGCCCCCACCGGCGTGGCGATGGACATGTCGTTATCGTTCAAAATAACGGTCAGGCGCGCATCCATATCGCCCGCATTGTTCATGGCTTCATAAGCCATGCCCGCGCTCATCGCCCCATCGCCGATCACCGCAATGACGTGATTGTCCTTGCCTGCCAACCTGAAGGCTTCGGCCATGCCGAGACCGGCCGAGATGGAGGTTGAGCTATGGCCGGTGCCAAAGGGATCGAATTGGCTTTCATCGCGCTTGGTAAAACCCGACAGCCCGCCGCCCTTGCGCAAAGTGAGCATTTGATCGCGTCGGCCGGTAAGGATTTTATGGGGGTAAGCCTGATGACCGACGTCCCAGATCAGTCGGTCGTCGGGAGTGTCGAAAACATGGTGCAGCGCCACCGTCAATTCAACGACGCCGAGACTCGAAGCGAAGTGACCGCCGGTAATCGAGACCGTACGGATTACCTCATCACGCAGTTCATCGGCCAACTGCCGAAGCTGCTGTTCTTCAAGCGCACGCAAGTCCGCCGGGCTTTCAATCCCATCGAGCAGGGGCGTCTTGTTTTCGGTCTCACTCACGTCACTCATCCCATTTTCCGGCCTTTTTTAAGCCGTTCGTTCGACCACGTATCGGGCCAAAGCCTTTAGAAGGTCGGCTTTTTCTTCGAAAATATCAAGGTGTCTTCCCGCCTGATCGGCCAAAAGGTTGGCCTGCTCCCGAGCCCGCTCCACCCCTAATAGCGAAACGAAGGTCGCCTTGCCTTGATCGGCATCCTTGCCGAGTTTTTTCCCTACGGCCCCCTCATCGCCTTCTACATCGAGCAAGTCATCGGCGATCTGGAAGGCTAGCCCCAGATCGTGGGCATAGTTCTGCAAAGCATGCCGCATGGACATAGGGGCCTTACCTAAAATAGCCCCAGCTTCGCTGGAAAACCCGATCAGGCAACCGGTTTTGAGGCGTTGCAATCGGGTAATTTCAGGCATGTCATACTCTTTGCCATCGGCTTCCAAATCGATCATCTGACCGCCGACCATGCCATGACGGCCCGCCGCCTTGGATAGAGCTGAAACCAACTCGCAGCGCACCTTGGGATCGGCATGGGTCGCATCATCAGCCAGGACTTCGAATGCCTGAGTCAGGAGACCATCGCCCGCTAAAATGGCGGTGGCTTCATCAAATTCGATATGGCAGGTCGGCTTGCCGCGGCGTAGATCGTCATCATCCATCGCAGGCAAATCATCGTGAACCAACGAATAGCTATGCACCATTTCGATGGCCACGGCGACGCGGAGCGCACTGTTTTCAGCCACTCCAAACAGCTTGGCGCTTTCCATCACCAAGAAGGGGCGGACCCGTTTGCCACCGTTGAGGCAGGCATAACGCATGGCCTGGACAACCTTATTTTCCAAATCCTCGGTCTCGGGGATCAGGGTGATTAAGGCCTCCTCGACAGCGCTTGCCGTCTTGGCCAATGCCTGTTTGAGCTTGGACACTGGATTATTCCATATCAACCGGTTCGGCTGAAACCTGACCTGCGGCATCAAGCGAAATCTTATCGACCTTGGCCTTGGCTTCTTTCAGCTTGGCTTCGCAGTGCTTCTTGAGAAAAGCGCCCCGCTCATAAGCGGAAATAGCGTCGTCGAGCTTGCTTTGCCCGCCCTCAAGACCGCGTACGATGGTTTCGAGCTCGGCCAAGGCTTCCTCGAAGCTCATAGCTGCAATATCTGCTGGAATGCTGTCAGCCATAACGAAATCTTTATTCCATTCTTCCCCGAAAAACGGCCCGGAGTGTAGGCCCGCAAGCATTGCAACACAAGGGAAACCAACGGTAATTATGTTGCTAAAGCAATGGCCCGCATACTTCGAGAGCCCGACAAAACGCCCAGGATTAGCGCGCCCGCTCCATGACCCGGATCAAGAACCACAGAATAACGCTCGTTACCCCAGAAAAAGAAAGAGCTTCAAGCCACATTCCCAGGGCGTAGAGATAGACCGTCACCGCGACAATCATCAAGGCGATGGCGATGAGACTCCACCGATAGAGTTTACTCTTCACCTAATTCCCCATCAGGACGCGGACATGAACGGCGACTGATTCGGCAAGGGCGGTGAGGTCATAACCGCCTTCAAGGGTCGAGACGACTTTCCCGTCACAGCACTCATCGGCCACTTTGAGCAACTCACGGGAAATCCACTCAAAATCACCCGTCTGGAGCCGAAGGTGCGCCAACGGATCGCGGGCATGGGCGTCAAACCCGGCGGAAACCATCAAAAGGTCGGGACTGAAAGCGCGGAGTTTGGGAAGAATTTTATTCTCGTAACCTTCACGGAAGGCCTCACTCCCCGATCCGGGAGCCAACTCAAGATTGACGACGTTCCCATCAAGCCCGGTTTCTCCCTCCGCCCCGGTTCCCGGATAGCATGGAGACTGGTGGCTCGAGGCATAGAACATGTAGGCGTTTTGCCCGGCCATATCCTGGGTGCCGTTGCCGTGATGAACGTCGAAATCGACAATGGCGACCTTCTCAACGCCGTGAACCTCATGGGCATGAGCAGCGCCGATGGCAATATTATTGAACAAGCAAAAGCCCATGGACTGGAAACGCTCGGCGTGGTGTCCCGGAGGACGAGTAGCGCAGAAAGCGTTACGGGCCTTGCCACTCATCACCTCATCGACCGCCTCGCAGATACCGCCAACGGCGCGCAAGGCCGCCTCGCCGGACATGGGCGACATGGCCGTATCGCCGTCTATATGGTAGTAGCCACCTTTAGGGACTGCATTGAAAACGCTTTCAATCAGGGTCTGCGGATGCTGTCTGGCAATCTGCTCGACCGTTCCCATGGGAGCTTCGCGGCGGTCGAGGAAAGCAAACTCCTCGGCTTCCAAGGCCTGCGAAATGGCGCGCAGGCGATCAGGGCATTCAGGATGATGCGGCCCCGCCTCGTGCTCGAGACAAACCGAATGAGTGTAAAGCAGCGTCGTCATGGTGGCGTCTTCTTTATGGTTGTTTTCCGGCGCCAATCTAGAACCGGTTGAGGGGTATCTTCAAGTAGGCCTGTCCGTTTTCCTCAGGCTCAGGCAAAAAACCGGCCCTCATGTTGACCTGAATGGCAGGCAGGATCAGCCCCGGCATTCCCAGGGTCGCATCTTTCTCGGCGCGTTTTTTGGCAAAGCTCGCCTCGTCACTCCCCTCGCCCACCTGAATGTTGTTTCTCCGCTGCTCACCCACTGTGCTCTCCCAGGCCACCGGGCGACCGCCCGGCGCATAGTCATGTAGCGTAAAGAACCGGGTTTCATCGGGAAAGCGGAAGACCCGTTGGATGGAGCGATAAAGCATCAGGGCATCGCCCCCCGGAAAGTCGCAGCGCGCCGTGCCAAAATCGGGCATGAAACAAAGATCGCCGACAAACAAGGCGTCACCGATTTTGTAGCTGACGCAGGATGGCGTGTGGCCGGGAGTCAACACGACCTCACCTTCAATGCCGCCGACAGTAAAAGTTTCCCCATCCGCCATCAGTTTATCGAAAGGACTGCCATTTATGGGCTGATCCGGGAGGTTGTAGATCTCCTTAAACGTCGATTGAACCAGTCCCACCTGATCACCAATACAAATCGGCACACCATAGCGTCCGGCAAAGAATCGATCAGCCGCCAAATGGTCGGCATGGACATGGGTTTCAAGCACTCGCTCAAGCTCAAAACCGCGCCCATCGATAAATTTAGCAATAGCTTCCGCAGATTCGGTGCTGACCCGTCCCGAGGGGGCGTCATAATCAAGCACCGGGTCGATCACGGCGCACCGTTGGCTCGTTGGATCGCTCACCACATAAGACACTGTCGAGGTCGGCTCATGGAAGAACCCGGTAACCTCGGGAATGCCTGAACTGGCTTTCATCATCATTGGCATTGCGAGAACCTATAAACGCCATCATCGCCCAACTTACGCTCAATCCGCCCCTGGCCTTTCAGGAAATGCAGATGGGCGAGGCTTTCCCCAATAGCGAAAAAAACCTGATGAGAGTCCAGTTCGCGGGTAAACAAGGATTTGAGCACCTGTGCCGCCGAAGCAGGCTCTTTACAGGCCTCGAACGTTTCCTCCAGACGGGCGTCATGATGGTGGGCCAATTGGTGAAGACGGCCATGCAGGTTACGAAACGGCGTGTCGTGACTTGGCAGGACAAGCGCATCCTCAGGCAAATTCTGATAACGCTCCAGGCTATCGAGAAATAACTGCAAGGGGTTGGATTCCGGCTCCTGCGGCCAAACGGAAACGTTGGGGCTGATTCGCGGCAAAATCTGGTCGCCCGAAATCAGCACGTTCAAGTCCGCGCAGTAAAGACAGGCATGCTCCGGCGAATGACCAGTCCCAACAATAACTTTCCACTCATGACCATTGACCTCGAAGCCTTCGCCATCCCGCAAGCGATGATAGGAGCCGGGAATCGGCACTACCCGTTTCGGATAGGGATTGCCACGATTGGAGACGAAGTCCATCAGGTCGTCATCGAAGCCCGCTTTGCCGTAGAAATCGGTGAATATCTTAAGCCTTGGCCCTAGACCGTCATCGAGGCTCAGCATCCGGCCAAAGGCGAACTCACCGAGGGTGATCAACAAGGGCGCATCAAAGCGTTCCTGAAGCCAACCGGCGAGCCCCAGATGATCGGGATGGAAGTGCGTCACAACGATTTTTTTAACCGGCTTGCCCTCGAATAGATTGTCGAACACCTGCTCCCAGCAGCCCATAACCTCATCGTTGGCGAACCCCGTATCGACGATGGTCCAGCCGTCGCCGTCCTCCAAAAGCCAGAGGTTGATGTGATCGAGCTTAAAGGGCAGAGGCATCCTGATCCAATGGACACCCGGCGCAACCTCAATCGAGCGCCCCCGTTCGGGCAGGCTGTCGAAAACATATTCGGCGACGGACTGATTCACGTCTCTTATCCCTTCCAATACCCCGGCAAGAAAAAGGCGGCCAATACTGCCGCCCTTCCCGATTTGGTTATGATTAGAGTGGTTTTAAAGCCCGTAAACAACCCTTTTTACGGGCTTAGGCCGCCTGAGAAGCTTCTCGGGCTTTTTTGGCCATCCGCTCCCGACGACCGGGACGCTTCTTCTTTTTCTTCGGTTTAGGGCCGTTCTGAACGGCCTTTTTCGGACCGTCTTTCTTGTTGCTGTTGGCCGACCGCTTCTTCTGACCACCCGGCTTTTTCTTAAAGCGTGGGGCATGAAAATCGTTGGCGATTTTGTCATCATGATGGTCGTGATCAACCACCCAGGGAATTTCCTGGCCGATGGTCCGCTCGATATCGCGCAGATAACCGCGCTCTTCGGCATCGCAGAAAGAAACGGCCATGCCCTCGGCCCCACCGCGCGCCGTCCGTCCAATTCGGTGGACGTAGCTCTCCGGTTCGTTAGGAATTTCAAAGTTGATGACGTGGGTCACGCCGTCCACATCAATACCGCGAGAAGCGATATCGGTGGCGACCAGAACCCGCAAGCGTCCCGCCTTAAACATTTCAAGAGCCTTTTGGCGGGCGTTCTGCGTCTTGTTGCCATGAATAGCGGCGGCGCGGATGTCGCTGCGGTCGAGAATACGGGCAACCTTGTCCGCCCCATACTTGGTCCGGGTAAAGATCAGCACCCGTTCAAGCTCTTCATTCGCCATCACGTCGAGCAGCAGATCGCGCTTGTTTTCCTTGCTGACGAAAAGCACCCGCTGCTCGATTTTTTCAGCCGTTGTCGCCGCGGGAGCAACCTCAACACGGGCCGGATTGGTCAGCAGACCGTTGGCAAGATTTTGGACCGAGCGCGGCATGGTGGCCGAAAACAACAGGGTCTGGTGCTCGCCAGAAAGGGACTCGCCGATTTTTTTCACGTCGTGAATGAAGCCCATGTCCAGCATCCGGTCGGCCTCATCGAGAACGAAGACCTCTACTTTATCGAGGCGAAGATGCTGCTGGTTCATCAGGTCCAACAAACGCCCCGGCGTGGCGACCAGAACATCGACACCCTGGGAAAGCTTTTTGATCTGCGGAAAGATCGGCGCACCGCCAAATACTACGGCGCTACGCAACGAGAGATATTTGCCATAGGTGCGGACATTCTCGGCGATCTGACCGGCCAATTCACGAGTTGGCGCAAGGATCAGAGCGCGAGCGGTTTTCTTCTGCGGTTTTTCTTTATGGGCCGCCAAGCGATGAAGAATCGGCAGCGTAAAGGCTGCCGTCTTGCCGGTGCCCGTCTGGGCCACGCCCAAAAGATCGCGTCCCTTCATCAGAAGGGGGATGGCTTGAGCCTGGATCGGCGTCGGCGTCGAATATCCCTCGGCGTCAAGCGCCTTGAGGATCGGGCGAATCAAGTTCAGCCCCGAAAAGTCGTTCATTCGGTTCTTTCTTTCATTTATGGATTTTTGCCGGAAAGGCTCGTTTTAAGGGGCCGCCCCGTGCAAGGCCAAAAGATGCAAACCGATGCATCCGGTCTTACAGGAGAGCCGACCGCCTCATCCGACTTTCATTCAGTCGGCGGGACTTTTCCGTGACGCCTTCTTCGTTAAATTTTTAAAGAAGGTTTTAGGAACGACGGCTCGTTCGCAATTCTATCAATGTTCCCTCTTGACAATAATAAAGGCGGCTTTTACTGCCGCCCCACTGAATTGTCGTTAAGAAACGTGCCTCTATATAGAGAGAGGGGCTTGTCCGGTCAAGACAAACCCCTCTCTTTAAAAAATCTAATGAGCTTTGCCGAAGAGATTTTCTTCCGTACTCATCCATTTCAACTCGTCACGAATCATGTCCATATGAGGACGATCCGGGGTCGCCATCAGTTCGCGAACGATCATGTCTCGCACCATGCGCGGAAACCGTTCGAAATTTTCCAGAAACAAAAATTTGATCGATGGGCGGATATTGGGAGAGGTCAACAATGAGGTGACCAGCTTCTTGCGAATTTCCTGACGCAGGTTACCAGCCTCGGTCAAAGCAAAAAACTCTTCGACGAAACGCCGAGGCTCCAACTCTCCGTCCATCAGGGCTTTGAGGTTGTTTTTCAGTGCGATGGAATAGCGTTCGCGAGCCTGCTTGACATAGAGCCCGGCATGGTTGGCCAGGGTGTTGATGGCCATCGGGTCGAAATCGTTTTCGGTAACCAGCTCGACGCATTTTTTAACCGCATCATGTTTGGTCGTTTCCTTAACGATATCGAAAACGCCGCGGATCAGTTTATTTTTCCCGGCCAGAGGACTCAAGCGCACGGCCGCCGAGATCGCCATGGGCGATTCTGGATCGCGGGCGGAAACCAGCGCCAGCGGCAGCGGGTCTTCGAAGCCTTCCAGATGAATCTGCCGGTTGAGCAGATACTCAGGTATTAGGATACGTTTATCGTCGCCCGGCACGGTGATTGGATCACCGGACTTGTAGTCCCGTTTTACTTTTCCGGCCAGTGAGAGGCCTTCTTGAGAAAATCCCAGGGTATTCGGCATTGTTATAATTTCCCGTTCGTCCAACGTCAGTTTTGACAGACGTTTGTTTCCAAGACCTTAAACAGTCTTCGTTTTCCAAAAGAGGGAAGAAAGATAAAGTGGGATACGGGTGTTGCCGCCGCGCCTATCGCATCTGCACCGGCGAGACCCCCGACAAAGCCGCAACGCGCTTTAAGCTCGCTGGTTTTGCCGAAGGCGCGGATACCGACAACACCCGATCCGCCCCCTTGCTCTGTCCGACGGAAGCCCAACTTCCGCTCCCCAAGGCCACATAGGCCCGAAAATTCCCCTTTTAAAAATCTGCTCCAACGGCCATCCGGATGCTTTTTTTCCTTTAAATCGGGCAAAACCCCAAAATTTTGCGCCGCAAGCCCCGGAAGGCACAATATGTAGAAAATTGTCAGTATTTCCTGTAACGATTCAAGTTAATGAAATCCGTTTATTTACGGATTCGCCCGATTCGTTTCCGATTCGGCCGCCCGCTAATGAGATTCACTATGCGAGTCCTTGCCACCTATCCGATTCACGGCAAATCATCAAAGGAAAAATTCGATTCAGAACCTCCTACAAAATATTGGGGCTGCCACTAGATAAAGTATATTTCAGATTGACAGACACCATTATTTATCATACAACTCATTTAAAGAGTGGTTAACGACGAGTCCTTTGATTCTTAATAGATTCAGTAACAGACTCAGTAACCGGAAAGATAAAAATAGCGCCGCAACAAACAGGCGGATAGTAAACGGCAAGCTTTGAGCCAATAGAGAACAGCTCATGTGCCGTTAAACAATCCAAGTTTGGTGGCGCTGTTTTGATTCATTAGGGGAGCGGACAGGTCTTTGTAAGGCCTTTGTGTAACGGTCAGGGGGATTTGACCAAGATGACTGATTCAAAAGGCTCCGCGCCACAGCAGACCTTTGCCATCCACTACTGCAGAGCCGACCGTTCGGGTGAAGTATTCATCGAACTGATCGGAGCGACCGGAGAAACGGAAGCGCGCGCCATATTTGGGCGGGTATTCACCAATGTCGATGTTGTCGCCGTTCGTCAAACAGGGGATGCCGGACGACGCAACGCCGCACCGGGCGCACGCTTCATCAATGGACGTTTCCATCCTGTCGACGGACAGGACGACTGGCCCGTTGAACCGGTTGGGTCCGTTTAAATCATTTACTCCAAAACGGGACGCTTTGGGGAACTAGGGGTAACGAAGTCATGGACGTTTTTTGGTACTATTTGCCTGATGGCCTCGAGACTTATTCAAAAGCCAAATGCGGCAAACTAAAAGCTGCAACCGAAGAAGCGGCTATTTCCGACCTTTGCCGTCAGCTCGGCCGTCGGCAGCTTCCCGACGGCATTCTCCTCGTGCGTTGGAGTGACGATATCTACAACGGCCCACTTTCCAAAGATCCTCTAGGATCGAACAATCGCTCTCTCGACTGGAAAGACGCTGCGGGCCGGGCACACGTTATGCCTGCCACGCAAAAATACGCCATGTAAAGGCTTAGGCCGCCTCCCCAATTCCCACTATACTGCCGCCATGAGAATCGGTGTCGATCTTGGCGGAACGAAAATAGAAGCAATCGCGCTCGACAAAACGGGCGCCGAACTCATGCGCATGCGCGTTGCAACGCCGCGCAATGACTACGAAGCAACAGTCAAAACCGTCACCTCCCTCATCGCCACCTTAGAAACCCGGACCCGGACTTCGGGAAAAAACAGCATCGGCATCGGCATCCCCGGCACCCCTTCCCCGACAACCGGCCTCATTAAGAACGCTAACTCAACCTGGCTGATCGGCAGGCCACTGCAACGGGATATTGAGGAAATTCTCGAACGACCGGTGCGACTGGCCAACGACGCCGACTGTTTCGCCATGTCCGAAGCAGTGGACGGTGCGGGTAAAGGTGCAGCATCGGTATTTGGCGTTATCCTGGGCACAGGCGTCGGCGGAGGTTTCGTCTATCGGGGACGACTATTAAGCGGTCCCAATGCCATTGCCGGGGAGTGGGGCCATAACCCCCTTCCCTGGCCGGAACCGGGAGAGAACCCAGGTCCCCTTTGCTACTGCGGACTTTCCGGCTGCATTGAAACCTTCCTCTCAGGACCGGGCTTAAGCCAGGACTTCAATCGCACCACGGGGCTAAACGCCGCTCCGGAAGAGATCGCCGAAATGGCTCAGCGGGGGGACGGTGGCGCTTTGGGCGCTTTGGTTCGTTACCATAAACGTCTCGCCCGCGCCCTCGCCTCGGTGATCAACATTCTGGACCCGGAGGTCATTGTTTTGGGGGGCGGCCTGTCCAATCTCAAAAGCCTTTATGATTCGGTTCCCGCTTTCTGGGAGACCTGGGTCTTCTCCGATCAGGTGGTCACCAAGCTGGTCCGCAACAAACATGGCGATTCCAGCGGCGTCCGCGGAGCCGCCTGGCTTTGGAACAATGACTGACGCTCTGTCAGCTCTCTGTCGTGACTGCGCAGCGGCTTTTACGGCGCAGAACGAGCGCAGCCGTTGCCCTCAATGTCACTCACCCCGGGTTATCCGCCATAAAGAGCTTTATACGCTCAGCCTCGCTCATATCGATTGCGACGCCTTTTTTGCTGCGGTGGAAAAATTGGATAACCCCAGCTTACAGGACAAGCCAGTGATCGTCGGCGGTGGCCGCCGCGGGGTCGTCGCCGCCTGCTGTTACATCGCCCGCACCAGGGGCGTTCATTCGGCCATGCCCATGTGGCAGGCCAAGGAACGCTGCCCCGACGCCGTTGTCGTTGAGCCGAAGAAAGGACGTTATGCGGAAGTCGGGCGGACGGTCAAAGACCTGATGCGCCAGACCACGCCTCTCGTCGAATCCCTGTCCATCGACGAGGCGTTTCTCGACCTTGCGGGGACCGAGCGGCTCCATGGTGGATCGGCGGCGGCCGCACTGGTCAAGTTGGTAAAGCGCATTGAAAACGAAATCGGCATCACCGCTTCCATCGGGCTTAGTTACAACAAGTTCCTCGCAAAAGTGGCTTCAGACCTGGATAAGCCGCGCGGCTTCGCCATTATCGGCAAAGAAGAAGCGTCGGATTTCCTCACCGATCAGCCAGTCTCCATGCTTTGGGGAGTCGGCAAGTCTTTGGGCGAAAAGCTCAAACGAGACGGCATCGGGACAATCGGTCAGCTTAGAACCTTTGACGAGAAAGCTCTCTTGCAGCGCTACGGCTCTATCGGCTCCAGGCTCTATCATTTTTCACGCGGTAAAGACAGCCGCCGGGTGGAGCCTGTCAGCCCAGTCAAAAGCGTTTCAGCGGAGACTACTTTCGAGCGGGATATCTACGCCCCGGAGCATCTAAAAGAAATTCTATGGCCACTCTGTGAGCGGGTTGCCGAAGACCTGCGAAAGAAAGGCTATGCGGGCACCACGGCCACGCTCAAACTGAAAACCGCAAGCTTTCGCCAACTCACCCGTTCACGCAAACTTTCCGACCCGTCACGGCTGGCGGAGACTTACTATCGTGTCGGGGTCTCCCTGCTTGAGAAAGAAGCCGACGGCACGGCCTTTAGACTCATCGGCATCGGCGCATCAAACCTGGTGGACGCCGCCGAAGCTGACCTCCCGGATTTGCTCGACGAAGAACGAAACAAGCGTATCGGCGTCGAGCAGGCACTGGAGACCGTAAGAGATAGATTCGGAAAGGCTGCGCTCATCAAAGGGCGCAGCCTTAAAAACCGAAACAATTAAGCGATGGACTGAGACGCCTCTTTCACCTGCGAGGTCAGGCTACGGATTTGATCCGTTCCGCTGGCGATTTCGTTCATATTTTGCGTAATGCTATCGACCCCCTGGGAAGCCGTCTGCATATTCGAAGCAACCTCGTCGGTCACTGCGCTCTGCTCTTCCACAGCAGCTGAAATGGCCGACGATATTTCATTAATTTTGCCAATGGTTTCACTGATGCTGTCAATGGCCGAAACCGCCTCTTTGGTCGCACCCTGAACACTACCGATTTGCTGGCTGATTTCCTCAGTCGCCCGACCGGTCTGGTTCGCAAGGTTTTTCACTTCCGAAGCCACCACGGCAAACCCTTTGCCCATCTCACCGGCGCGCGCCGCCTCAATGGTGGCGTTGAGCGCCAAGAGGTTGGTCTGGCTGGCGATGTCGTTGATCAACTCGACCACTTCACCGATTTTTTGGGCGGCTTCGACCAACCCGGTGACAATCTCGGAGGTGTGATTGGCCTGATCGACCGCTTCACCAGAAATTTCCGAAGCATGGGTCACCTGACGGCTGATTTCAGAAACGGAAGCCGACATTTCCTCCGCCCCCGAGGCGACCGCTTGAACGTTGGCAGAGGTCTGGGTCGCCGCACTGGCCGCACTAGCGGCCCGCTCAGCCGCATTGGCAACAACGGTGCTTACTTCTCCCAGATCATGATCTATCTGTTTTTGCACCTCGGTTCGGCGCTGACGCTCCTTCACCTGACCGGTGATGTCAGTCGCATATTTAACCACCTTAAAGGGCTTGCCATTCATGTCGAAAATCGGGTTGTAGCTGGCCTGAATCCAAACTTCTTTGCCGCCTTTGCCAATCCGTTTGTATTCTGCCGCCTGGAATTCCCCACGATTAAGTTTTTCCCAAAACTCACGATATTCGCTGCTCGCAGCAAGGTCGGGCTCGACAAACATACGGTGGTGTCGCCCTTTAACTTCATCCAAGGCATAACCCAAGGCACCAAGAAAATTATCGTTGGCGGTAATGATCGTGCCATCTAAATTGAACTCAATCACCGCCTGGGACTTGCTAATTGCCGCCAATTGCCCTTCATAATCGGCGTTCCGCAATTTAACATCGGTAATATCGGTCGCATATTTGACGACTTTAAAGGGGCGTCCGCCGCCGTCGAGGATCGGATTATAGCTGGCCTGAATCCAAATTTCTTTGCCGCCCTTACCAATTCGCTTGTATTCTGCCGCCATGAACTGACCGCGATTCAGGGCCTCCCAAAATTCTTTGTATTCCGCGCTTTCCTTGAAAGACGGCTCAACAAACATGCTGTGATGCCGTCCCTGAATCTCGCTTAGCTCATAGCCCATTGCATTACAAAAATTCTCGTTGGCCGTAACGATCGTTCCGTCTAGCTTAAATTCAATGACTGCTTGTGAGCGGCTAAGCGCATCAAGAACGGCATTGGCTTCTGACGAACTTTTCCCAAACATCGACATCTCCCCTTCGTTAAAGTCAGGCTGAACGCCCACTCATTTAATTTTTCATTTTAATGACGCTTCGGCGTTTTGTTTTCTTTGGCCTCAAGAGGCGGCTGGCGAAGGAACAATGAGAACCGTCATGGACCGACTCCCACGCCCCACCTTCAAATAGGACTGCAGTCTCTTTGCGATATCTGTTAAGGTAACCCCAGCGCCGATACAACTTTAACGAAAGCATTTTGTATTTTCGCTAAACACCTAAATTATCTTAGTTTTTTTGCGCTTATTTGGAAAGAGGCTTTTTTTACTTCACGTAACACCCGCTTCCTTCAGATAGGAAATAAACTCGAAATCCCCCTTGACGATATCATCAATCAAAAAGGTCGCCATCTCCTCAAAACATTCCATCAGATGGCCCTGATCGTCCATTTCCTTACAAAGGTCCTTCACCGCATTGGCGCGAAGGATTAACTCGCCGTGATATTCACAGTGACGTTTGTAATGGGGATAGTCGGCTTTCCGTAAGATTTCCTCTTCGTTGGCAAAATGGTTTTTCGCCACATCGACAAACGATTCCAAAAGCTGGCTGCATTGCTCTTGGTCATTGTCGTTAATTGCCTCGAAAACCAGGATAATGGCATCGATGATTTTCATATGATCATCATCGATTATTGGGTGACCCGTCTTGAAATCTTCAAGTTTCTTTATTTTCTCGACAATCATCATCCCCTCCCCCCAGCAACACCTCCTGTTAGCAACCGAAATTCGGTAGCTTTTCGATACGGTGCAGATTGGCATTTAGCACGAAATCGCCAAAATCCTGAAGGATATGCTCAGCGACCCCATCCTCCCGGTAGATCAACTCCATCTCATACTCTGGAGCGGCGGCTTGCCCGGGAAGCGGAAAAAAGGCCAGCCGAATCGCCCAGGTCGGACTTTGCGCAAAATCCTCCCCTCCCTTGGCGTCAATCCCATGAGACGGATGAACACCGCCAATCACAGCATTCACGTCAAAGGGATTGTCGAGACCGGCCCCATCGAACAGCACTTTACGCACAACGTTCTGTCCTGCTTTCGCCGCATTGAGCAAGGTCAGCATATGTTCGGTTGGAAACTGAGTTCCCTCAGGAAAAGGAATTTCACTTTCTTCCGGTCGCGTAATCCGGGCAACGCCGCCTTCACCCTTGGCGGCGCGACTAATCCGCCCTTCGATATTGTCAACAATCGTGCCGTTACGGGAATGCCGTACGGTAAACCGAAAGGTTTTGGCATCTTTGGATTCCCAAGCCGAAAAAGCCCACGACGTTTCGACCCTCGGCCCTTCGGCATAGTTAAAAACCATGTAGGATTTATTTTCCACAATCCAACCGTTACAGGCGTCGGCGAACTCATAAACGGTTCCACCACTTACGCCAACGACCCCTGAAGATGAACGGGCCGATTTGAGATCAATGGTGTAAATCGCCTTATGCCCGGACAAACCCGCCGCCGAAGAAGCACTCGCCATACCGAAACAAATGGCTGCCGCAGCGGTCACCCCTAGCCAGAAACGTCCAAACACTTTTTCACCTCCTTCAACAGGCCTTATTGAAGATAGGGTGCCTCCCCCCTCAAGTCCATGCTCGCCTTCACCAAACCACAACCTGTTGAAAAGACTCGGCAATTTCGACCAAGCGCGGCAATTATTGCCTAGCCGGACAAGTGTTAATGAACTGTTATCAAAGGGTTTTACCTTGGCACGCCCCTTGCTTCTTAAAGGTTAGCGCTTGTTGCGCACGGTAAAAACAACCACCAACCAAGGATGCAACCATGCGGACAAAAAAAGACGATCAATGGGGAGTGGAGGCTCCCTGCCGCTTGACTGAAGCCATCGACCGAATGGCCCAGTGCCTCAATGAAGGATTGATCCTCACGACGTTTGGCGAAGACGGATGTGGCCGGGTTATGGGCAAGGAATTTCTGCTGGAAGCGGAAATTGCCGCACGCATCGCTCGAGACGCCGCCGCCAAAAGCCGCCACCGTTTAGCCCGCCTAGAAGAGTTGGTTCACGATGACGAGCTAACCGGCCTGATGAACCGACGCGCCTTCGATCAAACGACCCAGCGCATTTTGGCCGAAGCCAGACGGTATGACGAACGGGGTGTGCTCCTCTATATCGACCCCGATGGCCTCAGCCCGGTCAAAAAGACCTATGGAGCGGCGGCCCGAGACAAAGCACTTAAACAGATTGCCCGACTGCTCAAAGACGCTATTCGTGAAACCGACTATGCCGCCCGACTGGAAGGAAACACCTTTGCCATTTTGCTAGTCCGTACGGAGCGCAAAGACGGCCTACGCCGCGCCGAAGCTTTGGACCGGTTGCTCAACGGCGCGATGTTCAGTTGGCAGGGTAAGATGATCGGGCTACGCGCCGATATCGGCATCCATTTTTACGACAGCGCAACCACAAGCGACGATCTCGTCTATGAGGCCAATGACGCCATGTACCGCATCAAGCAGGTCCGTGGAGACAGCGAAGCGGCCCGCATCGCTTTAATTTAGGGAGTGCCTGGGGATGCGGGTGGATTCCATAGGAACCTACGAAGCGGCAAGAGTTCTGACGGCTGAACCGTCGACAGAGACCAATCGAATACAACGTTCTATTGCTCAGGACGACGCCAATAAGGCGGCCACCAATTCAGGCTCCCATAGCCGGGACCTGATCCCTATTCACCTACCGGCGAAAGTGGAGGGGCCCAAGGCTCAGGAAAGTACAGAGTCCCCCCGACCGCGAGAGAATAGCGATGGCTCACAGGACCTGTTCCCTTATGACGTCCGCCGTATGAGCCCCCGCGAAGCCGTTGAATTGGGGCAGGAACTTTATATGGAAGGCGTTCTAGGCTTCGATGAATACTCCATGCTCGCCTTCCAACCCGAGCTACATCCCGACTATGATAAAACGGTCGGCGCACTGACCGGCGAGCCAGCCCGCCCAGACAAGCCTCGAGACTTCGTGCAGGAATGGGAGGAGAAAGTTTCCTTCCAACAAAAACACAATGCCGAGCAACCCCATCTGATCGCACGCACCGAACGGATTCTTTCGATCCTCAAAATGATCGATAATCCGACCGATCTCAGCGCTTAATCCACATATGCTTGACCTTCCAGCAGGTAGAAGGATTAAAGAAAATCTCGTTGTTTAACTTTCATTTACACGAGAATCATGTCAAATAGGCTCCCAGCATTCCTCATCGGCGCTTTTCTCATTGGTGGCGTCGCCCTCTTTGCATCCAAACTCATCACATCTGACGCCAGCACGCCCCTCATCGTTGAAGTCAAAGTTCCGCCACTTTCAGCAATGGCGAAAAGTGGAGAAAAGCATTTCAATAAGAATTGCACATCCTGCCATGGCGACAATGCTGCGGGGAGCGATAAGGGCCCACCTTTAATTCATGACATTTACAATCCTGGGCATCATGCCGACGGTTCTTTTTTCATGGCGGCGCAGCGAGGTGTTCGTCGGCATCATTGGTCGTTTGGCGACATGCCGCCGCAACCGCAAATGAAAAAAGTGCAAATTGCGGAGATCGTCGCTTATATTCGCGAACTGCAAAAAGCCAACGGCATTTTCTACAAGCCGCACAAAATGTAACAAGACGAAGCGGAGACTCTTTTGAATGTCCAAACGGTTGTTTTTAACGGCCAGCACCGCCGCTTTTCTTTTGCTCGCCTTATGCCTCCCGCACGTATCAGTTGCCCACGAGGGCGCAACGGGCGTCGTCAAGGAACGCATGGAGGCCATGAAAGAGATGGAGAGACGGATGAAAACAATGGCCGAAATGCTAAAGGGATCACAGAAATTGGAGTTCAGATACATTGAAACTTCGGCCCGTCAGATCGCCGGTCATGCGCAAAAAATCCAACGGCTTTTCCCCGTCGGCAGCGACAAACACCCAAGCACGGCTTTGCCATCCGTTTGGGCCAAAAATAAGCAATTCGCACAATCGGCGAATGAACTAACGGGGAAAGCGATGAAATTGTCGACAAAAGCACGAACAAAAAAACGAACCGTCGTTCTTCCGGCTTTTTCAGAGGTGGCGAAAGCCTGCAAGGCCTGCCACGACAATTTCCGCAAAAGGCCATAACGCGAAAAAAGGGAGCCCCAAACCAGCCTGTGTAAAAAGAAGGAGTTCCGATTTTGGAGCTCCTTTTTCTTTG
>CBDUMN010000024.1:0-40761 GCA_965368335.1 uncultured Rhodospirillales bacterium
CGTCGAACTTGTCGCCGTGGAGGACCAGGAAGCGCCTACCGTCGGCCGACTTGTGAATGACCTCTTCGGCGACCACCATTTTGCCGAACCGGGTGGGGGTGAAATCGCGGAAATTTTCATCGTGGTTGCCGGGGATGAAATAAAGCCGGGTTCCTTTGCGCGCTTTCCGCAGCAGCTTTTGAACCACGTCGTTGTGGGTTTGCCGCCAATACCAGGCTCGCTTCATGCGCCAGACATCGACGATATCGCCGACCAGATAGAGGTAGTCTGATTCCGTATGTTTGAGAAAATCGAGCAGAAGCTCGGCTTTGCACCCCGGTGTTCCCAGATGGATATCCGAGATAAAGATCGACCGGTATTTTCGTCCATGGGGAGGAATGGCGTTCATGTGTCCCCGACTTTCCGATGCTTTTCCATATCTTGGGTCTAACGCCGTTGCATGACATAAATATTGCGGCTCGCACCCATCTGGGGATTTTCACAAAACTGTCGCAATGGGGTCTTTGTTTCTTCCTTGTTGCGACACGGAACCGCAACATCGGGCCGCTAGGTTTTTTCGCAACCCGTCAAGGGAAGCCCAAAACGAAGACTAAAATTCATGTCAGTTCGTGGCCCGACCGGTCGACCCATGACCATTCCCCTGGTCGTCATCCGCAACCCGACCGCCGGTCGGCGCCGCGAACGTTTTTTTCGTCGGATCATCAAGAAAATCGAGCGACAAGGCGTCGATGTGGCGCTGATGGAAACCACCCATGCAGGCCATGCCGAGCAATTGGCGCGCCTTGCCGTTGAGCAGGGGTGTTCGGCGGTGGTCGCCGCCGGAGGCGACGGCACGATCAATGAAGTGATCAACGGTATGGTGAGCGCCGGTGCGGCCGACCATGGCGTTCCCTTGGGCATCATCCCGCTCGGCACGGCCAATGTGTTGGCTGTTGAGATGAACCTGCCGAGTTCGTCATTGGGAATCGCCCGGGCGATCACCAATGGCGTCGCCGCGCCCTTGGCGCTAGGCGACCTCACTGGGCGTTATTTCGTCATGATGGCGGGGGCGGGATTCGACGCCCATGTGGTCAAAGGCGTCAACCTCGGCATTAAGCGACGGTTCGGGCGTCTCGCCTATGGCCTTTCCATCCTGCAGGAAGCCTTCCGCAATACCAAAAGGCGTTATCGGGTTGAGTGCGATGGCGAGGTTTATGAGGCGGCCTCGGTGATCGTCACCAATGGCCGCAACTACGGCGGTCCTTTTATCCTGGCTCCCGAAGCGAGCCTTACGGACCCGACCTTAAGGCTCTGCCTGTTTGAGGGCGACGGAGCGGTTAATGTCTTAAGGTATTTGATCGCCCTGGGCCTTGGAAAACTGAACGACTTGCCTGATTTCTCTTCCAGACCGGCCACCCGCCTGCGCATCCATGGCGGAGACGACGAACCTTTGCAGGTCGACGGCGACAGCCAAGGCCGCCTCCCCGCCGAAATCCGCGCCGCCGATACGGGGCTAAAGCTGCTTTACTCGCGGTGGAGTTAGGGAGGAAGGCCCTACTTCCCGGCCACCGTCATGCCGTCGATGCGGAGCGTGGGGGCATTGGTGGCGTATTTGAAGGTCAGGTCGTCGGCGGGGGTGAGGTTCATGAACATATCTTTCAGGTTCCCCGCGATGGTCAACTCGCTCACTGGGTAGGCCAGTTCGCCGTTTTCGATCCAGAAACCCGATGCGCCGCGGCTGTAGTCGCCGGTCACGCCGTTGACGCCCATGCCCATCATTTCGGTGACGTAGAAACCGGTTCCCGTTTCCTTGATCAGTTGCTCGCGGGAAACTGCCCCCGGTTCCATATGGAAGTTGGTTAGCGAGGGCGAGGGCGGGCCGCCGGTGCCGCGCGACGCGTGGCCGGTCGATTGGAGGCCCAACTGCCGGGCGGCGGCGAGGTCGAGCACCCAGGTGGTCAGCACCCCGTTGTCGATCACTTTGCGTTTCTGGTTGGCGATGCCCTCGGCGTCAAACGGTTTGCTCTTCATCCCTTTGGCTCGGTGCGGATCGTCGATCACCGTGATGTGCTCGGGGAAAATATGTTTGTTCAGGCTGTCTTTTAGAAAACTCGTGCCCCTTGCGATAGAGCTGCCGTTGATCGCTCCGCCCAGGTGCCCGAGCAGGCTGTTGGAGCAGCGCGGATCGAAGAGAACGGGAAACTGGCCGCTGCCGACTTTCTGCGGATTGAGCCGGGCCACGGCTTTTTCCCCGGCGGTGCGTCCGATCTTTGCCGCATCGGGCAGGTCGCCCAGAAACACCGTCGTGGCGTAATCGTAGTCGCGCTCCATGCCGGTGCCTTCTCCGGCCAGGACCGAGGCCGAAAGGCTGTAGCGGGTGATGGCGTAGGTGCCTGAAAAGCCGTTGGTCGCGGCCAGCGCGACTTCGCTGCGGCCCCAACTGGCGTCGGCTCCTTCCGAGTTGGTCACGCCCTTAACGGCGCGGGCCGCATCTTCGGCCTCGGCGGCCCAAGCCTGCAATTGCTCGGCGGCGGGCTCGGCCGTGTCGCTTAAGGGCAGATCGGGAATAGCGGTCGCCAACTGATCGGGGGTGGCGATGCCGCAATAGGGGTCTTCCGGCGCGGCCTTGGCCATGCTGACCGCCCGCTCGACAAGTTCATCAAGCGCCCGCTCGGAGAGATCGGAGGAAGAAACCACGGCTTGTTTTTTGCCGATAAACACCCGCAGACCCAAATCGCCGCCTTCCGAGCGGTCGAGATTTTCAAGCTTGCCCAAACGCCAGCCCAGCGACAAAGAGGCGCCGCCCGCGACCAGCGCGTCCGCCGAGTCGGCTCCGGCCTGCTTGGCTTTGGTGAGAAGGGCGTCGAGCAGGTTGAGATTGTCGGCCATGGTGTCTCCGGGAGGGTTGTCAGGTTGTTCCTCCCCTTATATGGGATAGGTCGCAGGGGAGGAAAGGGGGAAAGATGGCTTGAAAGGGGAAGAGGCATCGGGTAAGCGAAAAGGAGTTCCAATTTTATCAGGCCGGACCATACCGATGAAAAAAGCCCTACTGCTTGCAACAGCTTTCCTGTTGGCGGCCTCGCAAACCGCTTTCGCCCAGACCGATGAAGAAAAAACCGCCGCGACCGGAGCAAAGAGGGTTCAGGCGGAAGAGTTGAAAAAGCTCTATCTCGGCCATGTGATTGTCGGCAAGACGGGCAAAGGCTACAGCTATAAAACGCCGGTGCTGGCCGACGGGACCATCGAAGCCAACAAACGGCGCGGCGCGGGCAAGCTGTTAATTACCGAAAAGGATGAGGCCTGCATGCAGTTCGCTGAAATCTGGGACGGCAAGCCCATGTGCTGGCGGGTCTATGAGGTGGGCAACGGGCAGTACAAAACCTTTAAAGCCAGTGGAGCCCATTCGGCCGACGTGACCTTCGAGCCGCTGAAAGATTAATACCGACCCTTATTTCCCCTGTTGATCGGGTAGTCGCCCGGCTTGCCGGTAAAGGGCAAGGCGAGGATGCCGAGCAGCCCCAGTTTTTCCTGATCGCGGAATTGCCTGAGCCCGATGGTCATGCCTTCGTGGCCGTTGCTTGGTTGGGCGATGTAGGTGCCCATCAGGCGGTCCCACCAGGGCAGGTTGAAGCCATAGTTGGAGTTGGTTTCGTCCGGGATGTCCGAATGATGGACCCGGTGCATGTCGGGGGTGACGACAAACAGCCGCAAAACAGAGTCCAAACCGGTCGGTATCTTGATGTTGGAATGGTTGAACATGGCGGTGGCGTTCAAGATCACCTCGAAAACCACGACGCCTGCCGCCGGTGCGCCGATCAGGAGCACCACCGCCATTTTGATGGCGACGGATAGCAGAATCTCGATGGGATGGAAGCGTGCCCCGGTGGTCACGTCGTAGTCGAGATCGGCGTGGTGAACCATGTGAAGCTTCCACAAAGCCGGGATGGCGTGGAACAGCACATGCTGGATGTAGATGGCGAAATCGAGCAGTACGACGGTCAGGACGATTTCCGCCCAGACCGGCCAGTCAAGACCATTGAACAATCCCCAGCCTTTCTCTGCCGCAATCAGGGCGGTCCCCACGGCGGCGATGGGAAAAATCAGCCGCACCAGAACCGTGCCGAGCGCGATGATCGCGATATTGGTGAGCCAGCGCTTAGGCTTCGAGGTGGTCAGCTTGCGCCGTGGCGCGGCCAGTTCCAAAAGCGCCATAATGACGAAGACGCCGAGGAAGACGCCAAGCCGCAAGGTCGGTTCGTTGGCGAGAATTACTTCTTCCATATGGGTTTGCCCGAACCGGGAAGGCCGTATTTATCCCAGGTGGCGCTGACCTTTTCGATCACCGCGTCATCCATACGAATTTTTTCGCCCCACTCCCGATGGGTCTCGCCCGGCAGTTTGTTGGTCGCATCGAGCCCCATCTTGCCGCCGAGGCCGGACTCAGGCGAAGCGAAGTCGAGATAGTCGATGGGGGTGTTTTCCACCAGCATGGTGTCGCGCACCGGGTCCATGCGGGTCGAGATGGCCCACATGACGTCTTTCCAGTCCCGTGCGTCGATGTCGTCGTCCACGACGATGACGAACTTGGTGTAGGTGAACTGGCGCAAAAAGGACCAGACGCCCATCATGATGCGCCGGGCGTGTCCGGCATAGGCCTTGCGCATGGAAACCACGGCGATGCGGTATGAGCAGCCCTCCGGCGGCAGCCAGAAATCGACGATCTCGGGGAACTGCTGTTGCAATAGCGGAATGAAAACTTCGTTCAAGGCCTCGCCGAGAACCGCCGGTTCGTCGGGCGGCCGACCGGTGAAGGTTGAGAGGTAAATCGGCTTTTTGCGCATGGTGATGGCGCTGACCGTAAAGATCGGGAAGCGCTCGACCGAATTGTAATAGCCGGTGTGATCGCCGTAAGGGCCTTCATCGCCGTAGTCCTCAAGCGATACATGACCCTCAAGCACGATTTCCGCCGTCGCCGGTACTTTGAGCGGCACGGTTTTGCAATCGACCAGTTCGGACTTAGCGCCGCGCAACAGGCCGGAGAACTGATATTCGGACAGGGTGTCGGGCACCGGCGTAACGGCGGCCAGAATGGTCGCCGGGTCCGCGCCGATGACTACGGCGGCGGGAAGCGGTTCGGCCTTTTCCTTTTTCCACCGCGCATGGTGTTGTGCGCCGCCGCGGTGTTTGAGCCAGCGCATCAGGGCGGTGTTTTCGCCCGTCACCTGCATGCGGTAAATGCCGAGATTGAAATCGTCTTCGCGGCGGCCGCCTTTTTGGCCCGCTTGGGGCCCTTGGGTTACGACCAAGCCCCAGGTGATCAAGGGGGCGGGCTCACCGGGCCAACAGGTCTGGATGGGCAGTTTTCCGAGGTCGATATCGTCGCCGGTCAGCACCGCCTCCTGGCAAGGCGCTTTGCCCATGCCTTTGCCCTTGGGCTTCATCGACATGACGGTCTTTAGGAGCGGCATCATCTCGAAGGCTTCTTTGAACCCGCCGGGCGGTTCGGGCTGCTTGAGGAAGGCCAGGGTTTTTCCGACCTCGCGGAGGTCTTCCGGTTTGCGGCCCATGCCCATGGCGACCCGGTCGACCGTGCCGAACAAGTTGACCAGCACCGGCATATCCGATTTCTCGCCCTTTTCGTCGACCACGTTTTCAAACAAAACGGCGGGGCCGCCTTCGGCCAGCAGGCGGGTTTGAATTTCGGTCATCTCCAAATCGGTGGAGACTTGTTCGGTGACGCGCACCAGTTTGCCTTCGGCTTCCAGGCGGGCGATGAAATCGCGAAGTGAGTCGTAAGGCATGGTTCGGCGTCTCCGGTTATGGGTGTTTCCATCATTCTCACGGCGCGGGAAAGGTCAAGCGGGATTCGGGCTATTTTAAGAAAAGTCTTTTTAAAATTAGGACTTTAAAAACTTTCCTGTCTTTCTAATCTATGGGGCAATGTGTTAACCTAAGTTAATTGCGGGATGCGTCCTCCGGTAGTTTAGGGGCTGGGGGCTTTTCGCTTGTTTGGTGGAAAACGAGACGGGAATGGGGAACCAGTTGGATTCCGATAACCCAGAAGGTAGGCGAGTCGAAGAACGTCGACATCGCGACCGGGCCTACCGGGAACTCGTGCAATTGGGCATCAAGCTGTCCCGTGAGCGCGACCGGTCCAGGCTGGCCGCCGAGGTCTTGGCGGCGGCCAAGCAGATATGTCAGGCCGATGGCGCCGCCCTCTATCTACGCACTCTGGAAGATCAGTTGGTTCTGGCCCAATGGAGCTATGCCGCCAAGGGGGTGGATGAAGGCGGCTTGGACGACCGTCCGCTCAACCAGCAAAAAGGACAAATCGAACCGTTGATCATGTTCAGCGGTGCGGAAACGATTTCCCCCATTGTTCGAAGTGCTGAGGAAAACGTTACGGTTTTTCTCGAAGACGTCTATGGCGCAACCGATTACGACTGCGGACGGCAAATCGCTCTCGACAGCGATCACGGCTATAAGACCGATAATCTCCTGGCGATCCCGCTCTGCGATTCCGCCGATCAGGTGATCGCCGTCCTGGTGGTGCTCAACCGGAGCCTGGAAGAAAGCTTCGCCGAGGAAGCCGTTGTTTTGACCGAGATGCTGGCGGCGCAATCGGGCGGGTTTTTCGAAAACCTGGAGCTTTACGAATGGGTCGTCGCCATGGGCATCGTGCTCACCTCGGAACGCGACCCCCATGCCCTGGCCGAACGGATCGTTATCGAGGCCAAGCGGCTGGCCAACGCGCAAGGCGGCGCATTGCTGCTCAGAAGCTCCGATGACAATCTGGTCTATACGATTTTGCAAAACGACATTACCGGCGAAAGCCTGGGCGGCACGACGGGGCGCGAAATCGACCTTAAGCCGGTGCCGCTCTATCTCGGCGCGGGAGGCGAGGCCAATAAACAGGACGTTGCGGCCAAGGCGGCCCATACCCAGGAATCCGTGGCGGTCGCCGATGCGGCCGGTTCGTCGTCTTATACATTCGATCCCGAGGTCTGGCGCGAAGCGGATGGCGGCGGGCCGACCACCTCGGTGTTCGCCATGCCGCTGATTGGGCGCAACGGTTCGACCCTGGGTGTCGTTCTCCTGCGCAACGCCAAGAACCGGCAGACCGGCGAGATCAAGGAATTCGATCAACATACCCGCAATCTGGTTCAGGCGCTGGCTTCCCAAGCCGCCGTGGCGGTCGACAATCAGGAAGTCTACCAGCAGCTGATCGAGACGGGGATTTCCCTCTCGGCGGAGCGCGACCACAACCTGCTGATGGAAAAAATCCTGCTCGAAGCCAAGGGGATTTGCAACGCCGAGGGCGGCACCCTTTACCTGATGCAGGACGATGCCCGGCAGCTGAAATTCACCACCGTTCATAACGATGTTCTCGGCATCGCCATGGGCGGCACGACGGGCCAGGAAATCACCTTCCCACCGCTCAATCTTTACGACCCGGACTCAGGCGAGGCCAACCACCGCAACGTGGCGACCCATGTGGCGCTGACCGGCGAAGCGGTCAATATCGAAGACGCCTACATGGCGGCCGACTTCGATTTTTCCGGCACCCGTCGGTTCGACCAGACCACCGGGTATCGCTCCAAGTCGTTCCTCACCGTGCCCCTTAAAGACCGCGACGAAAATGTTATCGGCGTTCTGCAATTGATCAACGCCAGGGATTGGGAGACCGGCGAGGTGGTGCCGTTTAGCCATATCACCCAGCCGTTGGTCGAGTCGCTCGCCAGTCAGGCCGCCGTAGCGCTCAACAACCAGCAGCTTCTGGAAGCCCAGAAGAACCTGCTCGACGCCTTCATTAAACTGATTGCGGGCGCGATTGACGCCAAGTCGCCCTATACCGGCGGGCACTGCCAGCGCGTTCCGGCCCTGGCCCAGATGCTGGCCGACAAGGCTTGCGAAACCAAAGACGCGCCGTTCGCCGAATTCGACCTGGACGATGACGGGCAGTACGAACTCTACATCGCTTCCTGGCTGCACGATTGCGGCAAGGTCACCACGCCCGAATACGTGGTCGATAAGGCGACTAAGCTTGAGACCATCTACAACCGGATCCACGAAATTCGCATGCGCTTCGAGGTCGCCAAGCGGGAAGTCGATATCGCCTACTATAAAATCCTGGCCGAAGGGGCCGACGATCCCGCCGTCCTGAAGAAGGCCCGCGATGAAGAACTGACCAAGCTTGACGATGATTACGCCTTCATCGCCGAGTGCAACGTCGGTGGCGAGTTTATCGATGATGAGCGGCTTGAGCGGATCAAGGAAATCGCCGAGCGGACCTGGACCCGTACGCTGGACGACCGGCTGGGGTTGTCCCAGGCCGAGGAGTTGAACTTCGAGGGGATCGAAAAGCCCAAACTGCCGGTGGTCGAGAACATGCTGTCGGATCGTCCCGAGCACGTTATCCGATGGGATGAGGGCGAGAAGTTCCCCGACGACAATCCCTGGGGCATCAAGATGACGACGCCGGAGAACAAGTACAATCTCGGCGAGGTCTACAACCTTTCCATCGGTCGCGGCACTCTGACCGAGGAAGAGCGCTATAAGATCAACCATCACATCGTTCAGACCATCGTGATGCTTGAAGAACTGCCCTGGCCGCGCCACCTGAAACGGGTGCCGGAATTCGCCGGCGGTCACCACGAAAAGATGGACGGCACCGGCTACCCACGGCAAATTCCGGGTGCGACCATGTCGGTGCCGGCGCGCATCATGGCGCTGGCCGATATTTTCGAAGCCCTCACCGCTTCGGACCGCCCCTACAAGCCCTCCAAGACCTTGAGCCAGGCGGTCAAGATCATGGGCTTCATGGTCAAGGACAAGCATATCGACGGTGAGTTGTTCAAACTCTTCCTCAAGAGCGGTCTGCATGTGGAATACGCCAACAAGTATCTGAAGCCCGATCAGATCGACGACGTGGACGTTTCCCAGTATCTCGATGGATAGCACGACGCAGGATATCGTCGAGTTCGCCCTCGCCTATCCGTTTCATATTCCCGAAAAGCCCTATCTCCTGCTCCCCGGCGGCAAGGTCTCCGGCCAACCGCCGGACCATAAGGACCGTACGGGGCGTATCCCGGTCCTGGCGACCGGCTCGAACCGCTCGCCCCGTCAGCTGCTGCGAAAGTTTCCCGACCTGCAAGACGTTCTGCCGGTCGATCAGGGCTTTCTCGATGGACATGATGTGGTCTACTCGGCTCATTTGACCCGCTACGGCTCGGTCCCGGCGGCCCTGGCCGCCATGCCTAACTGCCGGGTTCGGGTCTCCGTCACCTGGCTGACCGAAACCCAACTGGAGCGCATGCACCAAACCGAAGCCCTGGGCCAAAACTACGACTATGGACGGCTGGATGGCGTCTCCCTAGCGATTGATGGGGGCGAACAACTCGGCGAGGTGTTCGCCTATATCAGTAGGCGCGGTTTTCTCGCCTGGGAAGACCGCCCCATCCCCCTGGCCGCCATCGCCGCCGAAGGGCGCAATGCCCCGGCCCTCAAACAACGGGAAGCCCTCGACCTGGCGCGAAGCCGCCTCACCCCCGAAAGCTCCTTAACCCGCTTTGTCGTCGAGACGGTCAATAATGAAAGCCTCCGCACCAAGCGAAACCAAAAACTCAGCGAACAAGCCCTACCGTCTGGTCACCCGAATTTCGTGAAAGAGACTGTCTGATCAACCGGCCTCCCCTAGAAGGGGAAGGGAAATTTTTACCCCTGAATTTCAATGGCGATAAAACGCTGGAGCGCGGTATGAATTTATCATACCATGATGCGAATCATCCAACGGAAGGGTATTGCCATGGCGGCGTCTCGGAAACGGACCGTTAGTCTGCCCGACGAACAGGCAAGCTATATCGACGGTCTTGTCAATTCCGGTTCTTATGCAAGCGCCAGCGAGGTGGTGCGGGCCGGTCTGCGCGCCTTGCAGGAGCGCGACGATGCCGTTGAGCGTTGGCTGCGCGAAGAGGTCGTGCCGGTCGCGGCTGCAGTCCAGGCCGACCCGTCCCGCTCAATCCCCGCCGAACGGGTCTTCGACGATCTGCGCGCCCTCCATGCCGCACGCGGCAAAGGACGCCGGCGTGGCGCATAAGGTTCTCTTTGCGCCGGAAGCTCGTGACGATCTCAAGGAACTCTACCTCTATATCGTGGAACGCGCGGGTGATGAGCGTGCCATGGCTTATGTCGAACGGATCGAGGCATATTGCCTAGGCTTTACCGACTTTCCGGAGCGGGGAACCCAGCGAGACGACCTATTTCCGGGACTTCGGATTGTCGGCTTCGAACGCCGAGTGACGCTTGCATTGTTGGTCGATGGGGATACGGTTACGTTTCTGCGGGTTCTTTATGGCGGTCGCGATATTGGCGCTTTGGCAGATGATCCGTCCTAGCAAGACTTGAAACATCACCTAGATCAGGCGCTGGGCGTGATTGATCAACCCGGCCTCCCCTAGAAGGGGAGGGGTAAACTTTACCCCTGCACCCAAGGTAGGGCGTCGAAGCGCCAGCCGTTTTTGGTGCTGCGGCGTTTGAGGTCGTCTTTGTCGCCTTCGAAGCCGTGGGTGATATTCATGGCCTGGGTGTATCCGGCGGCGGTCAGTAAAATGGCGGCGTGTTTGGAGCGCACACCGGAGCGGCAGAGGATGAGCAGGGGGGCGTCTTTGTCGAGGCCGAGGCTGTTCACCTGTTCGGCGAACATCGGGTTCTTGTTGCCTGCCGGAAAATCCTGCCATTCGATCAGCAGCGGTTGCTGTCCCAAGTCAGACAGATCGGGAATGCCGACGTAGGACCACTCAGCGCTGGTGCGCACATCGAGCAGTTGCGCCTTGTCGTCTTCAATCAGTTTTTCCCAGGCGTCCTTGCAGGAAATTTCACCGGCGTATGCGCCTCCAGAGGAATTTTCGGCCACCATTCGCTCCTTATCGTTGGCAGGGGAGACTTTCTAGGGTTAAAGTCTGTTTCTAGACAGGGGTGTCTCAAAAACAAGGTCTTTACCACAAAAAAATAGTTAATCGAACCTTATTATCTCAAGGGGGCTGTAGAAAGTTATGGGTCATATGGTAAAAACAGAAACGCTCAACCTCACCCATGGAATGACCTTTCACGAACTTTACGAGCGCGACGGGCTGGTTAGGCTTGACGGAATTTTTCTCGATTTTCTGAACCAGCAGAATGCCTCGTTAGCCGAGGGCGTTCGTCAGGCCCGCGCCAAGGCGGCCAAGGGGGAAGCGCCGGACCGCAAGGAAGAGGCCGACCTGATGCTCGCGGTCGCGCCCCATCTGGACGCCTTTATTGGCGGCCTGTTCGGCAATACCCGGGCGATTGCCGATCTGCGCCTCAAATACAACAAGCTGGCAAACATCTCCGAATGTAAGAAGGTTTTCGTGCAGCGTACGGCGGCCAAGGCCCATAGGCCGGACGAGGTTGCAGGATTCGACGGCGCGGCCCTGGCTCGCGAGGTGGAAAACCTGCTGGGCAAGGAGCTGAACGAACAGATTTTCGCCGATGCGGTGATGGGATGGCTCGAAGACAAAGACGCCAACGCCGCCGCCCTTGATCTGGCGAGCCGCTATGCGGCCTGGGCCTCGCAAACCAAGGAAGGGCGGCACAAGCACCGCAAGGGACAGCTCTTCAAGCTGATGCACCATGTCGATCACTTCAATTTGGTCGAGACGGAAACCACTCAAGTTGCGGGCGTCGAAGCCAAATGTCTGCCCTCCGAGCGGTTTCGTGAGCGTGACGGGTTCCACCTGACCGACAAAGGGGCCGACAAGGCCGGGGCGCTGGATGAGATCAACTATTGCGTCCTCTGCCACAATCGGGGCCGCGATTCTTGTTCCCACGGTATACGTGACAAACAAACCGGTGCATACGGCAGCAACCCTCTCCGCGTACCGACCGAAGGTTGTCCGCTGGAAGAACGCATTTCGGAAATGCATGAAGCCAAGATGCACGGCTACGGCATTTCGGCGCTGGCTATCGTCTGCGTCGACAACCCCATGACGGCTGGCACCGGGCACCGTATCTGCAACGACTGTATGAAGGCCTGCATCTTCCAAAAACAGGATCCGGTCAATATCCCCGAGGCCGAGACCCGCATCCTCAAAGACGTATTGGAGTTACCCTGGGGATTTGAAATCTATTCTCTGCTGACCCGTTGGAACCCGCTCAATTTCGACCGGCCTTACCCCAAAGCGCCGACCGGTTATAAGGTGCTGGTGGTCGGCCTCGGCCCGGCGGGCTTCACGCTGTCGCACCATCTGATGAACGAAGGCCATGCGGTGGCCGCCATCGACGGCTTGAAGATTGAGCCGTTGAAGCCCTCGCTCTGCGGTGTCGCGCCCGATGGCCATCATGTGCCCTTCGAACCGGTTCATCGCATTGCCGACCTGCGTGAAATGCTCGATGAGCGCTCCATGGCCGGGTTCGGCGGCGTCGCCGAATACGGCATCACTGTGCGGTGGGATAAGAACTTCCTCAAAGTCATCCGGCTGGTGCTTGAGCGCCGCCGTGAGTTCGACATGTTCGGCGGGGTGCGCTTCGGCGGCACCATCACGCCCGACGATGCCGCTGAAATGGGCTTCGACCATATCGCCCTTTGCGCCGGAGCGGGCGCGCCGACGGTGCTCGATATTCCCAACGGCTTGGCGCGCGGCGTACGTCAGGCGTCGGACTTCCTGATGGCCCTGCAACTGACTGGCGCGGCCAAGAAGGATTCCATCGCCAACCTGCAACTGCGCCTGCCGGTGGTTGTCGTCGGTGGTGGTTTGACCGCCATCGATGCAGCGACCGAGGCCCTGACCTATTACGCCCGTCAGGTCGAGAAATTCCTTGAACGCTATGAGGTTTTGGTCGCCGAGAATGGTGAAGCGGCGGTCAAGGCGCGCTGGACGCCGGAAGACGCCAAAGTCGCCGAGGAATTTATCGCCCATGGCAAGGCGATCCGCGCCGAGCGCGAAGCCGCCGAAGAAGACGACCGGGAGCCCAAGTTCATCCCGCTGCTGCAAAGCTGGGGCGGGGCGACTATCGCCTATCGCCGTAAGATGATCGATAGCCCGGCCTATCGGCTCAACCACGAAGAAATCGAAAAGGCCATGGAGCACGGCATCTGGTTTGCCGAGTTGCTGTCGCCGCTGGCCGTTGAGGTGGACGAGTTCAACCATGCGGCGGGCTTGAAGCTTGAGCGCATGGCGGCCAACGAAGAAGGTAAACTCAAAGGCGCCGGCGAGGAGGTCACCCTGCCCGCCAAGGCCGTTTTGGTGGCGGCGGGTACGCGCCCCAATACCGTCCTGGCCCAGGAAAATCCAACGACCTTCGAGCTGGACGGCAAATACTTCCAGGCGATTAACGAGGCGGGCGAAAAGGTGACGCCCGAGTGGACCGCCAAGCCGGAAAACAACGCGGTGTTGATGGCCCAAACGGCCTCGGGAACCCCGATGAGTTTCTTCGGCGATCTGCATCCGTCGTTTGCCGGAAACGTGGTCAAGGCCATGGCCAGTGCGCGCAAAGGCTATCCGATCATCGACCGGGTGCTGGCGCAGAAGCCGCCGTCTTCAGTGTCGTTTGAGGAAATTTTCCAAAAAATGGACGAAGGCCTGCGGGTTGTCGTTCAGCGTGTCGAGCGCCTGACCCCGACGATCATCGAAGTGGTGATGAAAGCGCCCCTGGCGGCCAAGGCCTTCAAGCCCGGCCAGTTCTTCCGTTTGCAGAATTTTGAAACCCTGGCCCGCCGGGTTGATGAGACGACTCTGGCCGCCGAAGGCATGGCGCTAACCGGCGCCTGGGTCGATAAGGAGAAGGGGCTGGTTTCGGTGATCGTGCTGGAGATGGGCGGCTCGTCCAATCTCTGCGCCCACTTGAAACCCGGCGAACCGGTGATCCTCATGGGGCCGACCGGCGCGCCGACCGAAACGCCGAGCGGCGAAACGGTGTTGCTGGCGGGCGGTGGGCTCGGCAACGCCGTGCTGTTCTCTATCGGTCAGGCGCTGCGCCAAGCCGGTTCCAAGGTGCTCTACTTCGCCGCCTATAAAGACGTGATCGACCGCTATCATGTGGAAAACATTGAAAAAGCCGCCGATATCATCGTCTGGTGCTGCGATACCGCACCCGGCTTTAAGCCCGGACGGCCGCAGGATAAGGCCTTTGTCGGCAATGTGGTGCAGGCCATGGAGGCTTACACCAAGGGCGAACTGGGTGAGACGGAAATCGGTCTCGGCGAGGTGGATCGCCTCATCGCTATCGGTTCGGATCGGATGATGGACGCCGTGGCCCGCTCACGACACGAAAACGATGTGCTGGAAGAAGCTTTTAAGGCCGGGCATGTGGCGCTGGGGTCCATCAACTCGCCCATGCAATGCATGATGAAGAAAATCTGCGCCCAGTGTCTGCAAAAACAGGTCGACCCGGAAACCGGTGAGGAATCCGTGGTCTTTACCTGTTTCAACCAGGATCAGGAGCTCGATAAGGTGGATTTCAACTGCCTCAACGAGCGCCTGCGGCAAAACGCTTTGCAGGAAAAGCTGACGGCCCAATGGATCGCCCACTGTCTGGCAGCCGAGTAGGGGGACGAGACTTGAAATCCCGGGAGAGGCGACCCATCTCCCGGGTGATCCCGGCGCCCAGCTTGGTATTACCAGTTTCCTAGGTTTTCTGCGGGTTTGCGGGGGCTTATCGGCTGGACATTGCCGATCAGATGTGGTGTAACTAGCCCCACTTTTTTTGCGGCGCATTATGAGGGTGCTTGCCCGGTCGCGCCTGCCTCTAGCCATTTATGCGGAGATCAACAGTGCTTGAAGAATATCGCAAACACGTCGCTGAGCGCGAAGCTCTTGGAATTCCTCCCGTGCCGCTGTCCGTCCAGCAGACGGAACAGCTGGTCGAGCTGCTGAAAAGCCCGTCGGCGGGTGAAGAGGAAACCCTGGTCGATCTGATCACCCACCGGGTTCCGGCAGGCGTTGACGATGCGGCGCGGGTCAAGGCGAGCTATCTGGCCCAGGTTGCGGTCGGCAACGAGTCCTGTTCGCTGATCTCCAAGGTCGAGGCGACAAAACTGCTGGGCACCATGCTCGGCGGCTACAACATCGAGCCTCTGATCACCCTGATCGACGATGCCGACTGCGGCGAGACCGCCACCGAGGCCTTAAAGAAGACCCTGCTGGTTTTCGACTACTTCCACGACATCAAGGAGCGTGCCGATAAAGGCAGCGCCAACGCCAAGGCGATTATTCAGTCCTGGGCCGATGCCGAGTGGTTCACCAGCCGTCCGGAAGTGCCGGAAAGTATGAAGCTGACGGTTTTCAAGGTGACTGGCGAAACCAACACCGACGATCTGTCTCCGGCCCCCGACGCCTGGAGCCGCCCGGATATTCCGCTGCATGCGCTGGCGATGTTGAAAAACGCCCGCGAAGGCATTTCGCCGGATCAACCCGGCGAGCGCGGTCCGATCGACTACATCCAGGAACTGAAAAGTAAGGGCAACCTGGTCGCTTACGTAGGCGACGTGGTCGGCACCGGTTCTTCGCGTAAGTCCGCCACCAACTCGGTGCTCTGGTGGACCGGCGAAGACATTCCTTACGTTCCCAACAAGCGTTTCGGCGGCGTCTGCCTGGGCAGCAAGATCGCGCCGATCTTCTATAACACCATGGAAGACGCGGGCGCTCTGCCGATTGAGCTCGACGTCAACGATATGAATATGGGCGACGAGATCGAGCTGCGTCCCATGGAAGGCAAGGCCTTGAAAGACGGCAAGGTGATTGCCGAATTTAAGGTCAAGTCGGAAGTGATTTTCGACGAAGTGCGCGCCGGTGGCCGTATTCCGCTGATCATCGGCCGTGGTCTGACTGCGCGGGCTCGTGAGGCCCTGGGCCTCGAGCCTTCGACCCTGTTCCGTCAGCCGCATGCCCCGGAAGATACCGGCAAGGGCTTCACGCTGGCTCAGAAAATGGTCGGCCGGGCTTGTCAGTTGCCGGAAGGACAGGGCGTTCGTCCGGGCACCTACTGCGAACCGCATATGACCACCGTCGGTTCTCAGGACACCACCGGTCCGATGACCCGCGACGAGCTGAAAGATCTGGCCTGTCTCGGTTTCTCCGCCGATCTGGTGATGCAGTCCTTCTGTCACACCAACGCCTATCCGAAGCTGGTCGACGTCAACACCCACAAGACCCTGCCGAAGTTTATCGAAACCCGCGGCGGCGTCGCTCTGCGTCCGGGCGATGGGGTGATCCACTCCTGGCTCAACCGTTTGCTGTTGCCCGATACGGTGGGCACCGGCGGCGACTCCCACACCCGCTTCCCGCTCGGTATTTCGTTCCCGGCTGGGTCCGGTCTGGTGGCCTTCGCCGCCGCGACCGGCGTCATGCCGCTCGATATGCCCGAATCGGTGCTGGTCAAGTTTAGCGGTAAGTTGCAGCCGGGCATTACGCTGCGCGACATGGTCAACGCCATTCCTTTCTACGCCATTAAGCAGGGCCTGCTGACGGTCGAGAAGAAAGGCAAGAAGAACGTTTTCTCCGGCCGTATTCTCGAAATCGAAGGTCTGCCGGACCTTAAAGTCGAACAGGCGTTCGAATTGTCCGACGCCACGGCGGAACGCTCGGCGGCGGGTTGTACGGTGAAGCTCAACCAAGAACCGATCATTGAGTACATGACCTCCAACATCACCCTGATGAAATGGATGATCGCCAACGGCTATCACGACGAGCGCACCCTGAAGCGCCGCATCAAGGCCATGGAAGACTGGATCGCCAATCCGCAGTTGCTGGAGCGTGACGCCGATGCCGAATATGCGGCCGTCATCGAGATCAATATGGACGAAATCGTTGAACCCATCGTCGCCTGCCCGAACGACCCGGATGATGTGAAGAGCTTGTCCGACGTGGTCGGCACCAAGATCGACGAAGTGTTCATCGGTTCCTGCATGACCAATATCGGTCATTTCCGGGCTGCCGGTAAGGTGCTCGACGGCAAGACCGATCTGCCGACCCGTCTTTGGGTCGCCCCGCCGACCAAGATGGATGCGGCGATCCTGACCGAGGAAGGCTACTACTCGATCCTCGGTAAGACCGGCGCGCGCATGGAAACCCCGGGCTGTTCGCTCTGCATGGGCAACCAGGCGCAAATTCGTAAAGGTTCGACCGCCATGTCGACCTCGACACGGAACTTCCCCAACCGTCTGGGTATCGACACCAATGTCTACCTCGGTTCGGCCGAATTGGCCGCGGTTTGCGCTCTGCTGGGTAAAATTCCGACCAAGGAAGAGTATATGGAGCAGGTGAACGCCCTGGCCGAAGTATCGGGCGAAGTCTACCGTTACATGAACTTCAACCAGATCGAGTCCTTCCAGTCGGTCGCCGATACGGTTGACGCCTGACCGGACAGCAATCGTTAAAGAAAAGCCTCCGCCTTACTTGGCGGGGGCTTTTCTATTGAGTGGAGGGTTTCAATCCAGGCGATAAACAAAGCGGCATCGTGAAACTAAATAATTGAACGATGGGGTTCGTTCATTATATTGTTTACAGACAATAAAACTGCGGGAATGAGAGGTGTTTGGCTATGAGCCATGCCCATCCCACGACATCGCTCGGTTTTGCCGAAGGGATGTTTCCGGTAGGAACCCACGTTTGCCAGGTCGTAACCGACGACCGGGAGCGCGAGGAAGCGCTTCTCGCCTTTTTAAGAAGCGGGCTGGAGGCGGGAGAGCGATCCGCCTGTTTCTCTGATAGAGTTTCATCGCAAACGGTGGCCGATCATCTTGAAGGGCACGGTTTTTCTTACGATCAATTGGAACGAGACGGACTGATTTCGGTCAGTGGCACACGGGATGTTTATTTTCCCGATGGAAAGTTCTGCGCCTATACCATGCTCACTACTTTAACCGCTTTTCATGAAGGGTCGGTCGCCGATGGCTGCCCTGCGGCGCGGGTGATCGGCGAGATGGACCCGGATATCAAAAATATCGAAGGTGGCGAGCAACTGTTGGAATACGAGACGCGGGTCAGCATGCTGCTCGAAGAACATCCGGTGACGGCGGTCTGTCAGTATGACGCCCGGCAGTTCGACGGCGCGACCATCATGGATGTCTTGAGAGTCCATCCCATGATGGTGATCGACGGCACTATCGTCCGCAATCCATTCTATGTCCCGCCTGAGAATTTTCTCACTTCTCCGGCTACGTAGCCAAGTCGAGAAACGACATGCAATCAAACCTGCTTGCCCGGCTGCTGTTGATTCAGAATATGGCGATGTTGATGGAGAGCTGGGAGACGCTTTCCGGGTTCATTTGCCGGGGGCTGGAAGAATTTCCAGGCGTTCTTTCAACCCATTATGAGAATACCCCCGTGGAAACGGAAAAAACGGACCGTAGTCTGATTGTTCCCCTGCATTCGGGGGAAAAGGATTATGGGGCGATTGTCATGGAGGTTGATGACCGCGCCGAGATCGGCCTTTATTTGCCCTATATCCAGAACATGCTGGGTATGATCGCCGTGATCCTCGACAATCGGGAACAGACGGAACACCTGAAGGCTGAGGTCGAAAGCCGCCGGGAAGCCGAAAACAAGCTCAGAAAGCTAACCAGTGCGGTTGAGCAAAGTCCCAATGCCGTCGTGATTACCGATCTGCGAGGGGTCATCGAATATGTGAATCCCCGCTTTTCGCAAATGACGGGTTACGGTCCGTCGGAAACCGTGGGGCGCAACATCAGCCTTTTGCAGTCTGGCGAAACCTCTGAAGAAACCTATGAGGACTTATGGCGGACCATTCTTGCCGGGCGCCGGTGGCAGGGGGATTTGAAAGATAAGCGCCGAGACGGCAGCACATTCTGGGCTTCCGTCTCGATCTCGCCGGTGTGGGACGAAAAGGGCAAGATCAGCAATTTCGTCGCCATGCATGAGGATATTACGCATCGCAAAAGGGCTGAGCAGAAGGTTCGCAAGGCCATGGGACAGGCGCAATCGGCCAACAAAGCGAAAAGCGAGCTTCTGGCCAACATGAGCCATGAGTTGCGCACCCCCTTGAATGCCATTATTGGATTTTCCGATACGATCAAGAGCGAAATTTTCGGCCCCATCGGGAATTCCAGATATGCCGACTACACGAGCCATATCTTTGATTCGGCCGAGCACCTTCTTGAGCTGATCAACGATATTCTCGATGTCTCGGCGATTGAGGCGGGAAAGGTCGAGTTGCTTGAAGAAAACCTATCGGTTTACGAGATTGCGGAAAATTGTTTCCGTCTTATCGAGCCGCGGGCCAACCAGGGCAATGTTTCGGTTGTGAAAGCCTTACCGGACGGTTTGCCGTTGTTTTTCGGGGATGAGCGGCGGATCAAGCAATCTCTGATCAATCTGCTCAGCAATGCGGTGAAGTTTACCCCCGAAGGGGGCTCCGTGACGCTGGCGGCCAAATTACTGCCGGGGGATGAACTTGAGCTATCGGTAACGGATACCGGCGTGGGGATGGGCAAAAAGGAAAAAGAAAAAGCCATGACTCAATTCGGTCAGGTCGATTCCGGACTCAATCGCAAACATGAAGGGACCGGCCTGGGTTTGCCGTTGGTCTTGGGGCTTGTTGAATTGCACGGCGGACGGTTCGTCCTCGATAGCAAGCCGGGAAAAGGGACGGTGGCGCGAATTATCTTACCGCCGAGCCGTATTCTGGCGCAGGTCGAGGTGAAAAGCGGATAAACGCAAAACGGTCCTGACCCTAGGAACGACCTGTGTTAAAACGAGACCAACAAGTCATAAAATAAGAAAAATGAGGGATTAAAGAGTGCAAAAAGCATTCAGATATCTTTTGCGGCGGCTGGGAATTGCCGGAACCGTTGCGGCTGTTGTCGCCATTAGCGTTGCCTTTTCCGTTGCGGTTGCTTCTTTAGTCGCGACTCTGTTCCTTCAGGTGGACCTCGCTCCGACTCTTGTTATGTCGGTGGTGACGCCAATTCTGGTCGCCACACCGGTAGCCTGGCAGTTTTGTGTCATTATCCGGGATCTCGACAAGGCCGAGCGAGAGCTGAAAATCCTCGCGATGACCGATGATTTGACCGGTCTCGACAATCGCCGCCAGTTCGTTGAGTTGGCGACAAGGCATATCAGTTATATCCGTCGGTTTGGCGGTGAAGCGGCATTGATCGTTCTCGATATCGACCACTTCAAAAAAATCAATGACACTTATGGCCATCAGGCGGGCGATGTGGTTCTGAAATCCCTTGTTGCGCCGATTAGAAGCCAGCTGAGAGAGGTTGATACGTTTGCCAGAATTGGCGGCGAGGAATTCGCTATTCTCCTTCCCCATGCCGGTCTTGAGATGGCGTTAAGGGTGGCCGAGAGAATTCGCAGGGCGGTCGCCTGTTCTGAGAGTTTCTCCGAAGGGACCGGGCTCACGATCAGTCTGGGGGTAGCGGCGGCCGAAGGGGCAAATGCTCAATATGAAGAGTTATTCGATCAGGCCGACAAGGCCCTTTATGCGGCGAAGCAAAACGGGCGCAACCGGACGGAAGTGGTGCCGACTGTTTTGGAAACCTTTGGTCAGGAAGCGCCCGACTGGGTGATTTGAGGAAAAGGACAGAGCCCCACCGGTTGGCGGGGCTCTGCTTTTTCTGTTCTATTCTGCGGCGATGGCCACGGTTTCGGAGTGTTTGAGCAGGTAGTCGAAGGCCGACAGGGCGGCTTTCGAACCTTCGCCCATGGCGACGATGATCTGCTTATAAGGCACGGTGGTCACGTCGCCGCAGGCGTAAATGCCGGGTTGGCTGGTCTCGCAGCGTTCGTTGACGACGATCTCACCGTAGGGCGTGACCTCGACCAGATCCTTCACCACGTCGCTGTTGGGCACCAGACCGATCTGGACGAAGACGCCCGCCAAATCCTGGGTCCGTACATCGCCGGTCGCCCGGTCCTGGTACTGGATGGCCGTGACCTTGCCATTCTCGGCGAGAATTTCCTGCGTCGCGACATTTTTCAGGATCGTCACGTTGTCGCGCTTTTCCGCCTGATCGATCAATACCTTGTCGGCCTTCAACTCGGGCAGAAATTCGAAAACCGTCACCGATTTGACGATCCCGGCCAGATCGAGAGCCGCTTCGATACCGGAGTTGCCGCCGCCAATTACCGCTACATTCTTGCCCTTGAAGAAGGGGCCGTCGCAGTGCGGGCAGTAGGCCACACCGTTGCCGATGTTTTCTTTCTCGCCGCGACATCCCAACTCGCGCCACTTGGCGCCGGTGGCGATAATCACGGTCTTGGTGTCGATCATTTCGCCCGATGACAGGGTGACGGTCTTGACCTCGCCGTTTTCAATGGCGTCCACCCGGAAGTGTTCCTTCAAGGTGATGTCGTATTCCTTGAGGTGAGCCGCCAGATGGGCCGACAGTTCGGGGCCGGTGGTCTTCGGCACCGAGATAAAGTTTTCGATTCCCACCGTGTCCTTAACCTGCCCGCCGATACGGTCGGCGACCACGGTCACGGCCAAGCCTTTACGGGCAGCGTAAATGGCTGAGGCCACACCGGCCGGGCCGCCGCCGATCACCAGAACGTCTTGCAGAGGCATCTTCTCTTTGGGCGCGCTGTTGGCGACAGACTGAGGCTTTTTCTCCATCAGCTTGCCGACCAGGACCGAGGGATCGATCTTGCCATTGGCGAAGATTTCACCGTTCAGGTAAACGGTCGGCACACCTTGGATGTCGCGTTCTTCGATCACCTCGGGGAACAGGCCGCCGTCGATCATCTCCGATGAGATATTCGGGTTCAAAACGGCGAACTGGTTCAACGTCTGCACCACGTCGGGGCAATTGTGACAGCTCAAGCTGACGAAAACCTCGAAGCGCAATTCTTCATCGATCCCGCCGACGATATTTTTCAGGCTGTCGTCCAGCTTGATCGGTGTGCCCGAGGCGTGGAGGATGGCTAAGACCAGCGAGTTGAATTCGTGTCCGCCGGGAATGCCGGAAAACCGGATGCCGCTGTCTTTACCGTCGGCTTCGACGGAAAAGCTGATGGGACTGCGCAGGGTTTCCGGCGCGTCCCGTTCTTCCACCGAAATACGCTCGCTGATCGAGGCGATATCGGTGAGGAAATTCTTGAGCTCGGTGCGCTTTTCGTGCTCACCCGTTTGCAAAACCAGGGTGACGCCGTTTTTCATTTCCGCCGTATAACTCTTCAGCGCGGTCAGGATGTCTTTGCTCAACATGGGTCTTTCCCTTTTCATTGCTTGCGGCATTCGCCGGTTTTCTAACGTTCGGTTTTTGTTTTTTAGGGGGGACCCGGCCCGCCAGAGGCGGACCGGGCTGGGGAGGGGAACTTAGATTTTGCCGACCAGATCGAGGCTCGGGGTCAGGGTTTCTTCGCCCTGCTCCCATGCCGCCGGGCAAACTTCGCCGTCGTGCTGGGCGACATACTGGGCGGCCTTGACCTTACGGACCATGTCCTTGGCCGAGCGGCCGATGCCCAGATCGTGGATTTCACAGACCTTGATGATGCCGTCCGGGTCGGCCAGGAAGGTGCCGCGCAGTGCGAGGCCGTCTTCCTCGATCATCACGTCGAAGCCGCGGGAAATGGCTCCGGTCGGGTCGCCGAGCATCGGGTAATTGATCTTGCCGATGGCCTCACTGGTGTCGTGCCAGGCCTTGTGGACGAAGTGGGTGTCGGTCGAGACCGAGTAGACTTCGACGCCCAGGCCCTGAAGCTCTTCATAGTACTTGGCCATGTCTTCCAGCTCGGTCGGGCAGACGAAGGTGAAGTCGGCCGGGTAGAACAGGAAGATCGACCACTTACCCTTGACGTCCTCGGAGGTGACTTCCTTGAATTCGCCGTTGTGGAATGCCTGTGCGGTGAACTCGGGAATCGATTTGTTGATCATGCTCATGCGTCTATCTCTCATTGACTAAAAAGGTTCAAACTAACCGGGCAAGCCGTTCCTCTCGCCGCCCGTCTTGATGAACAAACTATGCCCAAACCCAATCAATTAATAAAATGGTATATTTCCATCGCAATCATTGATAAAATAGATCAATTGGTTTTGCTTCCCTCGATACAGTTCAGGTGAGACATGAAGCTCCTACCGACGATGAAACAACTGCAGTATTTGACAGCCTTGGCTGAGCACATGCATTTCGGCCTGGCCGCCGAGGCTTGCTTTGTCACTCAATCGACGCTCAGTTCGGGTATTCGGGACTTGGAAGAAGTGCTCAATGCGCCGGTTGCGGAGAGGACCAATCGCTCGGTGATGCTTACGCCGCTTGGCGAAAAGCTGGCCGAGCGGGCCCGGCAATTGATCAACGATGCGGAAGCGATGGTTGAGCTGGCCAATGAAAAAGCCGCGCCGCTATCGGGGCTTCTGCGGCTCGGCGTCATTCCGACAATCGGACCTTATCTTCTGCCTCGGGTGGTGCCCGCCTTGCACCGGGCTTATCCGGATCTTGAGCTTTACCTGCGCGAAGACTATTCTGATCGGCTCTTGGACTGGCTTGGCACCGGCAAGCTCGATGCCCTGTTGATGGCCTTGCCCTTTCCGATGGATGGTGTCGAGACCGATGTTTTGTTCGATGACGGTTTCGTTTTGGCATGTCCACCCGACCATCCTCTCGCCAAACGAAGCTCGGTCGGGATGGACGAGTTCGCCGACGAGCCGTTATTGCTGCTGGAAGAGGGGCATTGCCTGCGGCAGCATTCGTTGGCCGCCTGCAGCCTGGAAGGCCGGGCCAAGAGCAAAGGGTTTGAGGCCACCTCCATGCCGACGCTCATTCAAATGGTCGTTGGCGGCATCGGCATAACCCTGTTGCCGGAGATGGCGGCCGAAGCCGGAATCGCCAAAGGGCTGGACTTGTCGCTGGTGCCTTTAAAAAAAGGGACGGGAACCCGTCAGATCGGCCTGATCTGGCGGAAAACATCGTCGCGTGGCGAAGAGTTCAGGCTGCTCGGCGACTTCATCAAAGGCCGCATGGGAAAAGAAGACGGATAGGCTTCAGCCGCAGTTATTCGGCACCAAGCGCTGTCATTCCGGGTTCTCACTACGTGAGCCCCGGAATGACCGACTTTTGAGTGTCCAATCTAAACCAGTCGGAAAGGGATCAAGTCCGGGCACGACGGTAGTTTTCATAAAAAAAGATAGGTTAGCCCGCCGTCACGTCGGCGCTGAACAAATAGCCGATGCCGTGGACCGTCTTGATGATTTTCGGATTGCGCGGATCGTCGGCGATTTTTTTGCGCAAATGCCCCACATGAACGTCGATGGAGCGGTCAAACGGCGTGCCGGTGCGGTTGCGGGCGAGATCGAGGATTTCGTCGCGGCTGAGCGTTCGGTTGGGGTGAGTGACCATGACCGCCAGAATGTCGAACTGGGCGGTGGTCAGCTTGACCGAATCGCCGTCCGGCGAGGTCAGGATGCGCCCCGTTAAATCGAGGGTCCAGCCATCGAAGCAGAGGCTTTTCGGCGGTGCTGTTTTTTCCTGATCCTTGGCCTTGGTGCGGCGAAGCACCGAGCGCACTCTGGCGAGAAGTTCGCGAGGCTCGAAGGGTTTCGGCACGTAGTCGTCGGCGCCCAACTCAAGGCCGACGACCCGGTCGACCGGTTCGCCGCGCGCGGTCAGAATAATTACCGGGACTTCACGGGATTCGCGGAGTTTTCGCAAATAAGTCAGGCCGTCCTCGCCTTGTAGGTTGAGGTCGAGAACAATGAGATCGTAAGCGCCGCTCTCCATCTCTTTGAGCATATCGACGCCCGTATGGGCCGCGGTGACTGAATAGCCGCCGGGTTCCAGGCAGCGTTTGACCAGAGCGCAGACTTCCGGTTCATCGTCAACGACAAGGATCATAGCGTCACCTGCTCCAACTCATCACTTACCCAATCCGGTCTATCGCATTGCGCACGTATTGGGCAAGCGCGGCTTTCTCGAAAGGCTTGGAAAGTAGGTCGCTTTCGGAGAGATAGACGTCGTCGCGGCCCAATGCCTTGTCCGGATAACCCGACATGACCAGCGTTTTTGTTCCGGGCCATCGGTTGCGTACTTCGCGCACCAAGTCGATGCCGTTCGTGCCGCCGGGCATCTCCACGTCGGTCAAAACGAGATCGATGTCTTTGCCCGATTCGAGGATGGCGATGGCTTCTTGTGTGTTGGATGCCTCAAGCATTGAATAGCCGAGGCCGATCAGGATTCGCCGTACATAGGCGCGAACTTCGGTTTCGTCCTCGACAAGCAAAATGTTTTCCGAACCGCGGGGCATATCCAGAACACGCGACTTTTTTTTCTTTTTGACCGATTCTTTGGGGTCCTGGTGGCGTGGCAGATAAAGGATGATGGCGGTTCCATCGCCTTCGCGGCTGTCGATGGCTGCGTAGCCGCCCGAACGGCGGGCGAAACCGTAAACCATGCTGAGCCCCAAGCCGCTGCCCTGACTCATTTTCTTACTGGTGAAGAAAGGCTCGAAAGCGCGTTCGGCGACCTCGAAAGGCATGCCGCAGCCGTTGTCGGCCACTGAAATCAACACATAATCCCCCGGCGGCACTTTATGGGCGTTGCGTCCCACATGTTGTCCTTTCACCGTGACCAGCAAATGTCCGCCGTCGGGCATGGCGTCGCGGCTGTTGATTGCTAGATTGAGAACGGCGCTTTCCAACTCGTTGGGGTCCGAGGTGATGTTCCAGTTTTCGCCGTCGAGGCGGATTTCCACCTCGATGGAGCTGCCGAGCGTCCGCTGTAACAGATCGGACATGCCGGCGATGGTCCGCTTGGGGTCGTAAACGTCCGAATGGAGCGCTTTCTGGCGGGAAAAGGCGAGCAGGCGTTTGACCAGACCGGCGCCGCGCCGGGCCGAAGAAAGAGCCGCGCCTGTCGCATCGGCGACATTTTCATCCAGGTCGTCCTGATCTTCCAACAACGCCAGATTGCCGATGATGATGGTCAGAAGATTGTTGAAGTCGTGGGCGATGCCGCCGGTCAACTGGCCGACGGCTTCCATTTTCTGGACCTGCCGCAGAATCACGTCGGTCTGGCGGCGCTCGGTGACGTCCTGCCCGAGGACGAAATATCCTTGAATTTCTCCGCCCTCGCCGAAGTGGGGCAGATAGGTTAGCTCATTGATGATCGAGCGCCCGTCCGGGGTTTCCAGATTGAAGTCGCTGGCCACCGATTTTCCGCCCAAAACCGCATTGAGGTCGTTTTCGTGGCCCGGATAAAGCTCACCGCCGAGCACGTCCCAGACCTTCGAGCCGATGACTTGTTCGTTGGTATAGCCGAACCATTCTTCATACATACGGTTGGCGAAACGATAGGTTTTGGTCGAATCCACATAGCCGATCAAAACCGGAACCGCATCGGCGATCATCCTCAGCCACTGTTCGCTTTGCTTCAGGTTCTCGAGGGCTTCTTTGAGTTCCTGCGTGCGCTCCTCGACCCGTGCTTCGAGGGTGTCGACGCTTTCTTTAAGCGCCTGCTCGGCCCGGATTTGCTCGGTAATATCCTTATAGATCGTCACGAACCCGATATTCGGCACCGGCGTCCCGCGGACCTCGAGGATGGTGCCGTCGGGTCGCTCACGGACCAGCCGGTGTTGTGCGAACTGACGGGCGAGCTCCATTCTTTCCTGGGTGAGTTCTTCCGGGTCGCCCGGTCCGTATTCGCCGCGCTCGGCGTTGTAAAAGATCAATTCTCTTAAAGAGGTTCCTTCGGTGATCGTTCCCTCGGGAAAGCCGAGCAGGGTTTCGACCCGTTTGTTCCAGGCGCGTAGCATCAGGTTTTCATCGATGATGGTGAAGCCTTCGTCGATGTATTCAAGCGCCGCTCTCAAACGATCCGTCCATTCCGCCGTGGCGGATAGGGGATCATCGTCGGTGGCGGAAAGTGTTGGCCTAGCCGGTTTTACGGTCATTTCAGCGGCATCTTTCGCCTGTTCGGATTTCCTTGCCTCGCTGGGTGTGACTTCTTAAAGGACGTATACCCAGCTTTAACCCAAGCAGCCCCTAGGTCATTTGCGCAAGCCCGTTAGCATTTTTTTACAATTCTTCACGACCGTTGGGCCTCTCCACCTACTAGGCTGCAAACTCGTTCCCGATGGCTTGGGCTTGAGGGAGCGGAAAAACAATTCAGCAATCCGATTTCTAATTAACTTTGGACTCGGCATGAAGGGAGGGCTAACCTCCACAGCGCTGACAAAAATACCGCCCGATCAAATAATAAGAATGATCGTAGAAACTGGCGGAGGCGATTGGGAGACCTTCAACTCTGACCGCTACCTCTAAAGGGGACGGTCCTGTTTGTGCCTCTACAAATTTCTTCGGATTTCTTGGGCGTATTAGGCAAGAAGTGGCGGCTCAAGACTGTTCGGCTTCAAAGCGAACAGGCGAGAACGTCAGGGGATAAAACAGACAGAAACGGAACGCCATGACGGCAAAGATTTACAAGGCTCCTCACATGGAGCTCGTCAAACCGGAACTGGATACGTTTCCGAAGCTTCTTCTCGATAACGCAAAGACCATCGGCCATAAGCCGGCCATGCGTGAGAAGGACTTCGGCATCTGGCAGGCCTGGACCTGGGCGGAAATGACGGAAGAGATCAAGCAACTGGCCGGCGGCCTGCTTGCTTTGGGTCTCAAGCCTGATGAAAAAGTCGCAATTATCGGCGACAACCGACCGCGCCTTTACTGGGGCATGTATGCCGCGCAAGCGATTAGTGCGGTGCCGGTGCCCATGTATCAGGACTCGGTAGCCGATGAAATGCAGTTCATCTTGGAGCACGCCGAAACCAAGATCGCCATTGTCGAAGATCAGGAGCAGGTCGATAAGCTGCTTGAGATCAAGGACCGCTGCCCGGCGCTGGAACGCATCATCTACGACGACTCCCGCGGTCTGCGCGACTATAACCAGGACTTCATCGATTCATACGATGACGTTCAGGCGATGGGTCGCAAATACGCGGAGCGGAGCCCCAACTTCTTTGAGGAAAACGCCGCCAAGACCGAGGGTGAGAAGCTGGCCATCATGCTCTATACCTCGGGCACCACGGGACGCCCGAAAGGCGTGATGCTGAGCCACAACAACCTGGCGATCATCGGCAAGCAGAGTTCTCAGCTCGAAGGACTCAATTCCGATGACGAGGTGTTGGCCTATCTGCCCATGGCTTGGGTTGGCGACAACGTCTTCTCCATCGCTCAGGCCTGCTCGGCGGGCTTCTGCGTCAACATCCCGGAAAGCGGCGAGACGGTTTTGACCGACCTTCGCGAGATCGGCCCAACCTATTATTTCGCGCCGCCGCGGGTTTACGAAAACCTGCTGACCACCGTGATGATCCGCATGGAAGACGCCAGCGCGATCAAGCGCAAGATGTTCCACTACTTCATGGATCATGCCCGCAAGGTCGGCGCCGACATTCTCGACGGCAAACCGGTCGGCGGGATGGACAAGCTCAAGTACGCGCTTGGCGAATATCTGGTCTATGGGCCCTTGAAGAACGTTCTCGGGTTTTCCCGTCTTAAGCTGGCCTATACCGCCGGTGAGGCCATCGGCCCGGAAATCTTTTCTTTCTACCGGTCGCTGGGCATCAACGTGAAACAGCTTTACGGCCAGACCGAATCTTCGGTGTTCATCACCATTCAGCCCAACGGGCAGGTGCGTTCCGATACGGTCGGAACGCCGTTCCCGGGCGTTGAGATTCAAATCGCCGAAAGCGGTGAGGTGCTCTACCGCAGTCCGGGCACTTTCCAGGCCTACTACAAGAACGATGAAGCGACGGCCGAGACCAAGACGCCGGAAGGCTGGGTCCATACGGGCGACGCCGGATTCATCGACGACGAAGGCCATTTGCGGATCATTGACCGGGCGAAGGATGTGGGTAAACTCAACAACGACGCCATGTTCGCGCCCAAGTACCTGGAGAACAAGCTGAAGTTCTTCCCGCAAATCAAGGAAGCCGTGACCTTCGGACACGAAAAGGACTCGGTGACGGCGTTCATCAACATCGATCTCGAGGCGGTCGGCAACTGGGCCGAACGCAACAACCTGGGCTATGCGGGCTATACCGATCTGGCTCAGAAAAACGAGGTCTATGCGATCATCAAAGAGTGCATCGAGAAGGTGAACGAGGACTTGGCGTCCGACACCCATCTCTCGGGCTCTCAGATCAGCCGTTTCCTGGTTCTGCACAAAGAACTGGATGCCGATGACGGCGAACTGACCCGGACCCGCAAGGTCCGTCGTAAGTTCATCGCCGAGCGGTACGACACGCTGATCGATGCGCTTTATACCGATCAGGACCAAGTGCATGTGGATGCCGAAGTGACCTTCGAAGACGGACGGAAAGGCCGGATTACCGCCGACCTGAAAATCTGGGATACGAAGACCTTCGAGCCGATGAAAAAAGCCAGCTAAGGGGACGATAACAGCATGGCGAGAAAAGCATTCGGCGACGTGATCCTGAAGGCGGAGAACATTTCTCTCTCCTTCGGTGGCGTCAAGGCCCTCCAAAACATCAGTTTTGAGGTCCGGGAACATACCATCTCAGCGATTATCGGCCCCAACGGGGCGGGGAAAAGCTCGATGCTCAACTGCATCCAGGGCTTCTATCACCCGCAGGAAGGGACCATCACCTACCGCGGCGAAGTCCGTCGGGCGCAAAAGTCTCACGAGGCGGCGCGCAACGGGGTGGCCCGGACCTTCCAGAACATCGCTTTGTTTAAAGGGATGAGTACGCTCGACAACATCATGACCGGGCGCAATACCAAGATGAAATCCAATTTCATTCTGGATGCGCTTTACCTGGGCCCGTCCCTGAAACAGGAACTGGAGCACCGGGAAAAGGTCGAGCAGATTATCGACTTCCTCGAAATCAACCACATCCGTAAGACGCCGGTCGGCCGTCTGCCCTACGGCCTGCAAAAGCGGGTCGAGTTGGGCCGCGCGCTGGCTGCCGAACCGGACCTTCTTCTTCTCGATGAGCCCATGGCGGGCATGAACCTGGAAGAAAAAGAAGACATGTGCCGGTTCATCCTCGACGTGAATGAGGAGTTTGGAACGACCATGGTGCTGATTGAGCACGACATGGGCGTGGTGATGGATATTTCAGATCATGTCGTGGTGCTCGACTACGGCAAAAAGCTCGCCGAGGGCGAGCCGGACGTTGTGCGCAACGATAAAGACGTGATCGAGGCCTACCTCGGAGTGAGCCATGACTAACAAAAGACTAGCTGCATCCGGCCGCGCCGGGGAGGGACGAAAGTAATGGAAATCCTCAACGCAATTTTTGTGGCGCCCTTCGTCGAGATAGCGTCCTACCCGATCTTCTTCTTCGAAGTCTTGATCGGCGGGCTGCTGACGGGCGTCATGTATTCTCTGGTCGCTCTCGGCTTCGTGCTGATTTTCAAGGCGTCCGGCGTTTTCAACTTCGCACAGGGCGCCATGGTGCTCTTTGCCGCGTTGGCCTTCGCCTCTTTCCTTGAGTGGGGCATCAGTGTGTGGCTCGCCCTGCCCATGACTCTGGCGGTCATGGTCGTAGTGGCCTATCTCATCGAGAAACTGGTGCTCGGTAAGCTGGTCAACCAAGAGCCGATCATTCTCTTCATGGCGACCATCGGGATTGCTTACTTCCTCGACGGTTTCGGCCAGACCATCTTCGGCGCTGAAATCAAGTCCATTCATATCGGAATTCCTGAGGGAACTTGGGAGGTTGGCGGCATGTTGATCCCCGAATTCGACCTCGTGGCGGCCTTGGTCGCCGGTCTTCTGGTGATTGTTTTGGCGATCTTCTTCCAGAAAACCCGGGTCGGGCGGGCGTTGCGCGCCGTGGCCGACGATCACCAGGCGGCTCTCTCCGTCGGCATTCCGCTGACCACTATCTGGACTATTGTCTGGTCGGTCGCCGGTATTGTCGGTCTGGTCGCCGGTATCATGTGGGGCGGCAAGCTGGGGGTGCAGTTCTCCCTCTCGCTGATTGCTTTGAAGGCCCTGCCGGTTCTGATGATCGGCGGCTTTACTTCGGTGCCGGGCGCCATCATCGGCGGCCTCATCGTTGGCGCTGGCGAGAAAATTGGCGAAGTCTTCTGGGGGCCGGCTTTCGGCGGCGCCATCGAAGACTGGTTCGCCTATGTCGTCGCTCTCATTTTCCTGCTGTTCCGGCCTCAGGGTCTGTTCGGCGAAAAGATTATCGAACGGGTGTAATTCATGCTGTACCGCGAAGCAGGACAATTCAAAACCAGCTATCAGAAAGATCAGCAGATCTTTCCGATCACGCAGGACCGGATTTTTGTCGCAATCATTCTCGCCCTCGCCTTCGGTGTGGTGCCCATGGTCGGCAACGACTATTGGCTGGGAACCATCTTCATTCCATTCCTGGTTCTCGCCATGGCGGCGATTGGGCTTAATATTCTAACCGGGTATGCGGGACAGTTGAGCCTCGGGACAGGCGGGTTTATGGCCTGTGGCGCTTTTGCCGCCTACAAGCTGACCACGGCCTTTCCCGAACTGAATATCATTCTGGTCTTGATCGCCAGTGGGGCGATAACGGCTATTGTCGGCATCCTTTTCGGCATCCCGTCGTTGAGGATCAAGGGGTTCTATTTGGCCGTGGCGACTTTGGCGTCGCAGTTCTTCCTGGTCTGGTTGTTCAACAAAATTCCCTGGTTCACCAACTACTCGGCTTCGGGCGTGATCAGCGCCCCGCCGCGTGAAGTCTTTGGTGTGTTGGTCACCGGTGCGGAAGCTCACCCGGCGGCGAAATATCTCTTTGTGCTGTCGTTGGTGGTGGTGCTCGCCCTGGCGGCGAAGAACATGACCCGCAGTTCCCTGGGCCGCAACTGGATGGCGATCCGCGATATGGACATCGCCGCCGAGATCATCGGCATCAAAGCGCTGCAGACCAAACTGTCGGCCTTCGCCATCAGTTCGTTCTATTGCGGCATTTCCGGGGCGCTCTGGGCCTTTGTCTATGTGGGATCGGTCGAGCCGTTGGCTTACGATATCAACCGGTCTTTCCAAGTTCTGTTCATGATCATTATTGGCGGATTGGGCTCCATTCTGGGCTCCTTCCTCGGCGCGGCCTTTATCGTGCTGTTGCCAATCCTGATCAAGAACACCCCGGCGTTCCTCGGTCTTTCGATGGCGTCGGACATGGTCAGCCATATTGAAGCGATGGTCTTCGGTATTCTGATCATCTTCTTCCTGATTGTCGAACCGCACGGGCTCGCCCGTCTGTGGACCATCGCGAAGGAAAAATTGCGTCTCTGGCCGTTCCCCTACTAATCGACGGGGGCGGCGGAGTTCGCAATAAGAGTAATGTAGGTTTTAAAATGTTGAGTTTACGGGGTTTTCCGCCTCGTGATAGAGTTCCTGAACCGACCTCAATGCCCTGGCTATTCAGGGGGCCAATCGGCCGGGTAGGGAAACATTAAGTAAACCCACTTGGGAGGCAAAATATGAAGTTTAAAACTATCGCAATGGCTGCTCTGGGCGCCGCCGTCGGCGTTTCGGCAATGGTGTCGACCGCTCCGGCAATGGCCGATCAGTTTATTCCGGGCACGGTCTACCGTTCCGGTCCATATGCTCCGGGCGGCATTCCGTTCGCCGATGGCTACGCCGACTACATCAAGTTGGTCAACAAGGCTGGCGGCGTCAACGGCGTCAAGATTTCCTACGAAGAGTGTGACACCGGGTACAACACCGCTAAAGGCGTTGAGTGTTACGAAAAACTGAAAGGCAAAGGCCCGACCGGCGCTGCCGGCTTCCAGCCGCTGTCCACCGGCATTACATACGCGATCACCGAAAAGGCGACCGCTGACAAAATTCCGGTCCACTCCATGGGTTATGGCCGCGCCGCCGCAACGATCGGTTCGGTCTTCCCTTACGTCTTCACCTTCCCCGTGACCTACTGGGCCGGTGCCGACGCTATTATTCAGTATATTACCGCTCAGGAAGGCGGCAGCCTTAAGGGCAAGAAGATCGCTCTCGTCTACCATGACTCCGCTTATGGTAAAGAGCCGATTGCAACCTTGCAGGCCCATGCGGCAAAAGCCGGTTTCAAACTGTCCCTGCATCCGGTGTCCCATCCGGGTCTCGAGCAGAAGGCTACCTGGCTGACCATCGGTCGTAAAATCCGTCCCGACTACGTCGTGATGTGGGGCTGGGGCGTGATGAACTCCACCGCGATCAAGGAAGCTAAAGCCGTTCGTTTCCCGATGGACAAGTTCATCGGCAACTGGTGGGCCGGTAACGAGCCGGACGTTCTTCCCGCCGGTGATGCCGCCATCGGTTATAAAGCCGCTCAGTTCACCAGCCCAGGTAACTTCCCGGTGATCGAAAAGGCCCGTGCGCTCTATGATGCCGGTGAAGGAACCGCCAAAGACGTCGGTACCGTCGGTTCCATGATCTACAACCGTGGTCTGGCTGCGGCCTTCTACATCATCGAAGCCATGAAGACGGCTCAGGCCAAGTTCGGCAACAAGGAAATGACCGGTGAGCAGATGCAGTTCGGTTTCGAAAACCTGGAAGTTACCCAGGCTAAGATCGATTCTGCTGGTCTGACCGGCATGATCACGCCGATTAAGGTCACCTGCAACGACCACGAAGGTGGCGGTCAGGTCCGTATCTTCCAGTGGGACGGCAAGGCATGGAACCCGACTTCCGAGTGGCTGAGCCCGGACCGCGAGATGCTCCGTCCGATGTACGAAGCGGCTGCCGCCAAATACGCCAAAGAAAAAGGCGTGACCCCGCAGAGCTGCAACTAAGCTTGCGGATTGAGTATTCGATAGCGAAGCCCAGCCCCGGTTGGGCTTCGCCAATCGAAGCCGAGAGATGAATAGCGAAACGTTCGTTGGTTTAAGGAAAAAACTATGAGCGAGACAGGAAACACCCTTCTCACGATTAACAATATCGAGGTGATCTACGATCACGTCATTCTGGTGCTGAAAGGGGTTTCCCTAGAGGTTCCGGAGGGGGGCATCGTGGCTCTCCTCGGCGCTAACGGCGCAGGGAAAACGACTACCCTGAAAGCCATTTCCAACCTTTTGGGAGCGGAGCGCGGCGATGTAACCAAAGGGAATATTATGTACAAGGGCGAGCAGATCGACTCGCTCAACCCGAACGAACTCGTCAAACGGGGCGTCGTCCAGGTGATGGAAGGTCGTCATTGTTTCGAGCACCTAACCATTGAAGAAAATCTTCTGACCGGCGCCTATACGCGAGCTGACGGTCGTGGTGCGATCAACGATTCGCTGGAATTGGTTTACAACTATTTCCCGCGCTTGAAGCAGCGCCGGACGTCTCAGGCGGGGTATACCTCGGGCGGCGAACAGCAGATGTGCGCCATTGGACGGGCCCTGATGGCCAACCCGAACATGATTTTGCTCGATGAGCCTTCCATGGGCTTAGCACCTCAGCTCGTTGAAGAAATTTTTGAGATCGTTCATCAGCTTAATGAGCAGGAAGGCGTTTCCTTCCTCTTGGCCGAGCAGAACGCCATGGTCGGTCTCAAGTATGCCCACTACGGCTACATTCTCGAAAACGGCCGTGTGGTGATGGACGGCGACGGCGAGTCGCTGCGCAACAACGAAGACGTCAAAGAGTTCTATCTGGGCCTCGATAGCGGCGGTCGGAAGAGCTTTAAGGATGTGAAGCATTACCGGCGCAGGAAGCGCTGGCTGGCGTAGAGACTACTCAAAGGAAACCGCGACGATCCGGGGCTTTTGCCAGTCCCGAACCGTTTAGCACGTTTGGAAATTAGGCGCAAAACAAGGACTTAAACAATGTCCGACACCTTTTACGACGATCTGGAAACCCGCTCAGCCGACGCTCGGGAGAGTGCGCAGTTCGAGGCTCTGAGGGCGCAATTGGCTCATGCCAAGAGCAAGACGTCCTTTTATGGCGAGATGTTCAAGGACCTCGACCCGGCGACCATCACCGACCGGGCGGCCCTTTCCAAATTGCCGCTGACCCGCAAGCACGATCTGATCGCGCAGCAGAAAAGCAAGCCGCCGTTCGGTGGGTTGAATGCGGTCGGTCTTGAAAATATGTCGCGGCTGTTTCAGTCGCCAGGTCCGATTTTCGAACCCCAGGGCGAAGGCGATTTCTGGCGTGGCGCACGGGCTTTCTATGCGGCGGGCTTTCGGGCCGGCGATCTGGTCCACAACAGCTTCTCCTACCACTTGACCCCGGGCGGTTGGATTATGGACGCTTCGGCGCGCGCCGTCGGCTGCACCATCTTTCCGGCAGGCATCGGCAACACAGAACAGCAAGTGGCGGCGATCGATCACTTGAAGCCGGTCGCCTATTCGGGCACCCCTTCCTATCTCAAGGCTCTGCTCGATAAAGGGGTTGAACTGGGTCTCGATACCTCGTCAATCAGCAAAGCCATGGTCGGCGGCGAAGCCTTGCCGCCCTCGTTGCGCGCCGAATACAAAGATCGCGGCGTGATGATGTATCAGAACTTCGCCACCGCCGATCTGGGTTTGATCGCCTATGAGACCCCGGCGCTTGAAGGGATGACCTGCGATGAAGGCGTGATCGTCGAAATCGTCCGCCCCGGCACCGGCGAACCGGTAGCCGAAGGCGAAGTGGGCGAGTTGGTTGTCACCCTGCTGGGCAACGATCTTTATCCGCTGATTCGCTTTGCCACCGGCGATATGACCGCCGTCCTGTCTGGCGAAAGTCCCTGCGGCCGCACCAACATGCGAATCAAGGGCTGGATGGGCCGCGCCGATCAGACGACAAAGATCAAAGGCATGTTCGTTCATCCCGAGCAGGTGGCCGAAGTGGTCAAGCGTCACGATGAAGTCACCAAGGCCCGCCTGGTCGTCGACAATGCCGACAACAAGGACTTCATGACCCTGCATTGCGAACTGGCCGGAGCGGGCTCCGACGATCTGCAGAAAGCGGTCAACGAGACGCTCAATCAGGTTTGTAAGCTCAAGGGCGATGTCAAATTCGTCGAGGCCGGATCGTTGGCCAACGACGGTAAGGTGATCGACGACATCCGGACCTATGAATAGCGCCCAATAAAGGCTATCGGAAATTTAGCGAAAGGCGGTGCATTGAGCATCGCCTTTTTTCGGTTTTAAAAAAAATAAAAAAAAGGCGCATCCGGCATAAATTCGCCACATTCGTCACCCTTAATGTGACTATCAGGTCTCCAGATATTGGAGCCAGGGAGAAGTCCCCCTCTCCCTCACCCCTGATAACCACGGATGCCGATCCCCAGCGGCCTGGTTTCTCCCCGAACCAGGCCGCTACTTATTTTGGGTGTTTCCGAGTGGTGTTTATTTGCTATACCTCCACGACGGAAATTCTACGGGTTCTAAACTTCATGACCACTTTCAGCGGCCACGATCTGAGTTGCATCAGGGGGGAGCGTCTGGTGTTCCAGGGATTGAACTTCGCCATTGAGGCGGGGGACGCTCTGGTGCTGGTCGGTCCCAACGGTAGCGGCAAGTCGAGCTTGCTGCGCGTCATGGCCGGTCTGCTCAAACCGGCGACCGGGCAATTGGCCTGGAACGGCGAGCCGGTCAGTGACGATCCCGAGGAACATCGTGGCCGTCTTCATTATGTCGGCCATCACGACGCCATCAAGCCGGTGTTGACGGTTTCCGAAAACATCGCCTTCTGGGCCGGGCTTCATGCGGGCGGAACCGCCGCCGAGCTGGCCGTCGAAAAGGCGCTCGATATTCTCTCCATTCCCCATCTGGCCGAAATTCCCGGTCGGTTTCTTTCGGCGGGGCAGAAGCGGCGGGCCAATTTGGCGCGGATATTCGCAGCTCCCGCGCCGGTCTGGCTGCTTGACGAGCCGACGACGGCGCTCGACAAGGCCTCCATCGCCAAGCTCGAAGAAGCCCTGGCCGAACACCGTGTCGGGGGCGGCATGGTTATTCTCTCGACCCATATGGACGTGGCGCTCGAGACCCCGAAAACACTCGATCTGGCCGAGTTCGCCGTGCCGCTGACGCCGCTTGAAGCGGGAGACATGATGCTATGATGCGAGCGTTCTTCCTGACCATCCGGCGAGACCTTCGGCTGGCCCTCCGGCAGGGGGCCGACAGCATCATGGTGGTGATGTTCTTCGTCCTGACCGCCGTGCTCTTTCCTTTCGGCGTCGGGCCCGAGCTCAATATCCTGGCGCGCATCGCCGCCGGGGTGATCTGGGTCGGTGCGCTGCTGGCTTCCATGTTGTCGCTCGAGCGGTTGTTCCAGGCCGACTATGAAGACGGTAGTTTGGAATTGTTGGCCCTGACCCCGACGCCGCTCGGCGTTATCGTGTTGGCTAAGGTCTGCGCCCACTGGCTGACGACAGGATTGCCGCTGATCATCGCCTCGCCGTTGCTGGCTGTGCTGCTCAATATGAGTTCCGATGGCTTCGGCGTCATGCTGCTTGCCTTATTGCTCGGCACGCCGTCTTTAAGCCTCATCGGCTCGATCGGCGCAGCGCTGATTTTGGGGGCCCGGCGTGGGGGCGTTTTGCTGTCGCTTCTCGTCCTGCCGCTCTATGTGCCGGTATTGATTTTCGGTGTTGGCGCTGTGGATGCGGCGATTGGTGGGTTCGAGGTCAAGGCTCAGTTGTTCATTCTCGGCGGCATCTTCTTAGCGACCCTGCCGTTGGCCCCGATTGGCGCAGCGGCGGCTCTACGGCAGGCCTTGGAGTAGGATCAGATTAATGTGCCCTGACCCTGACATAATTCAACATTATTGGGGTTTTCCCTCACGCGATTGACCGGAATCACTGGAAATCAAGCGTCAGGGCGGTTAAAAAGCCTGCCACGTTGAAAGGGATGTGACGGAAAATGCATCGTTTTGCCAATCCGAACCGGTTTATGAAACTGGCGACCAAGCTGACCCCCTGGGCGGCCTGGAGTACGGTTATTCTATTGGGCGCAGGCCTCTATTACGCCTTGTTCGCTTCGCCTTCCGACTATCAGCAGGGCGAAACGGTGCGGATGATGTATGTCCACGTTCCGGCGGCCTGGATGGGCATGTTCTGCTATGTGGCCGTCGCCGTGGCAAGTGCGGTCGGGCTGATCTGGAAACACCCGCTGGCCGATCTGGCGGCCAAGGCGACCTCTCCGGTGGGGGCGGCCTTTACCTTTCTCGCGCTGTTGACCGGCTCGCTCTGGGGCAAGCCCATGTGGGGGACCTGGTGGGTTTGGGATGCGCGGCTGACCTCAATGCTGATCCTGCTGTTCCTCTATCTCGGCCATATGGCGCTGATCAACGCGTTTGACGATCAGAGCCGCGGTATGCGTTCGGCCTCGATCCTCGCCCTTGTCGGCGTGATCAATATTCCGATCATCAAGTTTTCCGTCGATTGGTGGAACACCCTGCATCAGCCGGCCAGCGTGGTCAAAATGGACGGTCCGGCGATCCACCCCGAGATGTTGATTCCCCTGCTGCTGATGGCGGCAGGCTATAAAACGTTTTATATCTGGGTCGCGCTGTTGCGCATTCGCCGTGAAGTGATCGCCACCAAAATTAGGGCGATCCGTTTGAGGCAGGTCGTATCGGCCAACGGCGCATGAGATTAAAATTCCGAGCCGTGCCATAGAGCGGCCACAATGGCCTCTTAAGAAGCATCGCTCAGATTGAAGAACTGCAAGAGAGAACGGAAACGTGGACAGCATTAAGGAATTTCTCGACATGGGCGGCTATGGCGCTTTCGTCTGGCCCGCCTTCGGCGCGTCCGCGCTGACCCTTGCGGCTTTGCTGCTTGCCAGTTTCCGTAGCCTGAAAGCCGATGAGAAGACCCTGGCGATGCTCCAAGCAGCCCAGCCGTCGCGCCGCCGCGCTCCCGAGCAACCGGAATCCAAGGAAGAAAAAGAGTGAAACGCAAGCATCGCCGTTTGAGCATCGTTCTTTTGGCGCTCCTGGCTTTGGGTGGCGCCGTTGCGCTGGTCATGGCCGCTTTTGAGGAAAATATCGTTTTCTTCTTCAGCCCGACAGAAATCGCCGAAAAGCAAATTACCGCGGACCAGCGTCTGCGCGTTGGCGGTCTGGTCGAAGAAGGCAGCATCGGCAAGGCCGAAGACGGGGTGACGGTCAAATTCGTCGTCACCGATACCGTCAATACGGTTCCCGTCACCTACAAGGGCATTCTGCCCGACCTGTTCCGCGAAGGGCAGGGCGTGGTGATCGAGGGCCATCTGATCAACGGCGTTTTCAAGGCCGACAACGTGCTGGCCAAGCATGATGAAAATTACATGCCGCCCGAGGTTGCCGATGCGCTGAAGAAATCCGGCACTTGGCAGCACGCCGAAGAAGATCTGGCGAAACAGAAGTAGCGAACGGACGATAGGGAAAATCCATGACCGTCGAAATCGGCCACTATGCCCTGGTTCTGGCATTGTTCGTCTCCATCTTGCAAGGGACCGTCCCGCTAATTGGCGCGGCTCGCGGTCAGCATCGCTGGATGGCTATCGCCGCTCCGGCTTCCTGGGCGCAACTGTTTACGGTCTCCGTCGCCTTCGCCGCCCTGACGGTGGCTTATGTGGGCTCCGATTTCTCGGTTCTCAATGTGGTCAAGAACTCCCACACCACCAAGCCGATGCTCTATAAAATTAGCGGGGTCTGGGGCAACCACGAAGGCTCCATGCTGCTTTGGGTGCTGATTCTCGCGATTTTCGGCTCAGCCGTTTCGCTGTTCGGTCGCAATCTGCCCGAAGGTCTTAAAGCCCGCGTCCTTTCGATTCAGGGGCTCATCGCGGTTGGCTTTTTATTGTTCATTCTGTTCACCTCCAATCCGTTTGAGCGGGTTTTCCCGCCGCCGCCCGACGGGCAGAGCCTCAATCCGTTGTTGCAGGACCCCGGATTGGCTTTCCATCCGCCGTTTCTCTATCTCGGCTACGTGGGCTTCTCCATGGCCTTTTCGTTCGCCATCGCCGCCTTGCTTGAAGGGCGGGTCGACCCCGCCTGGGCGCGTTGGGTGCGGCCTTGGACCCTGGCCGCCTGGGCCTTCCTGACCGTCGGCATCGTACTCGGCTCCTGGTGGGCCTACTACGAGCTCGGCTGGGGCGGCTGGTGGTTTTGGGATCCGGTGGAAAACGCCTCCTTCATGCCCTGGCTGGCGGGTACGGCGCTTTTGCATTCGGCCATTGTCGCCGAGAAACGCGACGCCTTGAAGGCCTGGACCGTTTTTCTCGCCATTGTCGCCTTTTCTTTGAGCCTGCTCGGCACCTTCCTGGTGCGCTCGGGCGTGTTGACCTCGGTCCATGCCTTCGCCACCGATCCGCAGCGCGGGGTGTTTATCCTGATCCTGCTGATCATCGCCATCGGTGGGTCCTTCGCCCTCTTCGCCTGGCGCGGTCCGGCGATTAAGGCGGGCGGTATGTTCAAGCCGGTATCCCGCGAGGGCAGCCTGTTGCTCAACAACCTTTTGATGACTACGGCGACGGCGGTGGTTTTGCTCGGTACGCTCTATCCGTTGTTCATCGACGCTCTGGACCTGGGTAAGGTTTCGGTCGGCGCGCCGTTCTTCAATGCGGCCTTCGTGCCAATCATGATCCCGCTGGTGCTGGCGATGGCCGTCGGTCCCTATCTTTCCTGGAAGCGGGCCGATCTGGTGCCGGCGTTGTTGAAGCTGAAGTTCGTCTTCATCGCCTCATTGACTGCTGGCGGCATGATCTTCGCCATGAAGGAAGGGGCGTCCGTTCTGGCCTCCTTCGGGATTTTCCTCGCCGTCTGGCTTGGGGCGGGCACTCTTTGGGAATTCGCCAGCCGTATCAAGCTGTTCCGAGCGCCGCCCGGTGAGTCGCTTAAGCGGATGGTCAGCATGCCGCGTTCCATGTGGGGCATGTCGCTGACCCATTTCGGTCTGGCGGTCGCTATCG
>CBDUMN010000025.1:0-39659 GCA_965368335.1 uncultured Rhodospirillales bacterium
CATGGGTGCCGAATTCATGGCTCACGCTCATCATCAATTGCAGACCCAGGCAAATACCGACCATCGGCTTGCCTTTAGCCGCACCCTCCCTTAGGGCATCGGCCAGCCCACGCTCTTTCAGCGCCGACATGGCATCGGCAAAGGCTCCGACACCGGGCAGGAGAACCATATCAGCCTTGTCTAAATCAGTCGCGTCGCCGGTTATGTTGGCCTGTAACCCCGCCTGCCCACAAGCCCGCGCAATGGAATATAGATTGCCGAGACCGTAATCAACCACGGCCACAAGAGGCCCCGCGCCCCCCATCAAGCAGCCTCCCGTACGCCGATATTTTCGGCATTGAGGAAGGCTTTCAAATCGCCAATACCGCAATCGGCCAGCTTGATCGCGCCGCCGCCCTTCCGCAGAAACTCCGTATTGCCCTCGCCTTCGAAGGCCTCATCATCCTGCGGTAGAGTTTTAATCATATTGTAGTGGAGCATTGAAGCCAGACTGACCGCATCGGCGCCTCCCTGCCGGATAACCTCTTCAACCTGTTTCGGCGTTCCCGCGCCTCCTCCGGCGATAACGGGGATCGGCACCGCCTCGGCTATACGGCGGGTCAGGTCCAAGTCGTAGCCCACGCCCCGACCATCCCGGTCAATGGAAACCAACAAAATTTCACCAGCCCCCTGTTCGGCGGCTTTTAGCGCCCAGTCATAGGCATCAATGCCAGTGCTTTCTCGCCCGAAGTCGGTATAGGCTTCATATTTGCCGTCACCATGGTGAATGAACTCAATATTGGCAACGATGGTCGAAGAGCCGAATTTGCGCGCCGCCTCACGGATTAGCTGAGGATTTTGCACGGCTGCCGTATTGATCGCGACTTTATCGGCTCCGGCGCGCAGAACTTCCCGGATGTCATCGAGGCTGCGCAGGCCTCCCCCGACGGTTAAAGGAACGAAAGTTTCCGCCGCCGTTCGCTCGACAATATCAAGCAACGAGTTGCGGCCATAGAGACTGGCCACGGCGTCGATATAGATCAACTCATCGGCCCCGGCGGCGTAGTAGTGCTTGGCGAAGACCTCCGGCTTTCCAAGCACCCGCAATCCCTCAAACCGAATACCTTTAACAAGATTCGGACCTTTGATTTCCAAGCGGGGAATGATTCTTACGGTCACGGGAAAAACCTGATCTGGGCGATAAAAACGCCTTGTTAACGCAATGAGACTAGCCTTTACGATTCTGTAGTGGGCCGGACTTAAAAAAGGGCTAACGGCAACTCGATTTATCGGCTCTCGCATTTCTACGAAGGTGCATGCGCTTTCTTATCGTCATCCCGCAATTTTTAAGCCCAATCCTATTTCCTTTGCCCCGTCCCTACACCCCAAGAAATCCAGCGCGCATAAAATCGTTGAGCCTAAGCACTTATTAACGCCCTACGCCTGAAACTAACCGACTATTTGGCGAGAGGAAGTCATACCGTGCAGGATCAGGAAAATCTTCGGGCGCTATATACCCAGGCGACAGAACATCATGGGGCGGGACGTTTTGACGAAGCCCTGACGCTTTACGAGCGCCTTCTTGATGCCCGACCGCGCGACGCCAATATCCTTCACTTAAAAGGTTTGGCTCAGTATCAATCCGGTGATGCCCATTCAGCCGAAGAGACCATGTTTATAGGCCTTGAAATCGATGGCGCGAACCCAAACCATCATTGTAATTTCGGCGCTGTATTAGCCGCATTGGGCAAAACGGACAAGGCTGTAAAAGCCATAAAAAAGGCGCTTGAGCTAGATCCTGGAAACCCAGAAGCCTTAAGCAATCTTTCCGCTCTGACGCAACGAACGGGCAGGCTCGACGAGGCCGAACAAACCATTAGGCAGGCATTAGAAAACAGGCCCGATGATCCATCGGCTCTCAATAACCTGGGGAGTATTTTGAGGGATAAAGGTGAGCCGACCCAGGCAGAAGAAGCCTTCCGTAAAGCACTCGCCATCAATGGCGATCTGCTTGAGGCCCATGTCAACCTAGTCAACCTCCTAATCACCGAAGAAAGAACCGAAGAGGCTTTGCAGCAAGCCCAAACAGCTCTTGAGATCATGCCCGACCATGCGGAAACCTTGAACGCATTCGGTCTAGCCCTTCTTAAAACTGGCGCAATCAGCGAAGCGGAAGACGTGCTGACAAAGGCCATTGAAGCAAACCCAAACCACGTTCATGCGCTTAACAATCTTGGCGTCGCCCAAAAGAAACAGGGGAAAATCGACGAAGCGGCAAGGGCATTTCTGAGCGCGAGAAAAGCGGGCGGGGCATCGCCGGAAGTCAACGCCAATCTTGCCGAAATCATGCTGGAGATGAACAAAACAAGCGATGCATTGGCTACCATCAAGCAAGCATTGATGATGAATCCCGGCTACACCCGTGGCTGGCAGTTGATGGGAGAAATTTTACGCAAACAAGGCCTGCTGGGTGAAGCTATCGCCACCTGGGAAAAGCTCCTTACCCTGGCCCCGCCAACTGCCGAAACCCTATTCAGCATTGCATCGTCCCTTGCAAAGTCAGGCGATAGCTCAAAAGCGCTGGAATATTATCGCCGCGCTCATGAGGCCGCCCCGGACAACGCCACGGTTTATAGCAATCTCCTCATGGCTCTCCATTACGCCCCTGGCCCCGATAGACAGGAGATATTCGACGCGCATCTGGATTGGGCAGAGAAATACGCAGGAGAAACCCCTCCTCGTCCAGCGATCACCAATCCATCACCGGATCGAAAACTAAAAATCGGATTTGTTTCATCCGATTTCAGGTTTCATGCGATGACCTTTTTCTTTCTTGGCGTTCTTAAGACCTGGAAACGCGACGCTTGGCATATCCATCTTTATTCGTCAGTTCAAACACCGGATCACTACACGGCAGAATTTGAGGCTGCGGCAGATAAGTGGATTGATATTGCAAAACTATCCGACGAGGAGGCCGCCGCTCAGATAAAAGGAGACGATATAGATATCCTCATCGATATGGCCGGTCACACAAAAGGCAATCGGTTGGGTGTGTTTACACAGCGACCGGCGCCGCTCCAAGTTTGCTGGTTCGATTACGTCGATACCACCGGCCTTGAGGTTATGGATTATTGGATTGGCGACGTACACCAAAATCCCGAGGACGAAGACCGCTATTACACTGAAAAAGTTTTACGTCTGCCAAACGATTATATCTGCTACTCCCCTCCTGAAGATGCGCCAGCCGTTTCATCTTCCGCTTATGAGAAAAAGAACGCCATAACGTTAGGCTGCTTCAACACTGCATATAAGATCAGTGAAGACGCAATTTCCGCCTGGGTGGAAATTTTGAAAGCGCTGCCAGAAGCAAACCTCCTGATCAACACCCCTGAAATGGCCATTCCATATGTTCGTGAACGTTATACGGGTCTATTGACAGGGCAGGGCATAGATCACCGACGCATCACATTCGGGACCGGCGGAGATCACAATACTTTCCTGGGTCAATATGAAGAGATCGATATAGCTCTCGATCCCTTTCCTTATTCTGGAGGCCTCAATACCTGTGAAGCTCTTTTTATGGGCGTGCCCGTGGTTACATTCCCCGGCGACCGGTTCTGCAGCCGTCACGCGACGGCGCACCTGCACGCTTGCGGCCACCCAGAGTTGGTTGCAAAAAATAAACAGGACTATGTCGCCAAAGTTATAGAGCTCGCCAACGATCCCAAACGCCTTAAAACTTACCGACGTCAACTACGGGAAGATGTGCTGAACTCCCCCCTTACCGATACCGAGGGTTTTATCCAAGCGTTCACCGATACCTTACGCACCATCTGGCGAGATGCCTGTAGCGAAAACCTATGAGCTATTCAAAACAAGCAATCAGGAAGCTTTGTCGGCATCGACAAAATATTTCTTGATTAATCGCTCATCCAGTGGCGTTTCGATCAATGTTTTATGAATGGATGCCGCCGCCAATCCTTCCGCCTGATACGGGTTCTTTAGGCCAACGACCGTTTCCTTAAAATCTTTAGACAGCGCCTTGCGGATAGCATTTTCAATGGCACTCACCTCCACATTCACATCGATCACATTCGACGCCCGAACCCGGCCTTCCTGGCGATTTCCGATATTCACCACAGGCAAACTGAAGGAAGCGGCCTCAATAATACCGCTCGACGAATTGCCAACCATAACCGCCGCATTCTCCATCAAACCGAAATAACCCCGCGTCCCCAAGTGGTCGACCAGCCGGGCACTAGGGTGAGCTTTGACAAAAGCCTCAATCAGCCCCTTTAGGCAACGCCCGCCTTCATCTGCGTTCGGTGCGGTAAAGACGCAAGGTAAGCCACATTGGTCAAGCGCCTTAAAAAGCCCTGCTGTCTGACTTTCCACATCTCCCGCCTGACGGGTCGCCGGATGGTAGGTGATCAACAAGGGGGCGGGATCGAACGATAAATCAAGAAGTGATTTCAGCTCATCGCGGCTTGCTCTTTCCTGCTCCTTTAGATTATCGAGGCCCATGGCGCCGGAGACGGTGATCCTCCAGTCCTCTTCGCCCAATTGACGCACCCGTTTTGCATAATCTGGCGTCGAAACGAAATGGAGGTGGGAAAGCTTGGTCATGGCGTGTCGCAGGTTATCGTCCATTGCGCCAAGCGTCAGTTCGCCTCCGTGTAGATGAGCAACCGGAATCGCCAAGGGCTGAGCGGCAACGGCGGCAGCGTGCATTTCATAGCGGTCGCCCAGAACGACAACAATATCCGGCGACAAACGGTCGAAAGCCTCGGCAAAGGCGACCGTCGCCCGTCCCATGGTTCTCGCCACGGCCAGCCCGCTATCGTCTTCTCCGATAAAATCCAGACGCTCGGCAATCGCCAAGCCGTCGGTCTCAACCTCATCGACCGTATGGCCGAACTCGGGCCGCAGGTGCATTCCGGAAACGACAAGCAGCAAGGCGACTTTCGGGTCACCCTGGAGCTTCATAAGCAACGGTCGGTAGATGCCGTAATCGGCGCGACTGGTGGTAACGACCGCGATGCGTCTCATGTGTCGCCCCTATCCTTCTTCAAACATCGCCGCATCAAGCAAAGCGCCTTCGGGAACATCGACCTTCAGGCGACGACCCAAATAATCATCCAATCGATCCGCGGGAATACCTGTACCCGGTCGCCGAGCCCCCACCCGTTCGACAGTCAATGTTTCACCCGCTTTGATATCCTGGGTCGAAACCAAGCTTTTACGGGCAACCGACGCGACTTCCCGTTCCGACGGCCTCGGCGCTTTAATCCCATCGCCGATAGCAGCTTCCACCGCCCGCAAAGCCGCCAGCAGAATGACCATTTCAGGGATCTCCATGGAGGCTTGATGATCCGGCCCGGGCAAAGCACGGCTCAAGGTAAAATGTTTTTCGACGATATCGGCTCCGCGCGCCACAGCGGCAAGCGTCACTTCCACACCCTTGGTATGGTCCGACCAACCGACCGGCACGCCGAAGGCCGCCCGCAAGGTATCCATCGCCTTAAGATTACAGTCCGCCGGCGAGGCGGGATAGGCGCTCACACAATGAAGCAGAGCGAGTGGCGGATCACCATTGTCGGCAATCGTTCGCACAGCGGTTTCAACCTCGGTCATAGACGCCATCCCGGTCGAAACAATCATCGCTCGTCCCTTGCGGGCCACATGGGCGAGAAAGGCCGTATTGGTCAATTCTCCAGATGGAATCTTGAAGGCCGGAACATCCAGTTCTTCCAGCAAATCGGCGCTCTCTTGGTCAAACGGCGAAGAGAGGAACATCATCCGCCGGTCCCTGCAGTGGGCTATCAGTCGTTTGTGGTCCTGTCTCGAAAGCTCCAGACGGCGCAACATTTGGAGCTGGCTCTCATGCTTCTTTTCCGCATCTAGCTGATAGGCGGCTTTGGGAGCATCGGCCAGGGCAATGCGAGCAGCCGAAAAGGTTTGAAATTTCACCGCATCAACGGAAGCGGCCATCGCTCCATCGATTAGGTCTCTAGCCTTTGAAAGCTCACCGTTATGGTTGACGCCCGCTTCAGCAATAAAGAAGCAAGGCGCTCCCTCACCAACCGGCCGTCCGCCAATTTCAAAGGCTCTTACCATGCGGTCCAGCCTCCATCGACCACCAGATTTTGGCCGGTCACATAAGCCGACAAGTCACTCGCCAGATAGGCTACCGCGCCGGTAATATCGTCCTCTCGCCCCATACGACCAAGCGGCGTCCGGGCTTCATATTTTTCCACAAATCCCGGGTCCTGGCCTCGCGCAATACCGCCGGGCGAAACCGCATTGACCCGGACATCCGGCCCCAGCGTAGAGGATAGCCAGCGGACCAATTGCAGCAGCCCACCTTTGCTTGCGCCATAGGCTGCCGGATTCCCCATGCCCGTTCCTTCATAAAGCGACCAATCGGGACCGCTCATACCGTAAATGGAAGAGAGGGCGACAACCGATCCTTTACCCGATTTTTTGAGATAAGGTGTGGCGGCCTGCACCAGATTGAAAAATGCGGTGAGATTGACCTCCATGGCCTCACGCCAGGTTTCAATGGTCTGCTCCTCGAATGGAACAGCCCAACCCTTGAGATCGGAAGTCCCCACATAAGCCGCGCAATGGACAACGACATCGAGCCGCCCTTGAGTTTCAACGATCCGTTCCGGCAATGTCCTGACAAGAGCGTCGTCACGCAGATCAATATCGATATGAGCATCGCAAATATCGGTGGTTACAACGGTAGCGCCCAGTTCTTCAAGCCCCGAGGCGATCGCGCGACCGATATAGCCTGCCCCTCCGGTAACCAGGGCGACCCGCCCGCTCATGTCCATCATGCCCTTTAAGCTACGGTGCGGTTCAGTCATTGTTGTCCCCCATCATCGCTTCGGCGATCTTCAAGTCCCATTCCGTATCGATATCGAGTGCGCGCTCCTGCGGCACACTGACCACACCGGCCCGCCCATCGAACAAGCCGGTGGCGTTACGGATAAAATTCGGATTGGCGACATAGCAAACGGTGGTGATGTCATAAATCTCAGGCGCTTTTTGTCGGGTCGCCACCTGCCTCTGCCGCTGAATGACCAGCGAAGCGAGGCCATCATCGTTCAACGTCACCATATTAAAGTATGGATTGCGCGCCGCCGGCGTTACGGTCAGCACCACATCAACATCGCCTTGGTTGTAACGCGCAACGCAAGCATCGATATCTTCCGGCGCCCGCAAGGGCGATGTGGTTGGCACACAGACGAACAATCCAATTCTGCGGTCCTGCTCCTGCTCAAGCCAGTCGATGGCATGGCACCAGGCAAGCCACTCTGGGCTATCGTCTTCGGCAAGATCGGCCGGGCGCATAAACGGAACTTCCGCACCCCACTTTTTCGCCTCCGCCGCGATTTCTTCATCGTCGGTCGAAACCACCACCGCATCGATTGTTTTGGAGGCCTTGGCGCATTCTATGGCATGGGCGATCAACGGCTTCCCGGCCAGTGGACGCAGGTTTTTGCCGGGCACCCCCTTGGACCCGCCACGGGCAAAGATAAAAGCTATGGTTTCAGCGTCGCTCAAAGAGAAATCCTTTTATATTGCTCAGCGGCTTGCTTAGCCGCCAAAACCAGTTCCACCACCTTTTTCCCGTCGGCCCCGCCAACAAGCGGAGTCCTTCCTTCTTCTATACATCCAATAAAGTGACGAAATTGTTGACGGTACATGGCGTCCGGCTCATCGCCGCCCGGCGCATGGACAATTTTCCAGTCTCCCTCACCCGCCGCCATAATCTTGGTTTCACCGGCAACACCATGCCACAAGGCGCACCCCCTGCTTCCCACCACCTTACAAAAGCGGTTGGCGGGCCTTTGCAGCATATCGAGCCGAACCTCACCCTCAGCCCCATTATCGAAAACAAGAGAAAGCCGGGCCGTATCCTCAACATCGATTTCCAATTGTCCCGACCGTTCCACCTTGGCCTCTAGTTCAGAGACCTCACCCGCCATCCAGCGAGCCAGATCAAGTTCATGGCTGAGTTCCCAAAGCACACCGCCGCCCAAATGGGCCTGAGCGCTCACCGTCTGGCGGTAATCCTGCCCAGGACGCCAATCGGGAAGATACTGACCGACCTCGGCCTCCAAAGAGACGACGTCCCCAATGTCACCCCGCTCGACCAACTCTTTCAAGGCGACTAAGGACGGCGAAAATCTCAGGCAATACCCAATCTGAAGCACCAGCCTGCGGGAATGGCAGAGGTCGATCAATTCGTCCACCCCATCGAGCGAGACGGAAAGCGGCTTCTCAATAAGAAGGTGAACCCCAGCTTCAGCCAACGCCAAAGCCGTCTCAATATGAAATGGCGCAGGATTGGCCACTATCGCCACCTCTGGACGGAGAACCAACGCCTCTTCCAAATGGCGCACAACGGTCACACCGCAAGGAACATCATCCCCACCCTGGCTTTCGGGACGCCGCAATACAACAATACGCGCCTCAGGCCTCACCGCACGCACCACATCCAGATGGCGGCGGCCGATACTGCCGAGGCCGACGATTAATACGGTCTTCATGCCTTCCCTTTGCGTCTTTTTGCAGGTTTGGAACCAAACGGGCAGTTTTTGTCCACCTCGGCTAAGAAGATTCTGCCGCCCTAGCCCCTTCCTGCCCCTACACCTCCAGACACTATATGTTATTTTTCTTTTATTTTCAAATAGTTAGAAAACTGGCACACCCCATGCAAGGATAGGGCGAGTTTTACTGTTATTTTTTGGGAACACGGCCATGGACATTTCTGGCGTCAACTCGAAACACTCGCAACAAACGACAACCGGCAGCACCGGCCAGTCGAGCGGTTCCGGAAGTGGCGAATCATCTCTTTTCGCCACTCTGCTGAAGAACGCGGGAAGTCGGATCGATCAAACCCTGGACGCAACGGGCTCCCACCCGATGTCGTCCAAGCAGGACTCCGATTCCTCAGCCGATGTTGCGCGGGGAGACGATCATTCCATGGATAAGGGTCGGGGCTATGACGATGTCCGTACCGATGATGGGCGACGAGACGACAACCGCACCGCCGACCGGTCCGACGACGATCATGTAGACGACACTGCGGCCCGCCATGAAGACAAGGGTGACGATCATCGCGCCAGCGACGACGGCGACGACACCCGTGACCGGACTGAGGCCAAGGACGACGGGCAGGAAAACGACGGCAAGGAGCATAAGGACGTCTCTTCGGAGAACGATAGCGAAACCGATACAACCGAAACCGCCTCTGAAGACAATGGCGAAGAATCGGCGCAGACGACCGGCGAAGAAACCCAGCAGTCGGGTGAAACAACGGCCCAGGGCACGGATGGCTCAACTGTTGAGAACGTTGCCGCCACGGCCCAGGCAGGAATGGGTCAGGCCGTTTCCCAAGTGGCATCGGACAAAAACGTTAAGGCGGACGGGCAAGACGTTAAGGCTGCGGCCCAGACTCAAGGCGCTAACGCCAATGCCGGTAAAGGTCAGGAGCAGCTGGCCGGAAACCAGGGCGATGACATGCTGGATACAAAGGGGCAGGCGGCTCAAAATCAGGGGCAGGCTCAATCTCAGTCACAACGAGCCGCACAAGGCCAGAATCAAGCTCAGCAAGCTCAGGCTCAAACCGCAGCCGGAAATGACAATGTCAGCCGCCAGGCTGCCGAGCTTTCCAAAGCAGCCGCCAGCAACAAGCCGACACAGGTTAAGGTGACGGTTGAAAATCAGGCCGCTACGGTCACCGATCAGCCCAGGATGACAGCGCAAACCGCCGCCGGACTGACGGAAAACAGCGGACAAAACGCCAGCGGTCAGCAAACCGGTCAGCAGTCAACCAACGCCAACAGCAATGCGCCAAGCCAGCAAAATGCCGCCAATCAGGCCGCACAGCAGGCCCAAGCCCAGGCTGCGGCCAATCAGAACACCCAGCAGCAAGCCCAGGCCCAACAGCAGGCGGCCAATAACAACGCCGGCGCCCAGACCAAGAGTGTGGGGCAAGTCGGCGCACAGCAGGCGGCCTCGGGTGCTCAGGTTCAGAGCGGTGGCGGCGAAATGGCCAACACCGGACAGATTGGACAGACCCAGCAGACGGCTCAGGCCCAGCAGACTGCGGCCGCCAGCCAAGCCGCCAAGACGGCCCATACCGCCAAGCCTGCCGAAGTGGTGCATCAAGTATCGGTGCAGATTTCCAAAGCAGTTCAGGCCGGAAACGACAAGATCAACATTCAACTTCGCCCCGATTCTCTCGGCCGCGTGGAAGTCCAGCTTGAAGTCAGCAAATCCGGTCAAGTAACGGCCAATGTGGTCGCCGACCGTCCGGAAACGCTGAACATGCTGAAGAACGACGCCAGCAGCCTTCAAAAAGCCTTACAAGACGCAGGGCTGGATACGGGCGACATGAACTTCAACCTACGTGGCGAACAGAGCGAACAGCAGGCGGAAGGTTCCGGTAACGGCCAGGGCGCAAATTCCGGAGCCGAAGACGACGAACCGATCAATCCGCTTCTGGCCGCTCAGGAAGAAGCCATGAGCAACGGTCGCTGGGGCGGCCGAGCGAACGGAGTGGACGTGCGGGTTTAAGGCGCACGGACACGATAACGGAGACGAACCATGTCGATTATCGGCGGAACAACAGACTCAACACTGGTCGACGGCACAAAGGCCCAGCAGTCACAGCAGAAGCTTCAGGAAGATTTATCCCAGTTCATGAATCTTCTGACCGCACAGCTGAAGCACCAGGACCCGCTGGACCCGATGAACGCCAACGAGTTTACCTCGCAGCTGGTTCAGTTCGCCTCCGTCGAGCAGCAGATTCAGGGCAATGCGCATTTGGAGGCCCTGAAAGACCTTCAGGCAGGTAACGTTCTGGCTTCCGCCGTCAACTATGTCGGTAAGGCCATCGAATTCCCGAGCGAATATCTTCCTTTAGCCGATGGCGCGGCCGAGTTCAATTACACCCTGCCCGAGAACGCCAACACCGTCACCATCAACATCACCGATCAAGACGGCAACACGGTTAAGACCATGACTGGCAAGACCGATGCCGGCTTCCATAAAGTGGTATGGGACGGCACCAACAATTCCGGCTACCCGGAACCCGACGGCGTCTACAATTTAACTATCTCGGCTCTCGACGACAGTAAATCGCCCATTGAGCTTGAGCAGCGGGTCGTCGGCAAGGTAACGGGCATTTCCATGGCCAATGGCGATACATCGCTTCTAGTCGATGACATCACCGTCACCATGGCTCAGGTCGTCTCCATTAAGGAAGCGGTCTCGACATCTTCAACGAATTCAACGGATTCGACAACAGAAACGGAAGAAACTGAGGGTTCTGGAACTGAGTCAGAGTCAGAGTCTGAGACAGGTTCAGAAACAGAAGAAGAGACACCTACTGAATAGGCCACCCGACGGCCAAGAAGCAAAATTAGTTTAAGACAGCAACAATGCATTTAAGCGGGGACAAGCCCCAAAGACCCAAGAAGAACGGGTCGTAGAGTAAGGAGAGCGACGATGAGTTTGTACGGTGCTTTGTTTTCCGGCGTTTCCGGACTTCAGTCACAGTCGAGCGCTATGGGCGCCATCGCCGATAACGTAACCAACGTCAATACCATCGGTTACAAGAATACGTCGGTCAACTTCCAGACCCTGATCACCAAGCAGGTGTCTCTGACCCAGTATTCGGCAGGCGGCGTGCAGTCCAAACCCCGGACCAACGTAGACATTCAGGGCCTGCTGCAGGCGACCTCGTCATCTACTGACATAGGCATTTCAGGCAACGGCTTCTTCATCGTCAACGAAGCAGCCAATCCGGTAAGCGGCGATTTGTTCGCTTACACCCGAGCCGGGTCTTTCAAGGTCGACAAAGAAGGTAACCTTCAAAACGTCGGCGGCTGGTACATGCAGGGCTGGCCTTTGAAAACCTGGGACGGCACTGCTCTCGCCGCTCAAGTCACGGTCGGCACCGACACCTATATGAAAGCCTATACCGACGAGAATGGCGACACCCAGTACATCAACGACAACATCGTTGACGGCACCAACGTGCGGCCGCTGAACCTCAATACCGTCGGCGGCACGGCCAGTAATACCACCACCCTCTCCTTCGGCGGCAACCTGCCCTCGGACAAAGCGCTGGGCGGCACCGAACAGGCCAACTTGCTGATTTACGATACGCTGGGCAACGGCCATAACCTGGACATGACCTACGTCAACCGGGCGACCAATGCCTGGGACCTGGAAATCATGCCGCCTTCAGGCTCCAACAGCCTGTCGCTGAAAGACCAGACCGGCGCGGTTTATTACTCCAATGGGCGCCTGGATTTCAGCGCGATCCCAGCCGATGGCACGACACTGAGTATCGTGGTTTATGATGAAATTGCCGATGTGTCCCGGACGTTCACCGTCACCTTCGACAACGCCGCCGACGACTCGACAGTCGCCGCGGCGGGCGCCGACGTTACGACAACGGTCAACACCAACGGCCGAACGCTGAGCCAGGTCCTCGATCAGTTGGGGACGACCATCAACAACATCATGACGCTCAACGACAACACCGCTTCGGTCAATACCTCGGACGGCACATGGGCGCAGCGTCTCTCCGGCGAGAACTCCATTCTCATTCGGCAGTATACCGACGGGGGCGACATCACCATCGATGCATCCAACTTGCTTGATAGCAGCAACAACGCGGCAGTCACCCAGATAACCTCCTTCACCATTGATGCACTCGACGGCACCCATGGCTGGGTTGCAGGGGATTCGGCGACAACAAGCGATTTGAACGCCCGTTTCGTTTCCTTCAACGGCGACGGCACACCGGACGAATTCTTCGGCAAGAGCGAAGCCGAACAGGCCGATCCGCGAGGTTCCATTTCCATCGATTGGGCCAACGGTTCTTCGGATATGAATGGTTCCGATCAGCCGGAAATTTCCTTCTTCACCGGCAACTACAACGTGGCCGATGGCTTGACCCAGTTCGCCGGGGAATATCAAATCAACTACATCTCGCAAAACGGCGCCAAGTTCGGCAACTTCGCCGGGGTCAGCATCGGCGCGGATGGCATCGTTACGGCCTTGTTCGACAACGGGGTGACAAGACCGGTCTTCATGATCCCGATCGCCACCTTCGTCAACCCCAATGGCATGGAGGCTCTGACCGGCAACGTCTGGATCGAGACCGATTTCTCCGGCCAACCCACCGTCCGAGAAGCGGGCGAAGGCGGAGCAGGCTCTACCAACTCAGCGACTCTCGAAGCCTCAACCGTCGATTTGGGTGCGGAGTTCACCTCGATGATCACCACCCAGCGGGCCTATTCGGCAGCCGCCAAAATCATCACCACTTCGGACGAAATGCTCGAAGAACTGATGCGGGTGAAACGCTAAGTTTAAAGTTTGGGCCTAGCGGCCTGATCGGAATGCGCTTCTTGGCGCACTCCATCGATCAGCCCGCAAGTAGAATCCCTTTACGGTTCTTAGCCCTAGAAAGGGGGTTTCGGCAGAAAGCCGGGCCCCCTTTCGTTTTTCCGGTTTACCCCACCCCTTCCCCGTGGTCTCATTTTCAAACGATTCTCTTATCCCAACCAGCGTAGCCCATGCGATTCAACCTGAAAGTCTACGATCAGCCGCCCGCCAAGCAGCCAAGCCAGGCCGAGGTGAGCGAAGCCGTCGAGATACATAAACAGGGCGATCTCGAAAAGGCCGCCAAGCTGTACCGTAAGCTTACTAAAAAATACCCCCGCAACCCGCAGTTGGCCTTCCTCCAGGAAATCATCGAAATTCAACAAGATGGCTGGCAGGACGACATCCCTTTGGTCAACGACATTCTGGTTGGCAACAAAGGACTGGCGGCAGCCAACCGGGTTTTTGGCGGGTATCTTCTGGGCTTGAAGCGTTCGAAAGAAGCCGAACGGTTTCTACTAAGGGCTGAAAGCGATTTCAGGCGCGATCCGCTTTACCTCTACCACATGGGCGCAGCGCTGGCGGATCAGGAAAAGTTCGAGACGGCGGAAGTCTGGCTTCAACAAGCCCTCCTGCTGAATGCCGATTTCCCTTCGACGTATTTCGAGCTGGGCAACATCTATCAAAAGACCGAACGCCTGGAAAAAGCCGTTGCCTGCTACCAAAAAGCGATTGAACTGGATCCCGAATTTTTCGGAGCGTTCAGCAACCTCGGCGGCACGTTTTTGCGGATGATGCGCCTTAAGGAAGCGATGGCTTGTTTCGACCGTTGCATGGAACTCAATTGGGACGATAAGTCGATCAAGGGCCGGGCCGCCATCACCATGATGGCGATGGGCATCCTTCCGGACGCCTGGAAGCTTTACGAATACGCCATGCCAGCGGGGGACCGGACCAAACACGGGCCGCTGGAACTGCCCAAACCGCGTTGGAACGATCAAGACCTGACCGATAAAGGCATCCTGATCTGGCCCGAACAGGGCATCGGCGACAACCTGCGTTTCTCTTCCTGCCTCCCCGACCTCATTGAGCGCGCCGGTCACGTTATCGTCATTACCGCAAAACGTCTTGCGCCGCTTTTCGCCCGCTCGTTTCCCAAGGCCCGCGTCATCGCCAGCGACGAAGAAACCGTGGAAATGGATTCCTTTGAGTACCATCTGCCCATCGGCTCACTGCCGCTTTATTTCAGGCAAACCCAAAAGGACTTTCCCAACCGACAACGCTATCTGACCCCCGCCCCCGAAGCCGTTGAGCATTGGCGACAACGCCTTGCCGAGTTGGGCGACGGCCTCAAGATCGGCGTTTGCTGGGAAAGCCAGCTTCAAACGGCGGACAACCGGCAGCATTTCTGCACCCTCGATAAATGGGAACCGGTTTTCAAGGCGCCGGGGGCCACTTTCATCAACCTTCAATACAACCTGACGCCGGAAACCCTCGCTAAAGAAAACGCAAAGTACGACACCGACATCATTGGGCTCGAGATTGATCTCTACAACGATCTCGATGGTGTGGCCGCTCTTGAGGAGGCGCTCGACCTGGTCATCACCGTCGGAACCTGTATGAGCGACTTTGCAGGTTCGGTCGGCACCGAATGCTGGACCCTCTTGCTCGACTGGTGCCCCGATCTTCTGGGAACGGACAGGCTGCTCTGGTATCCAAACACACGGGTATTTACCCGTCATTGGGACGAACCCTGGGAAGTTCTGTTACAAAGGGTCGCCAACGCACTGGAAGAAAAACTCACACCCCAAAAAACGGCTTTTCAAGCTCCGGCGTCACGTAATGCCCCCTGCCCTTGCGGCTCGGGAAAACGTTACAAACACTGTTGCGGAGCAGCCAGTTAACCCGCCATGGAACAGGCCTTTCAACAACTTTTCATGTCGGCCCTTCAGGCCCATCAGGCGCAAGACCTTGAAAGGGCCGTCAAAGGTTATGAAGAGGTGCTCAAACAAGCACCGCAATTACCTGAAGCGCTTAACTTTTACGCCATGGCGCTCTACGGACTTGGGCGGACGGGAGAGGCTCTCAAGCAGCTACATCAGGCCGTTACCGTCAAGCCCGATTTTGCCGATGCCTACAACAACTTCGGTAACATCCTCCATGAGACGGGGGATTGGGACGGGGCCTTTGAGGCCTATAAAAAGGTGATCGAAATCCGCGCCGAGTCGCCCGACGCCTATTATAATTTAGCGATTATTTTCCTTGAGCGGGATTACTTCGAAAAGGCCGCCGAAGCAGCCAGGCGAGCAGTTTATTTCAAACCAGATTATCCGGAAGCCTACACCGCCTGGGGCACAGCCCTGATAAAACTGCGTGATGTCGAAGGGGCTAGAACGGCGCTCAACAAGGCGCTTCAATTAACCCCGGATAATGACGAATGCTATCGGAAGCTGGGCGACCTCGCCATGGCGGTCGGACAGCTCGACGAGGCCGCCACCTTGCATCGCCGCGCTATTGAGATCAACCCGGGGCAGATCGGTTCATACCGCTGCCTAGCCGAGCTTTCTCTTGAAAAAGAAGAGGGCGATGAAGCGCTAAGAAAGTTGGAAAATATTGCTGAGCGACAAACCGGGGACGAAGAAACGGCAAACGCCAATTTCGCCCTGGGGACTGTAAAAGAAAAAATCGGCGATCATCAGGGGGCTTTCACCAACTATCTCAAAGCCAATCGGCACAAGCGCCGTACAATCGATGTAAATATCGACGCAGATATTCGTCAACTGGCGTCAACGCCTTCCGTTCTGACCCCTGAGTACTTATCCAGCCATCAAAACCGGACAACCTTTGAAGGTCCGATTTTTATTGTTGGAATGCCGCGTTCCGGCACGACGCTCAGCGAACAAATCGTCGCCAGTCATTCCCAGGTGACGCCGAAAGGCGAACTCCCCTACTTTTCCCAAATCGCCATGGGGTTTCAAGCGCCGAAAAAATTTCCCGAGAACCTGTCTGGGCTCAATTCAGACGTTTTCATGCGAATGGCGGAGTTCTATCTGGAAAAGGCGGAAGAAAGTCCAACCCCCTTTTTCACCGATAAACTCCCGGCGAATTTCCGATTCATCGGCCTCATCCATATGATGTTCCCAAAGGCGCCGATTATTCACTGCCTACGCGACCCTCTGGATACGTGTATTTCTTGTTTCTCGAAGAATTTCGCCCACGGCCAAAGTTTTAGTTACGACTTGGCGGATTTAGGACGCTACTACCGGGCCTATCGTGAACTCATGAACTATTGGGAAATGGCATTACCGAGACGAATCTTAACCCTCCGCTACGAGGAAACGGTGGCCGATTTAGAAAACCAGGCTACCCGCCTCCTTAAACACTGCGGCCTTCCTTGGGAAGAGCGGGTTCTTGAATTTTATAAAACCGACCGCCCGGTTTGGACGGCTAGCGCGGGGCAGGTTCAAAAACCGATCTATACCAAATCGCTCCGGCGCTGGCGGCGTTATGAAGAATTCCTCGCCCCCCTGATCGAGGCGCTTGGCCCCTACGCGGAAGAATCCTTATCGGCCGACAATCCGGCGACATAAACCGATTGTTTCTCCCGCCGATTATTTAAAACGAAGCGGTGGCCGAATAGGGATATCTCAAGCGCATGCTCCGGCCCTTCACCTATCGCCCGATACCGGCGCTCGAATTCAGATCTTTCGACTCCTTCAGGCAACCGACAAAGTTCGTCAAAATCTTTGCGGGTCCAGCATCTTTCTCCCCAATGCTCATCGACCGACGGCAAAGGGGCGTCATTGAGGGTAAAATGCTCCGCCAGAGCGTTGAACAAACCAATCAGCGAGGCAAAGCTCAACTGGTCGAGCGTCAAACGATCCGCACCCTTTGGAATATCGAATCGCTCCACCGCGACAATCGGGCCTCTATCCACTTCCGCCGTCATTTCATGAACCGTCGTGCCGAATTGCTCCAGCCCCTGATAAAGAGCGAACACGGAAGGGAAAAGACCGGGAAGTTCCGGTGGCCCGGGATGAAGATTGTAGGCGGGCCCATCGAGAGCAGCCAACTGGTCGGCACTCAGGATGACACCGGTCCCGGCGGCAATCAGTCGCGCTTCTTTTAACGGTTTGGCGAAACGCTCCGTTACATCGTCTTTTGAGGCCAAAAGAGTGATTTTTATTTCCGGTGTAGGCCCCCGCAATCCAGCTTCCAAAAACTGGGCCATAGTCGGCTCGGTCAGCAGCAAAATTTCTTTGGGCATCGGCCTCTCCCCACACAGGTTTCTCCATTGATCATAAGCCCCGAATCAGGCTAGGCAATATTTGCCGGGTGTTAACGTCTTCTTCAGCGTTGAAACGATAATCTCAATGATTGGATACGGCTCTCCGCTGTAAGAACGGGAAATCTAAAGAAGGCGGGGAAAAAGAAAAGCCGGAAGGCCAGCAACGTACTGTAACGATGGAAAAAATATCGTGGGCGCACTCGTCGAAACACTCAAGAACCTAGGCCCCATGCGCCTCGCCATCATGGGCGGAACGGTGGTTGGCCTTTTGGCTTTCTTCATTTTTCTGACCTCGCGACTAACATCACCGGCCATGTCGCTTCTGTATTCTGACCTGGACCCCAACGATTCGGGAGCTATCGTCAAGCAACTGGAAGCACAGAAAATTCCCTTCGAATTGGCCCGTGGCGGCACGGAAATTTATGTTCCCGGCGACAAAGTTCTGCGCACCCGCGTATCCATGGCCGAACAAGGCCTCCCCGGCGGCGGTTCGGTCGGCTATGAAATTTTCGACGAATCCGATGCTCTCGGCAGCACCAACTTCGTCCAGAACGTCAATCTGGTCCGCGCGCTCGAAGGCGAACTGGCCCGAACGATTCGCTCCATCACCAACGTCAAAGCAGCCCGCGTCCATCTGGTTATGCCGCGGCGAGAACTATTCAGCCGGGAGAAGCAGGAACCCAGCGCCTCCATCGTTTTACGCATGACAGGCTCATCCCGCCTAGCCAAAGAAAAGGTTCTTGCCGTTCAGCATCTGGTTGCCGCCGCCGTGCCCTCGTTAACGCCACGCCAAATCTCCATCGTCGATGACAAAGGCAATCTCTTGGCCCGGGGCTTCGACGACCCGGAAGGCCTCTTTGAAGAAGACGCGGAATCCAAACGAATCAACTATGAAACGCGCTTGGCTCGCACAGTTGAAGAGTTGCTCGAAAAATCCGTTGGCTTCGGCAAGGTCCGTGTTGAAGTGCGGGCCGATATGGACTTCGACCGCGTCACCACACAGGAAGAAACCTACGACCCTGACGGTCAGGTTGTTCGCTCCACCCAAACCAGTGAAGAGAACGCTCAATCACAAGATCGCGAACAGGACCTGCCGGTAAGCGTCGGCACCAACTTACCCGACAACAACGAAAGCGGAACCGGCGCATCGGCCCAATCGTCCGAGTCGCGGACTGACGAAACGGTCAACTTCGAAATTTCCAAAAGGGTCACCAGCACGGTTAAGGATACCGGCGTGGTCAATCGGCTGTCTGTCGCGGTATTGGTCGACGGCACCTACCGGGTCGATGAGAACGGCGACCGTCAATATTCGCCCCGCGCAACCGAAGAGATGGAACTACTCGCCACTCTGGCGCGCACGGCCATCGGCTTCAACGAAGACCGTGGCGACACCGTCGAAATCATAAACATGCGCTTCGTCGATGCCGAGATCGGCGAAGAGACCTTCGAAGAAATATTCTTCGGCTTCTCCAAGGAAGACCTGATGCGCTTTGCCGAGCTTCTGGTGCTCGCCATCGTCGCAATCCTGGTTATTCTCCTGGTCGTCCGTCCGTTGATTTCGCGGGCCTTCGAGGCCTCGCCCATGGCCGCAGGCATGGCCGAGGCGGAAGCAGCCCTGCTGGCTGAGGGGGCTGAAGCTCCGGCCCTTGCCGGTCCGGGCATGGAGCCGGGCCTGATTGAAGGGGGACCTCCAGGTCACGAAGAATCATTCGACGAGTTGATCGACATCGACCGGGTCGAAGGTCGGGTCAAGGCATCCTCGGTCAAGAAGGTTGGCGAAATCGTCGAGAAACATCCGGAAGAGGCCCTGGCCATTATCCGAAACTGGATGTATCAGGAACAGTAATAAGGGCCTTAAATGGCTTAATAAGGGACGTTGATCCATGGCAAAGGCAACGGAAGACTATCGCAGTTTGGCAGGTCCGGAGAAGGCGGCTATTTTCATGCTCGCCCTCGGCGATGACCATTCTGCTGCGCTGTTTGAGATGATGGATGACGAAGAAATCCGCGAACTTTCTCAAACCATGGCGACCTTGGGTAACATTAACGCGACCCTGGTCGAGCGGTTATTCGTCGAGTTCGCCGACCAGCTGTCCTCCACCGGCTCTCTGGTCGGCTCCTATTCCAGCACCGAACGCCTGCTGATGAAAACGCTGCCCGGCGACCGGGTCGAGCAGATCATGGAGGAAATCCGCGGTCCGGCCGGGCGAACCATGTGGGACAAATTGAACAACGTCAACGAAACGGTGCTCGCCAACTATTTCAAAAACGAATATCCGCAGACCGTCGCCGTCGTACTTTCCAAAATTCGCCCCGACCACGCCGCCCGCGTCTTGAGCGTTTTGCCGGAAACCTTCGCCATGGAGGTCATCACTCGGATGCTGCGCATGGAATCGGTGCAAAAAGAAGTGCTCGATTCGGTTGAAAAAACGCTTCGAACCGAATTCATGAGCAACCTCGCCCGCACGGCGCGCAAAGAACCTCACGAAATGATGGCCGCCATCTTCAATACGCTCGACCGCAACACGGAAGCCCGTTTCATGTCGGCTCTCGAAGAGCGCAACCGGGAATCCGCCGAGCGTATTCAAGCCCTGATGTTCACCTTCAACGATCTCATTCGCGTCGACGCCAGCGGCATTCAGGTTCTGCTCCGCCAAGTTGAGAAGGATCGCCTGGGCATCGCGCTCAAGGGCGCCAACGACGAGGTGAAAGATTTGTTCTTCCAGAACATGTCGGAACGTGCGGGCAAGATGCTGAAAGAAGACATGGAAGCCATGGGACCGGTTCGCCTCAGCGAAGTAGACGAAGCCCAGGCCGAGATCGTCACCTTGGCCAAGCAACTGGCCGATGCAGGCGAAATCGTCATCTCCAGCGGCAGCGACGAAGACGAATTGGTCTTCTAGGTCTGAGCATCCATGAGCGCAAATCCCAAACCCTTTTTGTTCAACACCTCCTTCGATCCTCCGACAAAAGAGGAAATCGCGGCCGCTCGGCAAGCTGAACTGGATCGCGAGCACCAGGAGGAAGAACGTCTTAAAGCCCTAGAAGCTGCGGAAGAGGCACCCTCTTTCTCCGAAGAGGAGTTGGAAGCGGCGAAGCAGGAGAGCTACGACCAAGGCCGCCAGGAAGCGATCCGCGAAATGGAAGTCCATGCGGAACAAATCCTCGCCGTAACTCAACAATCGGTAGCGACTAAACTCGAGCAAATTTTCTTACTGCAGGAGCAAGCTGCTCATGTGGCCGAGCGCAACACGCTGGAACTCGCCAATGTGATCGTTCGTAAGCTGTTTCCGGCCTTGGCCGTTGAGCATGGGCCTCCCGAAATCTTTGCCGTCGTACGCAACACGCTTGAGCAGTTCCGCGAAGAACCCGCCGTGACAATCCGGGTTCATACCGATTATGAACCGCCTATGAGCAAAGCAACGCAAGAAATGGCCGACAGAGGGCTTTTCAAAGGATCCGTCCACGTTATCGGCGACCCGGAAATTTCACCGGGCGATTGCCGGATCGAATGGGATGGCGGCGGCGCAGAGCGCAATATGGATCGCCTTTGGGGTGAAATCGACGGAATCATTGAAAAAACCATGGGCATGATGGATCAATTCGAGGGCCCCTATGAGCCCCTGGAGCGACCCGACCCCACACCACCGCCGCAACCGCAAGGGCAAGGGCAAGCCGAAAAACAGCAGTCAGCCGCAGCTCCGGCTGACGATATTGATGCGGCGGACAATATCGACCTTTTCGGCGACGATGAAGAACCAGCGTCCCCAGCCCAGGATACTCCCGCCGAACAGGAAGCCTTGCCAGACAATATCGAGCTCTTCGGCGAGGAAGACGAAACGGCATCAACCGAAGAGACTTCACCGGAAATTCCGGAAAACGATCACGCGATGGAATCGGTAGACGATCAAGCCGAAGCGGAAATGGCCGAGCGCCAACATCCTGCAATGGAACGACAGACCACCGAAGCAGCACCCGAGACAGAACCCGAAACGACGGCAAGTAATCCTTCAGGAGTAGAGAATGGCTGAAACGGAAAAAGACGCCCTCGAACTCAGTGACGTCAACTCTCTGGAAGCGGAAGAGGCGCCCCCAGAAGATATGATGGATGGCCTGGAGGAGGCCCTTGATCTGCCACGCAGCGCACGGGAACTGGAAGAAATTTACGATATTCCGGTTCAGGTTTCCGCCGTTCTCGGTAAAGCCAGCATGCGGGTAAGCCAGTTGCTTAAACTTGGACGCGGCGCCGTTGTCGAGTTGGACCGCAAGGTCGGTGAAGCCATCGACATTTACGTCAACAACCGCCTCGTAGCACGGGGAGAAGTCGTGGTGGTTGAAGACAAGCTGGGCATCACCATGACTGAAATTATCAAAGGCTCCCAGTAAGGGGAGCCCCCGAGAACAACGCGGGAACGAGGGAAGAGATGCAGTCGAAAACAACAATGGATATGGCAACCGTCATTGGCTTGATCGCCGGTTTTGGCTTGGTCGCCAGCGCCATTTATCTAGGCGGGTCGCCTGGATCGTTTTTCAACATTCCTTCCGTTCTCATCGTTATCGGGGGAACGTTAGCCGTCACCACCGTTTGTTTTTCGCTTTCCGAAATGGGCCGCAGCGCCAGCATTATCTTAAAAACCATTTTTCATAGCAATCCGGACCCCGCAACGGCGGCGGTCAATGTCCTCGAAGTCGCCGTCATGGCTCGAAAGCAGGGCATTCTGTCGTTGCAAAACGTCATGGCCGAAGTCGAAGGCGAACAGTTTTTGCACAAAGGATTGGCCATGGTGGTCGATGGTACGCCAGGCGAAGAGGTCGAGGTTATTTTGCGGCGCGATATGCAGGCCACCCTGCAGCGCCACGTCAAGAGCGCCAACGTCTTAAAAAAAGCCGCTGAGTTTTCTCCGGCCATGGGCTTGATCGGCACCCTGATCGGCCTTGTCCAGATGCTCGGCAATCTGAACGACCCCTCAACCATTGGCCCCAGCATGGCCGTCGCTCTGTTAACCACGTTTTACGGCGCGGTGCTCGCCAATATGGTTTTTCTGCCCCTGGCGGCCAAGCTGGAGCGGAACTCGGTGGAAGAAGCCTTGGTCAACAACGTCTATTTGATGGGGGCGACCTCCATCGGACGCCAGGAAAATCCCCGGCGGCTGGAAATGCTGCTCAACAGCGTTCTACCGCCCGCCAAACGCGTGAAGTTTTTCGACTGATGCGCAGGATTGGAAATAGAAATGAAGAACGACGGATGAAGAGAGTATAGAACCATGCAACTGCTCATCATCGGAACCCTCGGTGGACAAATCGGAGCCGCCAGCAAGATCGCCATGGACCGCGGCGCGAAAGTCACTCAGACGGACGATATCGCAGGCGGCCTTGAAGCGTTGCGCAACGGCCAGGGAGGCGATCTCATTATGGTCGATGTCGACTTGAACGTCGCCGACCTGATGGTCAGCCTGACCGAAGAACGCATCAACACCCCCGTTGTCGCCTGCGGGGTCGGAAACGACACCGCCGCCGCCGTCCGCGCCATCAAGGCCGGAGCCAAAGAATACATCCCCTTGCCGCCCGACGCCGAATTGATTGGCGCCGTGCTCGCCGCCATCGCCGAAGAAAGCCACGCGTTGATTTTCAAAGATCCGGCCATGGAGCAAACAGTGCGCATGGCCGAACAGGTGGCGGGAAGCGATGCAAGCATCCTCATCACCGGCCCATCGGGCACCGGCAAAGAGGTCATGGCCCGGTTCATCCATAATAAATCACGACGCAAAGACAGGGCGTTCATCGCCGTCAACTGCGCGGCGATCCCGGAAAATCTTCTCGAAAGCGAACTCTTCGGCCATGAGAAAGGGGCATTTACCGGCGCAGTCGCCCGTCGCCTCGGTAAATTCGAGGAAGCCGACGGCGGAACCCTGCTGCTTGATGAAATCAGCGAGATGGACCCCCGCCTCCAAGCCAAGCTGCTGCGTGTCATTCAAGAACGCGAAGTGGACCGTATCGGCGGGAAGAAGCCGGTCAAGGTGGATGTGCGTATCGTCGCCACATCAAACCGCAAGCTTCAGGAAGAAGTGGCGAAGGGAACCTTCCGCGAAGACCTTTATTTCCGTCTCAACGTCGTCAACTTGGCTTTGCCGGGTTTGGCCCAGCGTCCGCTCGACATCGAGCCGCTGACCAGACACTTCATTCGCAAATATGCCGACGCGAACGACATGCCCGAGTTGCCACTGACCGCAGCAGCCATGGATAAGCTCAAGGCCTACAACTGGCCGGGCAACGTCCGTGAGTTGGAAAACACCATGCACCGAGCCGTACTACTCGGCGGCCCCAACGAAATCGGCGTAGAGGCCGTGATGCTTACCGATGAGGCTGGCACCACAGCCATGACCGCCGCCGTTCAGGCAAGCTCCTTAACACCGACAGGAGACGCCGCAGCCGCCTATTCGGCAGCCGCACAGGGGAAAATGGTCGGCCGGACAGTCGCCGAAGTGGAACGTGAACTGATTATCGATACCTTGAAACACTGTATCGGCAACCGAACGCATGCCGCCAATATCCTCGGCATTTCCATCCGCACCCTGCGCAACAAACTTAAACTCTATAACGAACAAGGCTTCAATGTGCCCTCACCCGGCGAAGCCGACCAACCGGCGACCTAACCATGAAGAACGGGAAGCGGATAATTTAGATGGCTGACACGCAAGGCCCCGCAGCGACGGAAGCAGCGGCCGCCCCCGGTGAAGGAGGCGGGCAATCCGCGTTCGGATTCGGCGATCTTAAAAACTGGGGTAGCAAGCTGTGGCGCGGCGATATCGCCATGGCGTTGGGCATCGTCACCATCCTGGTGGTGCTTATTCTGCCCATGCCCACATGGCTGCTCGATGTCAGTCTCGCCATCTCCATCACTTTTGCCGTGATGATCCTGATGACAGCACTGTTCATCGAAAAGCCGCTCGAATTCACCTCGTTTCCAACCGTCTTGCTGCTGGCAACGCTTATTCGGCTATCGCTTAACCTGGCCTCAACCCGCCTCATTCTGGCCAATGGACACGAAGGCGTGGGGGCGGCGGGAAAGGTTATCGAAGCCTTCGGCAGTTTCGTCATGGGTGGCAACTTCGTCATCGGTATTATCGTTTTCTCAATCCTGGTGATCGTCAACTTCATCGTCATCACCAAGGGTTCCGGCCGTGTCGCCGAAGTCTCCGCACGCTTCACCCTAGACGCCATGCCCGGCAAACAGATGGCTATCGACGCCGATCTTTCCAGCGGGCTGATCGACGAAGATGAGGCTAAAACGCGACGGAAGGAATTGGAAGAAGAAGCCTCCTTCTTCGGCGCTATGGACGGTGCATCCAAGTTCGTCCGCGGCGATGCGGTAGCGGGTATCCTGATCACCTTCATCAATATTGTCGCCGGGATGGTCATCGGCTTGGCCCAAAGGGATCTAACGCTCAATCAAGCAGCCGATTTTTATACCCGGCTGACGGTCGGCGACGGTCTGGTAACCCAAATTCCGGCAATTATCGTCTCCGTCGCCGCCGGTATTCTGGTCACCAAAGCAGGCCTTTCCGAACGGACGGAAAAGGCCTTGTTCGGGCAGCTGTCGGGCCACCCCAAGGCTCTTGCGATTACGTCTTTCCTATTGGCCGCTTTGGCCGTCCTCCCCGGCATTCCAGCCATCCCGTTTTTCCTGCTGTCCGCTCTTGTCGGAACGATCGCCTGGTTTCTCGTTGATCGCGAGAAGAAACGCGTCGAAGCGGAGGCGGCTCGCGTCGAGGCGGAAGCGGCTGAAAAGCCAAACGTGGCCGAAGAACCCATATCGACGGCGCTTAAGATGGACACCCTGCGCCTGGAGTTGGGCTACGGGCTTCTCGCACTGATCAATGCGCCAACCCACGGACAACGACTCACCGATCAGATCAAGGCCCTACGGCGGCAGATTGCATCGGAAATGGGCTTTGTCATGCCCGCCGTTCGCATTCAGGACAACATGCAACTCGGCGCTAACAACTACACTATCCGGGTCAAAGAAATCGAATCGGGTGAGGGCGAATTGCGGCCCAATATGCTAATGGTCATGGATCCCCGCGGCGAAGAAATCACCCTACCCGGCGAAAAAACCCAGGAACCGACATTCGGCCTCCCGGCCATGTGGATCGAAGCGGCCCACCGGGAAGAGGCGCTTTTCCGCGGCTATACCGTGGTCGATCCTTCCACCGTGGTAACGACCCATCTGACGGAAGTGGTCAAAGACCACATGCCGGAGCTCCTTTCCTTCGTCGAAACCCAGAAGCTGCTGGACGACCTCGACAAGAGCCATCAGAAACTGGTCGCCGATCTGGTTCCCAACAGCATGACCGTCGGCGGTATCCAACGGGTTTTGCAAAACCTGCTGGCGGAACGGGTTTCAATCCGCGACCTGCCAACCATTCTGGAGGGAATTTCCGAAGCCTGCGGTCACACCCGCAGTATTTTGATGATTACCGAACACGTCAGGGCGCGACTGGCCCGCCAAATCAGCGACGCCTGCGCCGACGAAGAGGGCACCGTAATCCTGATCGCCCTGTCGCCGGAATGGGAGCATACCTTTGCCGAATCCCTGGTCGGCCAGGGCGAAGAACGTCAGCTTTCCATGGCTCCTTCACGGATGCAGGAGTTCATCGGCCTGATGCGTCAAACCTTTGAGCGCCACGCCATGATGGGCGAAACGCCTGCATTGCTGACCAGCCCTCTGGTCCGACCGTTCGTCCGTTCCATCGTCGAGCGTTTCCGCCCCATGACCATGGTGGTTTCTCAGAATGAAATCCACGCCAAGGCGCGGATTAAAACGGTCGGACAGGTCTAGGGAGCACGATGTTCGATGCGGCTTAGAACCTACAGCGCAAAATCAACTGCCGAGGCCATGGAGAAAATTCGCACCGAATTGGGCGACGACGCAATTATTGTCGGCAACCGACGCGGCCCCGGAGGGCGTGGCGTTCAGATCACAGCGGCTATCGACGAAAAGGAAGAAGACCTCCGCGTTATTGCCTCATTATCTGAAGAAGATTTTCCCGCTCCGGCGGAGATTGCCGAAACGGTTCGCGCCGCCCTGGCCTTTCACGGCGTTCCGCCCGGCCTGATGAACCGCCTGATCAAAGCCCTTTCAGAACTCGACACCGACAGCGCAACGGTTGCACTGGCCGGCGCATTCGATATCGGCTTTACCTTTCAACCCCTGCCAGTCAAGCGGGGGCACAAACCCTTGATGCTGATCGGACCACCGGGCACCGGTAAAACCCTATCCGTCGCTAAGCTCGCAACCCGGGCAAAACTCAACGGTCAGGCTGCGGAAGTCTACAGCGCGGACTCACTACGCGCCGGAGGCCGCGATCAACTGGCGGCTTTCACCGGCATTCTCGGGCTCGACCTGATCGCGGCGGACACTCCTTCTCAACTCAACGAACGGTTGGCCCAGGGCGATATATCGGCCCTCAAGGTTATCGATACACCCGGCATCAATCCCTACGACGATACGGAAATGGAACTGCTCTACGACCTCATCAAGAGCGCCAACGTTGAGCCCGTAATCGTCCTTGCAGCCGGAGGCGACCCGTTAGAAACAGCGGAAATCGCCAACGGTTTCGCCGGGCTGGGGGCCAAGCGGCTCCTCGTCACCCGGCTTGACGTATCCCGACGGCTCGGCGGCATTCTCGCAGCCGCAGACGCCGCACATTTGAGTTTCGGCGAAGCCAGCGCCACAGCCCAGGTGGCTCACGGTCTTGCGACCTTCAGCCCCGTGGCATTGGCCCGCCTTATCATTCCACAAGACCAAGTCGACCTAAAAAGCATCGAAGACGACCTCGTGGAAACACCAACCTGGACCAAGGCAGCGTCATGACGTCAGCACAACAGGCTCCTCGCCCCAATGCCCGAACAAAAGGGCGAAATATGATCGCCATCGCATCCGGCAAAGGAGGCGTCGGCAAAACATGGTTCGCCATCACCCTCGCCCACGCACTGGCCAAACGCGGCAAACGAACCCTGTTGTTCGATGGCGATTTGGGTCTGGCCAACGTCGATATTCAACTGGGCCTCATGCCCCAGCACGATTTGGGGAGCGTCATTACCGGACGCATGGCGCTCAACCAAGCGGCTCTTCCTTATGAAGAAGGAGGATTCGACATCATTTCGGGACGGTCGGGCACGGGCAGCCTGGCGAACGTTCCTGCCAATCGCCTCCAGGTCCTGGGCGAAGACCTAACACTGCTTTCAGCCTCTTACGACCATGTCATTGTCGACCTGGGGGCCGGAGTTGAACGCACCGTTCGCTACCTGATGCAAAACGTTGGAACCTGTCTTGTTCTGGCGACCGATGAGCCGACTTCATTGACCGACGCCTATGCCTTTATCAAAATCACCCATATGGAACGGCCGGGCACCAATCTGCAGATTCTGATCAATATGGCCAATACCACCAAGGAAGGCGAAAAAACCTACAACACGCTGCTCAAGGCCTGCCAGGGCTTCTTGAAAATCTCTCCACCACTAGCCGGAATTATCCGGCGGGATACCAAGGTCCGAGACAGTATCCGCCGCCAAAGTCCCATTCTGACACGCTTTCCCTCGAGCAATGCAGCCGAAGACGTCGAGGCAGTAGTCGATAAGCTTATTTCATAGCTGGAAGGGGCGAGGATATGAGCACGGCCGTTCCGCCTCCTCCTCCCCCGGTTTCGGGTGCGCCCGCAGCACCTGTTTCAGTTCCGGTCGCCACCGTTTCGAACCCACCGCCAGCCTTGTTGAAGCTGGATATCGGGGCCGCTTTTTTCGCAACCGTTACATCGGGCAAGGTGCCCGGCCAACTACAAACGGCGGAAAGCCCTTTCGGACAACTGGCCCTTAAACTTAACCAAGCCCTGCCACAAAACGCTCAAGTCGGTTTTAAAATTCAGTCCCTCGTTCCGCAGCCACAGTTACTGGTGACTTCAATCAATGGCAAGCCTATCGCCGGACAGCAGGCGACAGCCCAGCAGACAACACCTCTATCCGGTGCGCAAACTCCGGCAACCGCGGCAACGGCTTCGGTCACCGTTAGCAGCGGCAATCTGATCGTCGCCACGGTGCTGACCCCCGGCGCGGCCCAATGGGCGCGCGGCATAACAGCTCCACAACAAGGACCAACCAGCGTTCCAACAGCGCCGGGCACGACACCTCAAGCTCAAACAAGCGGTCTCCCCGCCTCGGGGACGGGCACATCTTCCACTCCCATGAGCGGCTCTGCAACACCCTCAGCAGCGCCAACCGGCGCCCCAGGACAAATGACACCTTCAGCGGGGAACACCCCACCCATCGGCCCTGGTGTGCAAGAAGCCATTAAGGCGCTGATGGCCGGAAGCAAACCCAACCTACCCGCCGGTATGCAGTTGGAAATCAAAATCGCACCGGAAGCCTCTCAAACACCCGCCCCGACATCACAGACCGGACGGACACCGGGAATGCCAATAAGCACTCCCGCAACTACCACCCTTTCCGGTACGATCTCGGGAACGACGCCACAAGGACAGCCGATTATCCAAACCTCATTGGGCTATCTTGCCCTGGACACCAAAACGTCTCTTGAGCCGGGAGCCAAAATCACTCTTGAAATCCCGGCCAATCAAAGCGCTTTGAAAACTCCGGCATTCACCCCCGGCCTCTCCCATGAAGGCGCACGGCCCTGGCCCAATCTCACGGAAGCCATGTCCTTGCTTAGAGAAGCCGCCCCCGCCGTAGCCGACCAAGTCGCCAGCAGCGCTATACCCAAACCGGATGCCGGGATGGGCAACAGCGTCGTGTTCTTTTTGGCCGCCCTACGGCTGGGCACCGTCCGCAACTGGCTGGGCGAAGCAGCCATGCGAGTGCTCGAGCGGGAAAAACCAAGTCTATTGCCAAAGTTGGCCGACGACCTCAAAAAAAGCAGTAAACCAAGCGATCAAATATCGGGAGACTGGCGCGTGACCATGGTGCCGGTCGATACCGGTCAGTCCATCCAGCAGATTGCCATGTGTTTACGGGATTCAGGCAGTGAAGAGGAAAACACCAACGGAGGAAGCGGAACCGGAACTCGTTTCATTATTGACCTCGAGCTGACAAAATACGGCCGGATGCAACTTGACGGTCTCGCGAAAGAAACCGACCGAAAGCTTGATCTGGCGATCCGAACCGCCGCCCCCTTACCAGCCCACATGCGCAAGGACATCAACGCTCTTTTCACCCGCTCGACGGAAGCTTTGGGCTTAACCGGGCAACTGGTTTTCCTCGGCACCGCCAATTTTATTGAAATCGAGGGAATCGACGTCACCAAAGACACTTTCGGGATGATCGTTTAGGTTAATTTTATGGACTTGCACGAAAGACGAAATTTTCTAAAGACAGTCGACAACCCTGACAGACGGATCGACTATGTGGTCACGCTGGGAGGGCGGGTCAGGCATGAGACGGATGGATCGACCCCGGCGCTTCTCCGGCTGCGTTACGTCCCCGATGCATTGATTTTACCGCCACAGCCCTTCATCGATTATCTCTCCGCCTTAAGCAATCTCTCCTGGCCGTCCATTGAGCAGCTCGCCAATGTTGTGCTCGACGATTTCAACAACGAGATCGTACCGCGATGGGTTCAACTGAATATCTCCGCACCACTCGGCGGAAAGATGGAGGGCGAACACAGCGTTACGCTGGAAGACCATCAACCGAACTGGCAAAATGAAACGCTGATCGGACGACTCAAGCCGCTATAAATCGACATCTTTTCGCTGATGGGCCAGCATGCCCATTTCATCAAGAAACGCTTGCTCCTTACGGTCTCTTTCTTCGGCTTCCCGCCTCTCCCGATTGGCCTGGGTGATTTCGTAGGTTTTTAGCTCTTTGTAGACCTCGTTTAATCGGTCGCGCGCGTCTTCCACTTGCTGATTTTTGGCGGCAATCATCCCATCGAGCTGCTCGCGCCGCATTCTTGAAGCCATGGCGAAAGGGCCAAAGCTGGCTCCGACAATAAAATCATCGGACTGACTGGCGATTTCCTGTTCCTTTGCAACCTGACTAATCAGGGTTTCCTTCTGATTGACCAGTCCATCGTATTCGCGCAGCAGATCACCCAATTCGCGGCGGCGCTCATCGAGGTTCCATTCGTGAAGCTTGATCAGACTTTTGAGATTGCGGCCCATCAATCAATCTCAATGAACTCATTGGTTGGCGGCGGGGGCGCGGGTTGCTCGGTTTGTGGCTGCTGCGGTCCCGGTTGGCCCATTTGCACTTCCGGCTCTTCGGCCTGACCGTTCTCAGGCTGGGCTCCAAAAATCGGCGCAAGAATGTTCATCAACTGCGCATAACAATGCTCTAGATCGGCCGGATCTTCTTTTTCCTGGGCGAGAAACCCCTCTAGCGCTGGATAATAGTCGATGGCTTCATCCACTTCCGCATCACTGCCACGCCGATAAGCGCCCAGTCGGATCAATTCAGCCATATCTTCATAAGTCGACATAATCTTGCGGGCTTTATTGACCAGAATATTTTGCTCAGGCGTGTTGCAGGCGGGCATAGTCCGCGAGACGCTGCGCAAGACGTTGACCGCCGGGAAACGGCCTCGCTCGGCAATCGCCCGATCAAGCACCACATGCCCATCCAGGATACCCCGCACGGCATCGGCAACCGGCTCATTATGGTCGTCTCCCTCGACCAGAACGGTAAACAGTCCGGTGATATTGCCCTGCCCCTCAAGACCTGGCCCGGCCCGCTCAAGTAAGCGGGGCAGTTCGGAAAAAACTGTTGGGGTATAGCCCTTACTGGCCGGCGGCTCTCCCGCCGAAAGGCTGATTTCCCGCTGCGCCATGGCGAAACGGGTTACGCTATCCATCAGGCAAAGGACTTCATTGCCCATATCACGAAAGTATTCGGAAATCGCCATGGTCATGTAGGCCGCTTGACGCCGCACCAAAGGCGGCTCATCGGAGGTGGCGACGACGACAACGGATCGGGCCATGCCCTCTTCGCCCAAATCGTCTTCAATGAACTCACGGGCCTCCCGGCCCCGCTCCCCAATCAGACCGATTACGCTGACCTGGGCATTGGTGTGCCGGGCCATCATCGACATTAGGGAGGATTTACCGACCCCCGAGCCTGAGAAAATGCCCATACGCTGACCGCGACAGCAGGTGAGGAAGGTATTGAGCGACCGCACCCCCAAGTCGATTTTTCCGCCGACCCTTTGGCGAGCGTGGGCGGGCGGCGGACGGTTCTGAACCGGATAGGGAACATTACCCGTGGGAAGAGGTCCTTTGCCATCAATCGGCTCACCGAGAGCATTGACGATTCGCCCCAACCAAGCCATCTGAGGAAAGACGACCGGATCGGTCGCGCCAACCTCGGCCCGCGCCCCCAGGCCGACACCGTCCAGAGACCCAAATGGCATAATCAGCGCGCGTCCGTTTCGAAAACCGATGACTTCGCAAATAAGCTTACGGTTCCGCGCATCGATATAGCAATGATCGCCGATTGTCAGATCACCTTGAACCCCGCCGATTTCAATCAGCATGCCTTGGACGGCGGTGACCTTACCAAAGACCTTGGCCGACGGAATTCGGTCGATTTCCTTCTTAAAACTTTCCGTAAACAGGGACAACGGCGCTCTCTCTTTTTGCGCGAATCGGGGAACTTTCCCAAGTATGCCATGATGAACCAGGGCTTTTTAAGGTTTGATGAATCAAATTCACCCTAAAAACTCAGCATTTTGCCCAAGAATAGCGAAAAAAAGCACATTTTGTGCTTGAAAGACCAACTCTTGCTTGAAAGGCCGAGTCGCGACTCATATTGTTAATAAAGGTTAACGCTTTATGTGGGGGCATTGAAAATGCGCATTCTTCTTGTTGAAGACGATCCAACGACAGCCCAAAGCATTGAACTCATGCTCAAGAGCTCGGGGATGGTCGTCGATTCGACGGGATTGGGTGAAGACGGGCTGGAAATCAGCCGTCTCTACGATTACGACCTGATCGTCTTGGACATTATGCTTCCCGATATTGACGGCTACGAGTTCCTTCGTCGCCTCCGGTCCTCACGCACTGAAACGCCGGTGCTGATCCTCTCGGGTCTGGGTGAAGCCGAACAAAAGGTCAAAGGGCTGGGCGTCGGCGCAGACGACTACCTGACAAAACCCTTCGATAAGGACGAACTGGTCGCCCGTATTCAGGCCATCGTACGACGCTCCAAAGGCCATGCCCAATCAATCATCAAAACCGGTAAGCTTGCGATCAACCTGGATGCCCGTACGGTAGAAGTGGAAAGCAAGCCTCTGCACCTGACCAGCAAGGAATACGGCATTCTTGAGCTGCTTTCTCTCCGCAAGGGAACGACGCTGACCAAGGAGGTTTTCCTCAACCATCTCTACGGTGGGATTGATGAGCCGGAACTCAAGATTATTGATGTCTTCGTCTGCAAGCTGCGCAAAAAACTTTCGCAAGCAACCGGTGGGGACAACTATATCGAAACGGTTTGGGGACGCGGCTACGTCTTGCGCGACCCGGCAGAGGAAAGCCAAGCGGCAGAAGCCTAAAGACAGATTTTTTTAAACGAGAAAGAGGCCGCTTTTCGGGCGGCCTTTTTATTGGGCGAAAGTCTTAGCGGTTAACGGCGTATATTCCGCGCTGTCCGGGCACCGGCTTGAATTTTTCCGAAATGCCAAGAACTGTTTCGGCGCCGCCCAAGAAAAGGAAACCGTCATCCGGCATAAGACCGGCGATCTTATCGAGCACCGCCCCTTTGGTTTCCTGATCGAAGTAGATCAGCACGTTGCGGCAGAACACCACGTCGAACTGGCCTAAACCGGAAAAACTATCGAGCAAATTAAGTTCTTTATAGACAACCATGGACCTGAGATCCTGGTTGATCTGCCAAAGCTCATCCTGCTTTTTAAAATACTTAAGCAAAAGATTGATGGGCAGGCCGCGCTGCACTTCGAACTGCGAGTAGACACCAGCCTTGGCTTTCTCAAGCATTTCGCGGGAAAGATCGGTTCCTACAATATCGATATTCCAGCCACTGAGTTGCGCTCCGACCTCCCGCAAGACCATAGCCAGGGAATAAGGCTCCTGTCCGCTCGAAGAAGCAGCGCACCAAATACGAAACTTTTTCTTATTGGCGCGTTTTTCCAACAAATGAGGCAATGTAACGTCGCGGAACAGGTCGAACGGCTTAATATCACGGAAGAAGAAAGACTCATTGGTGGTCATGGCCTCCGTAACGTCGTGCGCTAACGGCTCACCGCCCGTCGTGCGCAGCCCGGAGACCAGTTCATCGACCCCCTTCATGCCATGCTTACGCGCGACAGGCATCAGACGGCTCTCAAGGAGATACGCCTTATCCTGCGTCAGGACCAACCCGGATCTATCTTTAACGAGCTTACTTAAAAACTCGAAATCTTCGGGCTTCATTACACGCCTTTCGTCATCAGTCTAACCGTATAATTGGCAAGCTCATTAACCGGCTTGACCATACTGCACAATCCGGCAGTCGCAACGGCGCCCGGCATTCCCCAGACAACGCTCGACTCCTCATCTTGCGCAATAACCGTTCCACCCTTCTCAACAATGACTTTGCTTCCCTCAAGTCCATCCGAACCCATGCCGGTCAGAATGGTCACAAGCGCTCTTCCACCATAAAGCCGAGCAACACTGCGGAGCATCGGATCAACCGCCGGACGACAGAAGTTTTCCGGTGGGTTCTGATTGAGGGAAACAACTTTCTTCCCCCCCTTATCAACGATTTCCATATGGTAATCGCCCGGAGCAACAATGATCAGGCCTTTCTCAAGAGCCATCCCGTCGGAGGCTTCCTTAGCCTCCCAACCGGACATCCGGGTAATATGCTCAGCCAAAATAGTTGTGAATGTCGCAGGCATATGCTGGGTGACGACCACCGGCACATTGATGCGCCCTTTCAAGGCTTTGAAATAGCCAAACAGCGCCTGCGGTCCCCCGGTCGAACTGCCAACGGCCAGCAGCTCAGGCACAATCAGCCCAGGCTGGCGCAGCTTAACTTCGCCGGGTCTGATATCAATGGGCTTGACCCGTGGAGCGGCCATCCTCGAGCGAGGAGAAATCCCCGGACGAGGGCTAGCATCGCCACTTTGGCGACGAATACGGCCAAAGGTTTTCGTCTTTTCAACCAGATCGCGCTTGAAGATATTCTGACCGCCGGTCATTTCCCTGGAGGAAGTCGGCTTCGGCACATAATCGCAAGCGCCCAACTCCAAAGCCTTCAAGCTGATCTCAGCATTACGTAGAGTCAGGGTCGAAGCCATGATGACCTTGAGGTTTTTATCTTTCTCAATCAGCTTGGGGAGAGCCGTCAAGCCATCCATCACCGGCATCTCAATATCGAGGATCACCAGCTCGACGTCGTATTTATCGAGTGCATTGACCGCCAGCTGGCCATTGCCAACCGAAGCCACCACTTCGATATTGGGATCTTCTTCAAGCATGCGCGAAATCAAGCCGCGAACGACGGCTGAATCATCGACGACCATGACCCGATATGGATTTTTCCCCGCTGGGCTCGACGTTCCAGGCGGCTGATTTTGCAAGCTCACAACCAAGTTCGCTCCGATTTGGCAGTTCTAAAGCAGGCCGACTTGCGAGAACTTGGCTTGAATGATCTCACTGTCGAAAGGCTTCATAATATATTCGTTAGCGCCAGCTTCGATCGCTTCCTGAATATGCTCGATATCGTTTTCAGTCGTACAGAAAACGACAATTGGCTTGTCTCCGCCATCGAGCTTGCGCAGCTCCCTTAAGAATTCAATGCCACTCATAACGGGCATGTTCCAATCCAAAAGGACGGCGTCCGGAAGACTGTTCACACAGGAATCCAGCGCTTCTTTACCATCCGCAGCTTCAGCAGTATCGAAACTTAACTCTTGAAGAATTTTTCGCGCTACCATGCGAATAACCTTAGAGTCATCGACGATTAGACAGGTTTTACGGTCACCCATTTGTAATCCAAGGCGTTTGTTGGTCCGGTAGAGGTCTTAAAGGGTACCCCTGCAGAACCATGGTTGTAAATTCCAAAAGACGGCTCAAAAGCTGATTTCCGCCTTCTAGCTCACTGAACTGAAATCCATCTCCCTGGCCCTCAGAACAACGCGACCATAAAGCCGAAAAGGCTTTATTGGCAAGCCATTCCACAGTGTTTAAGGAGCAAATCTCGAAAATTAAAAGGGAGGGACGAAAAAAACCCTCCCAATTCTATCATCCCCCAGACTCTTTTTCGGCCTGATTGACGTGATAACTCAAAGTATCGGCCAAGGTCGCCAGCAATGCATCTCGGTCGAATTTAGCGACATAATCGTTAAACCCGACAGCTCGACCTCGCTCGAAATCGAGGTCCGTCGCATGGGACGACAAGGCGACAATAGGCACATTCGCCCATTTACCACTGCTACGAATATCTTTGGCCAGATCGAAACCGCTCATGCCCGGCATTTCGATATCGCTGATGATGGCGTCAAACTCCTCGCCTTTCTCACGCAATTCCAGTGCAACCTCTGCGCTTTCAGCAGCGGTTACATGATAACCCGCGACGGAAAGCAGTGGGGTCAAAAGATTGCGGAAGAACGGGCTGTCATCCACCAACAAAATCCGGCGGTCGCCACGGGATGAGTTGAAAGCCTCCTGATCGGCTCCACCGAACCAGTCAGAGAACGCCTGAGTCAGGTAATAGCCGGTATCGATCAATTCAGTCGCCTTGCTATGAATGATCGCGCTTCCCAAGCGACCGGGCTGATCGGCGGCCAACTCGATTTTCAGGTGATCCTCGACGATATCGGTAATCTCATCAACGACGAGTCCCATGGAGCGGTCATTATCGGTAAACACCAACACTGGCTGCCGCCCCTCGGTTTTCCACTCATGCATCGGATCGATGGGCACCAGGGGCATCAACTGCCCACGGTATTGCACCAGCGGCTGATTGCCCGAGTGCTCTACCGAAACCAAGTCGATTTCTTCCAAACGCGCAACCAGCCCCAAAGGCACGGCCTTCGGATCGCCGGACCCGGCGCGGAAAATCAGCAGGCTGGTCAAATCGTCGCGGGTCGCAGCCGCTCGGGCCTCGGCCCCGGCCATTTCGTCTTCCGAGCCGCCAACGGTCAATTCGCCGGTCGATGTCGCGATGCCGTTGGGGTCGAGAATCATGATCACACTGCCGTCGCCAAGGATGGTATTTCCCGAATAAACAGCAATGTCGCGCAGGATCGGGGCGACCGGCTTAACAACGATTTCTTCCGTATCGAAGACCCGATCAACGATAATGCCAAAGCTGTATGTGCCCACCTGGGTCACGACAATGAACAATTCCTCATCCAGATGGCTCTTCTTCTCACCGTCCAGATTGAGAAGATCATAGAGTGACACCAACGGCAACAGACGGTTACGCAAACGCAACACCGGCGCTTCATTGATCATCTCGATAGCGTGTTCGGAATTGGAAGACGCGCGGACCAACTCGACCACGCTGATCTGTGGAATGGCGAACCGCTCTTCGGCGCACTCAATGATCAAGGCGGAAACAATGGCCAGGGTGAGCGGAATCTTAATCGTGAAGGTCGAGCCCCTCCCCTCTTCCGACTTCAACTCAATGGTGCCGCCAATCTTCTCGATGTTGGTGCGCACCACGTCCATGCCGACGCCGCGACCGGAAACGTTGGTCACCTTCTCGGCGGTCGAGAAACCGGCGCGGAAAATGAACTGCTGAATCTGACGATCCGTCATGCCCTCCAGTTCGGTATCCGACGCCAGACCGTTATCGAGGATTTTCTGACGGATACGGTCCATGTTCAGACCACGGCCATCGTCTTCAATCTCAATGATGATATGGCCGCCTTCGTGGAAGGCGCGCAGAGTGACAACCCCGGTTTCCGGCTTGCCCGCGCCAGCCCGACCTTGCGGGTCCTCCAGACCATGGTCGGCCGAGTTGCGGACCATATGGGTCAACGGATCCTTAATCAGCTCGAGAACCTGACGGTCCAATTCCGTTTCGGCGCCGATCATCTGCAGGTCGATTTTCTTGCCGGATTCAACCGCCAGATCGCGCACAATCCGAGGCAACTTGGCCCATGCATTGCCGATCGGCTGCATCCGGGTTTTCATAACGCCTTCCTGAAGATCGGAAGTGATATGGCTTAAGCGCTGCAACGGAACGACGAATTCGCTATCATCCCGGCCGCGCACCAACTGTAGAAGCTGGTTCCTCGTCAGCACCAGCTCGGAAACCAAAGTCATCAGGTTTTCCAGAAGCTCCACATTGACTCGAATGGTCTGGGAAGCAACGGAAGATTCTTTAGTCTCGCGTTTCGCCGCCGGTTTCGATTCCGCTTTTTTGGCTGGCGGGGAAGCTTGGGCGGCAGGCGGAGAGGCCTTGGCGGCCGGTACGCCACCTTCAGTCGCCGCCCCTTCGGAGCTACGCTCAGCCTCCATATCAGCATTCATCTGAGCTTCCGAAGCCGCTTTGACGCCTTGGGCCTGAGCCGCCGCCACTTCATCGAGCAATTCGCTGGCGACAGGGAAGCCGTCTGCGGAAACTTGTGGACCGCCGGACGGTGCGGCTGCGCTTTCGGCCGCCATCTCGGCATTGATCTGAGCCTCCGAGGCGGCTTCAACACCTTGGGCCTGAGCCGCCGCCACTTCATCGAGCAGTTCGCTGGCAACGGGGAAGCCATCTGCGGAGACTTGCGGACCGCCGGATGATGCGGGAGCCTCTGCGGCGGGGGCTTCTGCAGCGGGCGCTTCACCGCGCGCCGGGATTTCGCCTGAAGCCAAAGTGTTGAGGCGGGCAATCAGATCGGCATCGTCGCCTTCCGGCTCGGCCTCGGTTTCTTCAAGGATCGAAAGCAGGTCTTTAATGGTATCGATACATTCAAGAATGAGGGTCACGGCCTCAGGCGTCACCTCCAAGGCCCCATCGCGGAATCGACCGAGGACGTTTTCCCCGGCGTGAGCGACTTTTTCAAGCCGAGGCAACCCGAGGAAGCCACAAGTCCCTTTGATGGTATGAACGAGACGGAAAATATTACTCAGGATTTCCTGATTGTTGGGCTCCTGCTCGAATTTAACAAGCTCAACGTCAATTGTTGCGAGACTTTCGGACGTTTCAGTCAGAAATTCGACTAATAGATCATCCATTTTTTTATCTCCGTCCCTTTTATTACCCAGCCATTTTGCAGGGCTTTAGGCATCCGGCCAATAGCGCCCGGGCGCATCCCTCTGACTTTACAGTGCGTTATTAAAGCAAAAAAAATCCAATCACTCAAAAAAAACCGTTAGAATTTAATCAATTAAATGAAGCGGATAAGAAAGTTGCTCCCAGGCTCAGCCCATAGTGGGCAAGAGGGAGGCTATTTCAACACGATCCGGCTCTGGCTGGCTGACTTCAATTGTCGTTCCCATATCTTCCGTCAGACGGCAAACAAAATAGGCCTGAACCGAACGGGGCGTAAGGCTTTCAATAGATACGCCGGGCTCCATAGCTTCAGTCAAATCATCTCTAATTCGAACCCCCCGCCCCTCCATTGCGATAGCCACGCCTATCCCTTCGGAGAGATTGGCCAGACGAACGGTAAGAATTCCCGATGCCTGAACCGTATCAAACGCCAGAAACAAAAGGTTGAGCAACAGGCGCGCCGCATCCCGCCCTAAGGCCAAATCACCCGCTTCCATGGGCCAGTCGAGGGAAACCTTACCGCCACCGGCAAGCCCTTGGACCAATTCGCGCACCCTTGAAAGATTATCGGCCTCGCCGCCCCGCCCAAAAGCCGACCGAAAAAAGGTCAGCTTGGCATTCAGCTGCCCCGCGCTGTTTTCCAGCAACGACAAAGCATCCGCTTCCATACCGCTCCCTGTGTCCTGGATAAACTCGACACCGGTCTTCACCGCACTGGCCGGACTGATCAGGTCGTGACACATCCTGGAACACAGCAGAT
>CBDUMN010000026.1:0-39310 GCA_965368335.1 uncultured Rhodospirillales bacterium
ACATCGACGCCTTTCGATCGGCTATGGACGATCCGCAGATCGGCCACCCGCTCACCCGCTTCGGTGCGCTGGTTGACGTAATCGATTCGCCCGCCCATTTCTTCAAGCGTCTTGAACAGCCCGGTGCGCAGTGGGTTGAGGCCGACGTTTTCGACCGTCACGTCGGAACCGGGCACCAACAGGGCGGCAACCACGGGAAAAGCCGCCGAGCTGGGGTCGCCCGGCACACGGACCGTTTTTCCGGTCAGTTCCGGCTGTCCTTTCAGCCGGACCAGCCGACCGCCGTCTTCGCGTTCTTCAACGGTGATCTCCGCGCCGAAATGCTTGAGCATCAGTTCCGTATGGTCGCGGCAGGGCACGGGCTCGATAACCCGCGTCTCGCCCGGCGCATTCAATCCGGCCAGCAGTACGGCCGATTTGACCTGGGCCGAGGCGACCGGCAGTTCATATTCCATCGACAGGGGCGAATCCGTTCCCACCACCGCCAGGGGCAGACGCCCTTCGGAACGGGAAAGGAACGACGCCCCGGTTTTCTTGAGCGGCGCGATCACCCGGTCCATGGGCCTGGAGCGTAAGGAAGCGTCGCCGGTCATGAAGGTGGTGAATCCATGGGAAGCGACAATGCCCATGATCAGCCGCGCCGCCGTTCCCGCATTGCCCATATCCAAAACATTGTCCGGCTCGACCAGTCCGCCGACGCCGCGGCCATTGATCCGCCAGCATCCGTCGGCATCGCGTTCGACCTGCGCCCCCAAAGAGCGCATAGCCTCAGCCGTCGCCAAAACATCTTCGCCTTCCAGCAGGCCCTCAACCACCGTTTCGCCCACCGCCATGGCCCCAAACATCAGGGCCCGGTGCGAAATGGACTTATCGCCCGGAACGGGAATGGCGCCCGAAAGAGCCTCGGCGCGGCTGGCTTTGAATGCTGTCATGTTTCTTCGTCTGGCTGGTCTTTAACAATTCGGCAATTTCGCCGCTTGGTACCATGAAACGCCGATAGAGGGTAGAGGTTTGATTTTCTGCCCGTTTTGGGGCGCGCGAAGCCAAGCCTCCGGGCGGACCATAAAACGCTTTTTTTGGCAAGTGCATTTTGCTTTTGACTAGCGGCTCACTTCATGGCATTTGGCTTAGAGTCTGTTCCGTTTTGGAAACGCTCGTGGAGGAGAGAAGTGGCGAATCCCAAACTCGGTAAAAAGCGCACTTGCCAGGACTGTGGCGCTCATTATTACGACCTGAACGCCAAAGAGCCGAAATGTCCGAAATGCGGCGCCGCTTTTGCGCCTCCCGCTCCGGCCAGAGGCAAGGGCAATGGCAAAAAGCCGCCCAAAGAGGCAGAGAAGGCCGCACCCGTTGAAGATGAAGAAGACGAGGCCCTCGAAGATGATGATCTGGACTCATTGGTCGATGACGATGATGAAGATCTCGATTCCGACGACGACGATGAAGACCTGATCGCCGACGCTTCGGACCTGGGCACCGACGACGACGACCTTTCGGAAGTCCGTGAGCACATGGACGACGAGGTGATCGACCGGTCCGATTAATCGGGATTTTGCGCCTTCCGGTTTTTTTTAAAAAAACCTCTTGCCCAAGGGCGGGAGGGGCTCTATTTTCCCCCCGCATCACGGCGCGGCCCAAACCCGCCGTCAGATAATTGGGGCCTTAGCTCAGCTGGGAGAGCGCAACACTGGCAGTGTTGAGGTCAGCGGTTCGATCCCGCTAGGCTCCACCATCAAGCCCCGCAGGCTAAACCTGCGGGGCTTGTTTTTTCCCGGCTCCACGATTCCCAACAAAAAAGGCCGCTGATAAACGGCCTTTGAGCTTAATTCCCTGATGGGGGGGGGTAGGGTCAGGACCCTAGGTGAAAACAATATTCGACGCAGTTAACTCTCCACTATCTGTGGTAATACTGGCGACCTCGGTCGTATACCCCCCCGCTGTGTCGCCATTAGAATCGTAATAGAGCTTGTCATTGGTCGAATCCCAGACAACAACGGCATTGTTATGTCCTAAACCTCCATTTGAACCATCGTAGTTCGCCACATCCTTAAAGCTCACGCCATCAACTGCGGCCCCAGCAGAAAAGCTGAAATTGGTAGCGTCAAGATAAACCTTATCGTGACCGATCTCGAAAAACGAAACCGTATCGTCGAATTCACTGGTTCCTGTCGTGTAAACAACATAGTCGCTGGTAGTGTCTGCCGAGGATAGGTTGATGATGTCTGCGCCATCTCCGCCGATCAGTGTTTCCGACCCCATTCCACCGGTCAGCGTATCGGCCCCAGCGCCACCGTTCAAAACGTCATCGCCCTGGCCGCCATCCATCGTATCCTCACCGGCCCCGCCAATGAGGACATCGGCTCCGGCTCCGCCATTGATTTGGTCGTCGCCGGTCCCACCTGAAATCGTATTGGCGTTGGCATCGCCGGACAGCACATCGTTGTGGCTCGAACCCGTAAGATTCTCGAAATTGGAGAACTGATCGGTTCCGAATCCGGTCGCGCCGCCGATGGTCAGGCTGGCGGTGACGCCCGCCGTGGCCATCTGGTAATTGATCGTATCGGTTCCCGTCCCACCGTCAAACGAGTTGGACGCCGATGAAGCGAAAAAAACATCGTTTCCGCTGCCGCTGATCGCATTTTCAATATTATAGAGCATATCGACCGATGCGCCGCCGTTGAGCGAAGCGGTTCCGCCCGCCAGATCGATGATATGGTTGCCGGTAACATCCGAATAATCCACCGTATCGGCGCCATCGCCGCCATCAAGCACGTCACCGCCTGCCGAGCCTTTAAAAGTATCGTTACCTTGTTCGCCATAAAGCTTGTTGGCATTTGTGTCACCGGCAATAGTGTCATCGTATCTTGTGCCCGTAACATTTTCGATATTGGCCAGCGTATCGGTACCGAAACTACCCATCGCACTTCCGTCGGCGAGGTCTACATCGACGCCTGATCCCAGCCCCTCATAATAGACTTCATCACCTTCATTGCTCGCATGGTAGGCCCCGCCATCAAAACTATTGCTGCCCGTACCACCAACAAAAACGTCGTCCCCCAAACCGCCGATAAAGTCATCATTGCCTGCGCCACCGGCAAAAATAATGTCAATATTCTCATCCGCCTGGGTCGCTGCAGAAACCACATCGGCCCCTGCGGTTCCGGCAAAGATAACATCGGTATATCCGGCGCTAATGGCATCGGTGGAGCCTGAAATAACACCGCTAGCTGCATAAGCCGCCGCATCGGCGATAATGCCGACGGTCTCAACAGGCGGTGAGTCGTCGAGATCTTCGATCATCAGCGCCCTCACCCCAACCGACCCATAACCTCCGCCGTATTGGTCGATAATCCGTACCGAACCTGTTTGACTTCCGTCCTCAGTCTGGTAGGCGACGACCATATCGTTACCGACCCGGTTTACGAAAACAGGTATCCATCCATCGGAAAGGAAGGCGTAATCATATCCATCGCCATCGACGATGGTGTCGTTCCCCGCGCTATTGACAAAGATATCGTCACCACCCAGGCCATAGAAGACATCGTCGCCCGATGTACCGGTGAGCGTATCGTTCCCCGCAGTCCCGGTAATCGTATTGTTGTTCGATTCTTCGTCTTCCGGCGGTGGTGGAGGTGGGGGCAGATCGTCCGGGGGCGGCGCATCGTTCGTCTGCTGCTCATTGGCCAGATCGATGATGTCCTGTGTGGTGTTCTGCTGCTGACCGGCCAAGTCGCCGAGACTGCCGTCACCGGCACTACCAAAAAAAGCGTCGTTTGGATTGCCGCCGCCGATAATATCATCGAACCCGCCGTTACCGGCAAGGCCGTTAGAGCCGGCGCCGCCGGTAATTGGGTTGCCATTGCCCAGGCCACCACCGCCACCGCCGGTTATGGGGTCGCCGCCGCCGATGGGGTTGTCGTCACCGCCGACCGGATCGTCATTGCCGCCGATGGGATCGCCGCCACCGGTTGGATCATTTCCACCACCAGCCGGGTCGTTGGCTGCAATATTCTGATCGAGCACCGGACCGTCGTTGGGTGTTTGCTCACCCCCCGCCTGTTCGCCGTCCTGAGGGATATCCTGATCGAGCACCTGAGGCTCGCCAGCAGCCTCTTGGCCGTCGCCCTCACCCTGTTCGCCTTCGGCCGGTTCCTGGTCGGGCGCGGCGGCGCGATCTTGAGTTTGTTCACCCTCGCCTTCGGGGCCCGCATCGGCAACCTGCTGCTCTTCACCTTGGGGCTCACCTTCACCTTCGGCGGCCTGCTCACCCTCGGCTTGCTCGCCTTCACCCTCGGCGGCTTGTTCCGGTTCACCTTCTCCCGATTCGCCCTCGCCTTCGGGGTCGCCTTCTCCTTCGCCTTCCTGGGGCTCACCTTCGCCCTCGGGGTCGCCCTCACCTTCGCCTTCTTGCGGTTCGCCTTCTCCTTCGCCCTCACCTTCAGCCTGTTGTTCTTCACCTTCCTGGGGCTGATCATCCTGGTTTTGCTGTCGCTGCGACGGAGAGGGCGGAAGTGAACGCAGGGCGCTACCGAAGTTCTGACTATAAGTCGCCGGATCAACCGAGAAAGGCGCCTGAGGGGCCGCATTGAAGCTGGCGACCGAGGTGCCCTGGAAAGGCTGGTTCAGCACCTGGGTGCCGCCGCCGTTGCTAATCGCCATCTCGCCGACGCTGCCGTCGGGGTCGGGGGTCAGCACCACGGTCATGCTGGGTTCCGGCGCGCCCGGCTGGCCCGGAGCCGGTCCGCCCGGTGCAGGCGGCTCGACCTCGATACCCCCCGAGGTGCCACGGATGCCGATGGTCGCCACCGGAGTTTTGACCACCATAGCTTCGGTGCCGGTCTTGGAAATTTGCCCGGAAACGAAAGTAAACACGCCTTTGACAAGATTGATCGTTGCTGCGCCGGTTTCCAGCGCCGGATCGTAGATCAGCTCATCCATGACGATGGAGCCGCTTTCCCCCAGCGAGAAGGTCGTCTCGTCGGCCAGCAGCACGCCGACCGATCCGTCGGCGCCGGTTTCCAGCAGGTCGCCCTGGAAAATGGCGTCGCCTTTTTGCAAGACAATCTGGCTACCGTCCGCATGGGTCGCGGTGACCGATCCGGTCAGGCTTTCAATGGTGCCGATAGGCGCATCGGTCGCCACCTCGGCGTTTTGCGCATATTGGGCTGGCGCTTGCGGTCCGGCCAACCGGCCGACCCAGTCGCCATCCATCCGCGCCCCACTCACCGAAACCAAATCGGGCAAAGCCTCTTGGGCGAAGAAATGCGGCACCACGGCTGTTTCACCACCGGGCGCGATCAAAAAAAGGTCGGAGCCGCTGCGCGCAAAGTCGGCGGAAAGCAGAAGATCGTCGGGAACCGAAACCTCGCCGCGCCCGTCAGGCTGGTGGGCGGCTTCGATGGAAATTGTCCGAATGGCAGGCTGGTCTAAGCCCTCGAAGGTATTTCCGGCATCCGACGACAACGGCTTTCTCCCTACTAACAAAAGTCGAGGTTGAAGATTAGTGGATTCGCAGCAATTTTACCTGTGATAAATATCACAACCACTTAAAATTTAAGGTAATTTATCGAAAATTCCGGCGCATTCGGTCAATCGAATGATCGAAGAGGGAGAACAATCAACACCAATTTTTGCGCGTATAATCACCAGCCCCTAAATCAATGGCTTCAGATCGTCCACATAGAGGCCGCAATGGCTCGGGTCGACGCCCAGACGGGAACAAAGCGAGACGATTTCCACTTGGTCGGCCAGGGCTTTTTCGCCGTTCGCCTCGCTCACCGCGAGACAAATACGGATAAGCAGAGTCTTCGCCTTCGTATCGGACGCCCCCTCCAGAATGGCCTCTAGCGCAGCTTCCCGCCCCTTTTTCAAATCGGCGAAAATATCATCGGCGAAGGCGTTGAACAGGTCGATGCCTTCGTGGGGGTCGAAAACCTTGAGGGCGTCCAGGGTTTCAAGCACCTGATCGACCCTGACTTTCTCGGGAAACGAAACCTCGCCATCAGCCACCGCAACCAGGGCGCAAGCCGCCATCGCCGCCTTCAGAAAAGGGCGGTTTTCGCGCCGCTCAAGCTCAGCCTGGAACTGATCGACCAAAGAACTCAAAAAACCTGACATGCCTGCCCCAACGTCTAACAGAATACGAATGTCTCTCTAGAGTGTGATCGGATTAGGTTTACACATTTTGACGTAACCCTAATTCGTGAATCACCCTCTAACCATTTGATTAGGGGGCGGATTCACGCTTCAGGCCGAATCACGAAGCGATTCAACCTAAAACGATCCGACTCTAGGATTCCCGCTTCAAATATGCCGGTCAAGTCTGATTCGGGACTTGCCAAGCAAACTTTACCGGCTACATTGGGCTTAAATGAGGTAAATGAGCCATGACGACGTCTGTAAACACCAAAGCTAAATTCCCTATCGGGGCGCAGGTCCGCCACCGGCTCTTCGGGTTTCGGGGCGTCATCTTCGACGTCGATCCGGTGTTCAGCAACACAGAGGAATGGTATCAGTCCATCCCTGAAGACATCCGCCCTCCCAAGGAGCAGCCGTTTTATCACCTGTTCGCCGAAGATCAGGACGATTTACCCTACATCGCCTACGTTTCAGAGCAGAATCTCGTGCCCGAAAACGGCGACGAGCCCTTCGACCACCCCGAGCTGGAAGAGTTTTTCGAAGGTCACGACGGCGACGGCCACTGGGTGCCGCGCACCTGGGTCAACTAGGACCCGATTGACCTCAATGGCTGAAAACAACGACGAAACCACCCTCGCCCGCGCCGCTTTCATCGACCCGAGCGCCAAAGTCTACGGCCATGTCAGCATGGATGAAGGCAGCAGCCTCTGGCCCTATGCCGTCATTCGCGCCGAAGCCCATGAGGTGCGCATCGGGAAAATGAGCAATATCCAGGATTTCGTCATGATCCACATCGGCTGGCAAACGCCGACGATCATCGGCGACTATTGTTCAATCACCCATCACTGCACCCTGCACGGCTGCACCATCGGCGACAATGTGCTGGTCGGCATCAACTCGACCATTATGGATGGCTGCGTGATCGGCGATAACTGCATCATTGCGGGCCATACCTTCCTGAAAGAAGGCACGGTGATCCCCGACAATTCCATCGTCATGGGGGCGCCCGGCGAAGTGACGAAAACCCGCAACAATTTCGTCGCCAACCGAATGAACGCCCTTTTCTACCACCGCAACGCGCTGGCCTACCAAAAGGGCGATCACAGAGCCTGGAACATGGATGCCGACATGGCGACTTTCGCCAAGGAAAACCAAGCCCAGGTGGAGGCTGAATACGCGCAGCTTTACGGGGATTAAAACGCTTTCGGCAGGTTGACAGAATGGCCGTCGGAAGCAAAATAAGGACTGAAGTGCCTGCTCGGTCGACGCCTCTTAAGAGGGTTTCCGGCACACCTCATGACCTCGCTTAATCAAGGAGGAAGGCGTCATGCCTCGTTTGTCCGTTTTCAATAGCCCACTGCTGTTGGGTTTCGACCATTTTGAAGAAGTGCTCGACCGAGTTTCCAAAAGCTCGGCGGAAGGCTATCCGCCTTACAATATCGAGCAGATCGGCGAAAGCTCCCTGCGCATCACCCTAGCGGTCGCCGGTTTCACCACCGAAGACCTGTCGGTGACGGTCGAAGACGCCCAACTGGTCGTTCGGGGCCGCCAAAGCGAAGAAGAAAACGGACGGATTTTCCTCCATCGCGGGATTGCCGCCCGGCAATTTCAACGCAGCTTCGTCCTCGCCGAGGGCATCGAAGTGGTCGGCTCGACCCTGGAATCCGGCCTTCTCCATATCGATCTGCATCGACCGATCCCAGAGCCTCAGGTCAAAACCATCAAGATCAAATCAGGCGACGAGCCGAAGGTCGCTAAGACCAAAACCATCGACATGAAATAGCATTTTAAAAACAAGCTATTCCGACAAAACAGAAAAAGCCCCCGAAGAATGCTCCGGGGGCTTTGCTGAATGTTGACGGAGAGGACTTACGCGGCCTGGCTCGAAGAATTTTCCATGAGCAGGGCGTAAAGGGCTTCCGATTCATCGGTGCCGCGCAGTTTTTCACAGGCGGCTTTGTCACGCAGGAGACGCGAAACCCGAGCCAAGGCCTTCAGATGATCCGCTCCGGCCGATTCGGGGGCCAGCAGAAGGAAGATCAGGTCTACCGGCTGCTCATCGATGGAATCGAAGTCGATAGGCCGCTCGAGGCGGGCGAAAACCCCATAGAGCTTGTCGAGCGAATTGAGCTTGCCGTGGGGAATGGCGATAGCGTTGCCAATTCCGGTGGTGCCCAAGCGCTCACGCTCCAGCAAAACATCGAAGATGGTACGCTCATGCAGCCCCGTCACATCGGCGGCAATCCGGGAAAGCTCCTGAAGCGCCTGCTTCTTGCTGGTGACTTTCAAATTGGCGACCACCCCTTCGGGGCTTAGCAGGTCGGCGATTTCCATGGTCTACCTTCTTTTCTCACTTCTCTCGAACGGTTATTTGGTCAGGCTGGGATCGATCCAGCCGATATTGCCGTCGTCGCGCCGGTAGACCACGTTAAGGCCCCCGTGCGCGCTGTTACGGAACATCATGGTGGGAACATCAGCCAAATCCATCCGCATGACCGCCTCACTGACGGTCAGGGTTTCGATTTTGGTGGCGATTTCCGCGACAATGGCCGGATCGCCCGATTCCGGCTCTTCATGGGTTTCGTCCTCGGGTTCGATCACATACTGCTGCGCCAACAGATGGGTGCTCGGGTCTTTATCTTTATGGTGATCGCGCAGACGGCGCTTATAGCGGCGCAACTGTTTGGTGATCCGGTCCAGCGCGCCGTCAAAGGCGGCATAAGGGTCTTCGGCATTGGCCCGGCCCTGGACCTCGATATCCTTGCCCACATGAACCAGGATATCGCAGCGGAACTCGTGCGCATCCTTGGCCAGCAGAACCGACCCATCGACCGGATTGGCAAAGTATTTCGTGACGCCCGTCGACAAATTGTCCCTCATGTGACCGGTCAGGGAATCTCCCACGTCAATTTTCTTGCCTTTGATTTCAATTTCCATGGCAGGCTTTCCTTAGAGTTGAAGCACGACGCGCCTCGCTCGCCCCTATAGGCGGGGCATCAAATACGGGCATTCTGCGGCATTTCTTGTCGCAGCGCGGTCCTTACGGTCCTTACTCCAGTCCATCTTTGGCGAAGGCGGGAAGTTAGTGCCGTGCTTTCCATGAGTCAAGAGAATGGCCCTTTTCTGGACCAGATCGTCCGGCAATTTCGTTTTAGCAAAACGAAACATGCAGTGCTCCTTAGTGCAACAGAGCCGAAACCCGCGGCGTTCCAGACGGCAAACCCTTTTGGCTTCACCAGATTCAATCCATTGATAAATCTAACTTATCTCAGGGCGGCCTTCTTTTCTCTGCGTCTTTGAACCGACGAGGGAATCCGCATGGCTTCCCTGTATTTTGCCACCGTTCGGCGGGCAATGTCGATCCCTTCGTTTTGTAAAATTTCCGCGATCCGGTCATCGGAAAGAATCTTTTTCACCGGTTCTTCGTCAATCAAGACCTTGATTCGATGGCGCACCGCTTCCGCCGAATGGGCTTCGCCACCCGCCGAATTGCCCAGCGCGGTCGTGAAAAAGTATTTCAACTCGAAAATTCCGCGTGGGGTGGCGATATATTTGTTCGACGTCACCCGACTGACGGTGCTTTCATGCATCTCGATTTCTTCGGCGATATCGCGCAAAATCAAAGGCTTGAGAAACCGCACGCCTTTAACGAAGAACTCCGACTGCTGAGTGACGATCTCGGTCGCCACCTTAAGGATCGTGGTGGCCCTCTGGTGCAGCGATTTAACCAGCCAGTTGGCCGATTGATAGCACTCGGCGATATACTGCTTATCCGCCTTGTTGCGCGCCGAACCGCTGATTGACGAATAATACTGATTGTTGACCAGAACCTTGGGCAGCGTCTCGCTATTGAGCTCGATCAGCCAGCCGCCGTCCGGGTTGGGGCGCATCAACACATCGGGCGTCACCGGCTGAATGACGGCGAAATCGAAACTCAACGCCGGTTTCGGATCGAGCGCCCGAATCTCGTCAATCATGTCGGCGATGTCTTCCGCATCCACGCCGCAACGGCGCGATAACCCTTTCAGGTCATGCTTGGCGAGCAGATCGAGATTGTCGAGGAACGTCTGCATAGCCGGGTCGAGACGATCTTTCTCCCTAAGCTGCAAGGCGAGGCATTCCTGGAGATTGCGGGCGAAAATACCGGTTGGCGTGAACCCCTGCACCCGTTCCAACGTCGCCTCGACCCGCTCCATATCGCAATCCAGCGCCTGGGCCACCGTTTCCAGATCACCCGACAGATACCCCGCCTCGTCGAGCAGCTCCATCAAGTGAACCGCAATGACTCGCTCCACCGGATCGTCGAGTTCAACCCCAATCTGCTCTTGCAGATGATCGCGCAGCGAAACATCGCCCGACAGGGTTTGCTCGAGGCTGCGTTCGGGACTATCGCCGCCCGCACCGCCCCCGGCGCCGACATTCGACCAGTCGGAAAGGCTTGAATCTCCCTGTTCCGAGGCGGCCTGCCCCGGCCCATCGCCCGCCCATTCGTTATCGTAGTCCACATCGCGGGCCTCTTCCGATTCCTGGGCTGAAGCCGTTTCGTTTTCCAAATCGACGGAAGCTAAGGAATCTTCCGAGCTCTCGCCCCCGTCCTCCATATCCGGCTCGCCTTCATGGCGCTCACCTTCGGGCTCAGGCTCAGCCCGCTCAAGCAGGGGGTTTTCCTCCAGCTCCTGCTCTACGTAGGCTGAGAGTTCCAGGTTGTTGAGTTGCAGCAACTTGATCGCCTGCTGCAACTGAGGCGTCATGACGAGGGATTGAGAATGTCTAAGTTCGAGCCTTGGCGTCAGTGCCATCGGTTTTCCGCAGGCCTTACAAACTGAAACGGTCGCCGAGATAAACCCGCCGCACGTCCTCATTGCCGACAATATCGTCCGGCGTGCCTTCCATAAGCATCATGCCGTCATGGATGATGTAGGCCCGGTCGATCAGATCCAGCGTTTCGCGGACGTTGTGGTCGGTAATCAGCACACCGATACCCCGGTCTTTCAGATGCCCAACCAAATCCCGGATATCGCCCACGGCGATGGGATCGACCCCGGCAAAGGGCTCATCGAGCAAAACGAAATGGGGTGAGGAGGCCAAGGCCCGCGCGATCTCGACCCGTCGGCGCTCACCGCCGGAAAGAGCCAGAGCCGGGGTGCGGCGCAAATGGGTGATGGAGAATTCGGCCAACAGGGATTCGAGCATGGCCTCACGCTTGTTGCGCGACTTTTCCACCACTTCGAGAACCGCCCGGATATTGTTTTCCACCGAAAGCCCCCGGAAAATCGATGCTTCCTGAGGGAGGTAGCCGATCCCCAGGCGGGCCCGGCGATACATGGGCAAATCGGTAATGTCGTGACCGTCCAGCGTAATCGAACCGTGATCGGGGGCGATCAGGCCGGTGATCATGTAAAAACATGTGGTCTTGCCCGCTCCATTGGGGCCGAGCAGGCCAACCACTTCGCCGCGTTGGATTTTTAGGTTAGCGCCGCGCACCACGGGACGTTTCTTGAAGCGCTTTTCCAAGCCCTCGACCACCAAGCCGCTGTTTTCCGCCACAAGCCGGGGCTTGCGCATGGAATCCCTTCGCGATCTGAGGTCCCTGGTGTTTTCCGCGTCCACGTCCCGTACCCTCTTCAACTTAATCTCGCCGGTGCGTCTATTATCGCTTTTGCGGCGTTATCGTTCCCTTAACCCGGCGGCCGCTGCTTTTTTTACAAGCGAAAAGCTTACTGACCTGGGTATTCATATTCACTTCGGCGCTACACCCGTCGAGTTTGTTCTTCCCCCGGGTCATCTCGACCGCGCCGCTCAGGCGGGCGATACCGCTGCGTACGTTATAAACCCCTTTATCGGCCTTGACTACGTCCTGTTTGGTTACGATCACCACATTGCCGAACGCATTGATCTGGTGCGCCGTGGACTTACCGTTTTTGTCTTTTTTGAAAAGTGCGGTCAAAACATCGGCCTTAAGGCGCTTATCGTTGTTGATAACCAACGCATTGCCTCGCGCCACGGCCATTTCCTTGACCATCCAGTATTCCAGGCTATCCCGAGCGGTCAATTCCTGGGTCGGCGTCACCAGTTTGAGGTTGTTGCCGGTCATCACCAGAATGGCGTTGTCGAGGTCGTAGACCCCCTTGTCGCCATAGACCGTTTCACTGGTCGAGGTAATTTTGACGTGACCCAACGCATCCAACCGCCAGATTTGCGTACTGCCCTGATCGTCGGACCGGTAGTAGGCGCGCAATTCATCGCCCCTGACCACCATATCGCCACGCACCGCCCGCGCATTGCCGCGCGCTATGAAAATTTGACCATCCTGCTGCCATTCGATGCCGTTGTCGGCGAAAACCTCAACCGGCGAGCCGTCCTTACCGGTCATGTTCAGGTTCTGCGCCACGGCAACCGGGGCCAGGAAACAGAGGACGAGGCAAAAACCGAAAAACCTACCCAAGAATTGCACCGAAACGTCCTCCTTAACGGCCCTGTAGGCCCGGATAAAGAATAAGGTGGGATTTGCCCGTAAAGCTGATGATCGAACCGTTATTGCGCAAAACGAAACCTTGCGCTCTCAATTCGCCGAACGGCCCCTGGCCGGCGACCGGCTCCTTGCCCGAGGCGAGATTTTTTCCCAGATCGATTTCGGCCGAACTGGTCCTGATTTCATAGCCGGAATCGTGGAACAGATTGACCGCGCCTTCCAGGCTCAAGGTCTTTTCCGTCTGGTTGTAAGCCCCGGTATTGGCGGTCAGCACCAGCCAGGAGCCGTCTTCAAGCGTCATATCGGCCTTGGGCATTTCCAGTTCGACCAGCGTGGCGTCTGGCACCAGATTGCGGGCGATATCGGCGGTCACCGAAAAAGGCTGGTTTTTGGCGTCGGTTCCCATATAGCGCGCATTGACCATATTGAGCCCTTCCGCTTCGCGCGCTTCAATCCCGGAAAAGCCGATTCTGAACCGGTTATCGGACCCTTGCAACTGCGGCCAGATCAACACCAGGGCAATCAGAATCAGCGCAAAAATAGGCAAAAGGAACTTCATCGCCGAGACGAAGCGGCTGTAGCTCCCCACCCCTTGGGGGCCGGGCGGCGCGGCGCGGGAACGAGACCGTCCGGTCTCCGTCCCTTCGACCCGATTGGTTTCAAGCGCCGGCTGATCCACCATTAAACTCCATATTTCCGCAAAAGCGATATCCGCTCTTTATTTAGACGACACCCGCCTTGAGGCAATCGTGAAGGTGTATGATTCCCGCCGGGCGGCCATCTTCAATGGCGAAAAGCGTGGTAATCTCCTTGCTGTTCATCAGCTGCACCGCTTCGCTCGCCAACATATCGGGCGCAATGGTCAAAGGCGAGGCGGTCATCACCTGCTCGACGGCCTGTTCAAGCAGGGCTCCGTCCATATGGCGGCGTAAATCGCCATCGGTGACAATGCCATCCAGCACGCCTTCAGAATTGACCACCCCCACGCAGCCCAGGCGCTTGGCGGTCATCTCAATCAAGGCGTCGCTCATGGCGGTGCCCACGGCGACCAAGGGAACGGCGTCGCCCTTGTGCATGATATCGCCGACCTTCAAGAGCAGGCTGCCCAGCTTACCTCCGGGATGAAGATCGCGGAAGTCGGCCGCCGAAAACCCTTTACGATCAAGCAGGGCCACGGCAAGCGCATCGCCCAAGGCCAAAGTCAGGGTGGTCGATGTGGTCGGAGCCAGTCCCATGGGGCAGGCCTCGGGGCTATCGGGCAAAACCAGGGCCACGTCGGCGGTGCGGCCAAGCGTCGAATCGGCGCCGCTGGTGATCGCAATCAACGGAATGGCGAAACGGCGGGTATAGGCCAGAACATCTGAAAGCTCCGATGTTTCGCCCGAGTTGGACAGGGCCAACACCACATCGGCCTGGGTGATCATGCCCAGGTCGCCATGACTGGCCTCACCGGGATGGACATAATAGGCGGGCGTACCGGTGGAAGCCATGGTGGCGGCGATCTTACGGCCCACATGGCCGCTCTTGCCCATGCCGGTGACGATGACCCGGCCGGTCGCCTGAAACAAAATTTCGAGGGCTTGAACGAAACGTTGATCGAGCGACCGGGCCAAAGCCTCCAAAGCCTCGGCTTCGATTTTAAGAACGCGCTGAGCGGATTCCAGTCCTTCGGCGTCCTCGGCCTTTCTCACGGCAGTATCGGTAACGTTCATTCTACTCTTTCAAACCCGGAACCTACCGTCTCAATGGGTTGAGAGGAATTCGTCCAAGAGATTCAAGTTTTTAGTCCTTAAGACAGACTGTTTTTACAGTATGCGCCCGTCAATCCCCGGAGGTCAACCGGGGGACGGCCTTACACGCCCTGCTTTTTAAGCGCCTTTAATGGGAGAAAATATCCACCTCGGGCCAGCCCGCAAGGTCGAGCCGGGAACGGGTCGGCAAAAACTCGAAGCAGGCATGGGCCAGTTCGGTCCGCCCTTCACGAGCCAACCGCCGGTCGAGAATATCGCGCAACTGATGAAGATAAAGCACATCAGACGCCGCATACTGTTGTTGATCGGCGCTCAACTCATCGCCGCCCCAGTCGGACATCTGCTGCTGCTTGGAAATCTCAACGCCGAGCAGTTCCCGGCAAAGCGCCTTTAGCCCATGGGAATCGCCATAGGTCCGCACCAGCTTGGAAACGACCTTCGTGCAATAAACCGGCGTACAGACCACGCCCAAAAATTTCTCGATAATCGCCAGATCGAACCGGGCGTAGTGGAAAATCTTCGTTACCGCCGGGTCGCCCAGCACTTTCTTCAGATTGGGCGCATCGTACTGCCCCTTGGGCAATTGGACCAAATGGCAAACTCCATCGCCAGCCGAAAGCTGGACCACGCAAAGCCTGTCCCGGTGCGGGTTCAGCCCCATGGTTTCCGTATCGACGGCGACGCTGTCGCCGAAAGTGACGTTGGCGGGAAGGTCGCCTTTGTGAAGGATAATGGTGGGCGTCTTTGCGTTCGTCATATTACTCATCGCCGGTTTCAATCTTCGGTTCGGTGTCCGTAACGGCGGATAGTTTTATAGGGAAATACCGCCAAGGAGAAGACCAAAGGGCGTTATCTTTTTAATGGAGAAACGGTCCTGCTGCCTTTTTATTCTGCCGATCAGGCCCAGCCGCCTGCAATGGGAATGATATGTCCGGTCACGAAGCCGCACCGCCCACTGGCGAAAAGAGCGACCAGTTCGGCGACCTCTTCCGGTTCTCCCAACCGTCCCAGGGGAATGTTTTTCAACATCTTCGCCATGGCTCCTTCATTGGCCAGCAGCTCGGGCGGAAAATAGTCGGGATTTTTAATATAGTTGGGCGCAATGGCATTAACCGGGATACCCCATTTGGCCAGTTCCTTCGACAGAGTCGGCACCATAGCGTTGGCCGCGCCCCGCGCGGCGGCATACATGGCGTAGTTGGGAATGCCGGTTAAAGGCGCAGCCGAAGAGACAATGAGAATTCTCCCCGCGTTTTGCCGCTTCATCACCTTCGCCACCTGCCCCAACAGAGTAAACGGCCAAACCGCCAAGGCTTCCAAAGCATTGCGAAACTCATCGGGGTCGGCCTCATCGATGGGAACGCGATGGGCCGGATAGGGGTCGTTCGACACCAGAGCGTCCAATCGCCCAAACCGATCGATGATTTCCTCAACCATTCCCGCTGGATCCGTCGCCTCGCAAACCTCAGCGCCCGGCACTTCCGAACAAAACGCCGTCCGCTCGGCCTCATCGGCAAAAGCCATATCGTGGCAAACGACCGTCATGTCTTCGGCCAATAACCGCTTAACCGCCGTTGGACCGATGAAATGTTTAACATGGGTCAGCAACGTAATGGGCTTGGCGCTCATGGTTTCGGTCCCTAAAAAATCGACGATGTTCCTCGCCGGACTATAAAACGATCCGCACAACAGGAGCAATTCGGCCAAGCGCCGAAGATTTTTTGCTGATATTTTTAGGGAAATGGTGCCCAGGAGAAGACTCGAACTTCCACGGCCTTGCGGCCACTGGCACCTGAAGCCAGCGCGTCTACCAATTCCGCCACCTGGGCATTTAGAAAGGCGGTGCAGGAACTACCGTCCGACCGGAGTTTTGTCAACAGCTTTCAAAGGTTTTTGGGCATTTCTTTTTTGGCTGCCGAAATCACCGCCTTCGGGCTTCTCAAAAAGCGCTAAACCGATTATAAGCGGCACACAGATTTATTATGGGTTCCGCCATGGAGGAAAAGGATCATGGATCGTCGCATCGTCACGGTTTTCGGAGGCTCTGGTTTCCTGGGCCGCTACGTTGTCAAACGCCTGGTCAAAACCGGGCATATCGTCCGTGTCGCCGTCCGCGACCCGGAAGACGCGCTTTTCCTTAAGCCCATGGGCGAAGTCGGACAGGTGGTCCCGATGGCCGCCTCGCTGACCGACGAGGCTTCGATCAAGCGCGCCGTCGAAGGCGCCGAATGGGTGATCAATCTGGTCGGCATTCTCTCCCCTTGGGGCAAGCAGTCGTTTGACAATATCCACCATATCGGCGCCGGTCTGGTCGCCAAGGCCGCCAAGGAAGCCGGTGTCGAGCGACTGGTTCACGTCTCAGCCCTCGGGGCGGACCCGGAATCGCCTTCGGCTTACGCCCGCACCAAGGCCGCCGGTGAACAAGCCGTGCTTGAGGCCTTCCCGGCGGCAACCATCTTGCAGCCTTCGGTGATCTTCGGCGTGGAAGACGGCTTCTTCAATAAATTCGCCGGCATCATGCGCTGGACTCCGGCCCTGCCGGTCTTCGGTTGCCCGCTGATCCCGAAAGTCACCTTCAAGTTTGAAGACGATACTCTGGTCGATATCGATCTCTATGGCGACGGCGGCTCCAAGTTCCAGCCGGTCTACGTGGTCGACGTCGCGGCCGCCGTGATCGCCTGCCTCGAAGACCGGGCGACGGAAGGCGAGCGTTATGAGATTTGCGGACCCAAGGTCTATAGCTTCAAGGAAATCATGGAGCTGATCCTTAAGGTTTCCGGTCGCAAACGGCTTCTCGCTCCCGTCCCCTTCGGCATCGCCGGATTCGCCGCCTGGTTCATCGAAAAACTACCCAAGCCCATGCTGACCCGTGATCAGCTGACCTTGCTGAAAAGCGACAACGTCGCCCACGACGGCGCACAGGGCCTGAAGGAACTGGGTATCGAAGCAACCCCGGCGGAAGTGGTTCTGCCAACCTACCTCAAACGCTTCACCCCCCAGAGACAACAATCTCCCCGTCTCGCCCACTAATCGGCGACGGAAATTTTCTTTTTAAAAAGGCGGCTCTCGCAACGGGCCGCCTTTTTAATGCTCACACATGATTGCGCAGCATCAGCTCTTTCGGATGGGGGTTGAGGTAGGTCTGGTCGGCGAGGTAGTCGACCTCAAAGCGGCGGACCAAATGACGGATCAGCGTCATGGGCACGATTAACGGGGTCAGGCCTTTTCTGAATTCCTCAACCACTTCCGCCACCTCCTGGCGCTCCCGACCTTCCATTTGTTTTTTCATATAGCCCGCCATATGGGTCAGGGCGTTGGCGTGTCGGCCCGGCGTGGCGCGTTTTTCCATCGCGGCCATAAATAAGTCTCGGTAGCGCACGGCAAGAAATTTAGGGTCCCACTTTTTCCCCTCGGCCACCAAACGGCCCAGCTCGCCATAGGCCTTGGTGTCATGGGCCATCAGCAGCAATTTCTCACGGCTATGGAAGGCCACCAAATCACCAAGCGACCAGTCGGATGAAAAGAATTCTCCCAAGCGGGCATAGGCGAAAACCCGTTCGATGAAATTCTCTCTGATCTTGGCGTCATGGAGCCGCCCTTCATCCTCAACGGGGAGCTGCGGCAGGGCCTCGGTCAGCGCCTGGGCGAACAGGCCGCGTCCATCCCTCTGGGCCGGATGGCCGTTCTTGTAGGTCTTGACCCGGTGCAGGCCGCAGCTGGGAGAATCCTTTTTCAGGATATAGCCGGACAAACCCGCCGTTGTAATCTCCTCAGCCTTTGCCAGAGCCCAGGCGGTCATTGTCGCCGTATAGTCCGCACCGCTCTTCGGAGCGACCAGTCTGAACCCATCTTCAGCGCCGCGTTCAAGCCGGATGGTTTCACGTGGCAATCCCAGGCCGATGCCCATCTCCGGACAAGCGGGGACATACTCGACAAAGGGCGCAAGCTGCTCGGTGACGAAACGGTCTCGTTTATGGCCGCCGTCGTGGCGCACCTTTTCGCCCAACAAACAGGAGGAGACGCCGATACGGATCGGTGCTTCGGTCATAAGGTGCCTTTCTAAAAGAACGGATCGTAAGCCCATTGCAACAAAGCCTGGCGCTGTCTCCGGCGACAGGACAGATCGAAAGGCTCACAGCCCTTTTTGATTCCGCCGATATGCCGGGGGCCGAACGCCTTCCAGCGGCCGATCTGAAAGGCATCCACCTCGGGCAACCGGCGTCCCAGGCTGTAGCGGCAATACCATTGAAACCATCCCAAGGGGTCTTCCGGCGTAATCCATCCCTTGGCCTGCCATTCGGCCCGCGAAAGCCCCGAAGCAATCCCAAAACAGTTGAGCGACACATCGAACCCAACAGTGCCAAGTCGCGCATTCTCGAACCATTCAGCCGGATATTCCTTATGATCCCCCTCAAAATACCACCCCCCGAAAACGCCATGCTCCAGCATTTCCCGAGGCGTCAATTGAGGCGTGAATTCGGACATGGCGTTCCCTTGAGCAACTTGGTTATTTGTTCAACGGCATATGGGGGGAAGGGATATTGATTTTCAAGGACGCCCAATAAAACTCTTTCTATTTCAGATAGTTAACCAGAGATTAACAAAGTTGCCGCAACTACGAATGCAGGCGACGAAGATGCGGAAGCGGGCTCAATCAACTACAAACGTCGATTCAAAATATTTTCAGAGGCCCAAAAGAAGGCCGATATGAAAATTCGACGGCTTGAGCGAGAGCAAAATTCCGTAGGTGGAATTTTCAGACGGTAAAACCGGTGCCGGAGCGTAATTTAATCTTCCGGAAACTATTTCAGCAAAGCCCTTTTGCGACCCGGTCGGAAAAAATTATAGAGAAACCAGCGCCGCGAAAAGGCGCCCTATTCGTCCTCTTCGAGAGCCTGCGCCGAGGCCGAAATAATCTCGCCGAATTCACGAAGAAAAACCGATCCTTTAACGGTCCGCTGAATCAGCACCGAACGGCGATCCGACTCATCGATCTTGCGGCGTAACAATTCCAATTCACTCAACCGGTCGAGAGCCCGCGTCACCGCAGGCTTAGAGACAGCAAGGGTTTCGGAGAGGCCGCGCACCGTATGCGGCGGCGGCGTCAGATAGACGGTGAGCAGTAAAGCCATTTGGCGGGCCGACAGATCGGGCGACTCCCGGCGCACGCTTTCGGTGATTGAAAGACGCCAAAGATCCAAGGCTTTTACCGGTGAAAGATCCACGAAAAAGGTTCCCTAACACAGCCGCAAAAAAGGCTTTTGTTTCGCTATCGTTACTTTTTTACCCGAGTCGCCATCCGACAGCAACCGAAAACCTTTCGCCTTCAATGGCGCACCGTCAACGCCCTTTGAACCGCTCCGAAACAAACCCGAACAGGGCGCGCAATCCCATCGCCTCACCCCCCTCCGGGCGTCCGGGACGGCTACTGACATTCCAGGCCATAAGGTCGAGATGCATCCAGGGAATTTTGGTTCCGACAAATTCCCGGAGAAACAAAGCAGCAGTAATCGCGCCGCCGTATGGGCTGTTGGTATCGTTGGAAACATCGGCGACCTTTGAATCGATCATCGGTCGATAACCGTCCCACAGAGGCAATTGCCAAAGCGGGTCGCCTTCTTTGCGCCCCCACCTGACGGCATCTTCGGCCGTTTGGTCGTCGTTTGAAAACAAAACCGGGATATCCGTTCCCAAAGCCACCCGCGCCGCGCCGGTCAACGTGGCGCAATCGATAATCAGTTCTGGCTTTTCGGAGACCGCTTCAGCCAAGGCATCGGCCAGAACCACCCGCCCCTCGGCATCCGTATGGCCGATCTCAATGGTTTTCCCCGACCGGCTGGTCACCACGTCGAGCGGCCGCATGGCGTTGCCCGAGACGCTGTTTTCGACGGCGGGAATAAGCACCCGCAGACGCACCTTGAGCTTGGCAGCCATAATCATCCGCGCCAGCCCCAGAACGTGAGCCGCGCCGCCCATGTCCTTTTTCATGATCCGCATGGCGGGAGCGGGCTTAATATCGAGACCGCCGGAATCGAAACAGACGCCTTTGCCGACCAGGGTTAACTTGGGATCCTTCTCCTCTCCCCAGGTCAGATCAATTAGGCGAGGCGCTTCGACGCTGGCCCGCCCAACCGCATGAATGGCCGGGTAGTTCCGGCTGAGCAGGTCGTCCCCTTCGATAGTCGCACACTTGGCCCCAAACTCCTCAGCCAAACCCCGCGCCGCCGCAGCCAACTGGGCAGGCCCCATATCGGCCGCCGGCGTATTAACCAAATCGCGAACCAGAAAGATCGAAGAAACGGTTCTCTCAACGGCCTCCCGGTCGCAGGACTTGGGCCAAACAAGCACCGGAAAAACCGCATTGCTTTTTTTATAGCGGCTGAAGCGATAGGTCGCCAAAGCCCAGCCCATGGCCCCGGCGGTGGCCGTTTGTTTGGTCGCTTTGTCTTCCAGCGCATAGGTCTGGGCGGGCAGCTTTGCAGCCAGGGCGGCGAAATCCCAAATCGGCTCGTCGCGGTCGACACCGGCCAGCGCCATGGCGATCTTGCCTTTCTTGCCGGGCACCAGACAAACCGAGCCGGGAGCGGCATCAAACTTATTGTGCTCCACCCAGGCTGAAACCGCCGCATCCTGTTTCTCGAGCCAGGACTTCAACTGCCCCTGACGCAAAGGGATAAGAGGGATGGCTCCTTTGGTCTTCTCGGTAAAACAATCCAACGCGAAGGTCTCCTTAGGGTCTATAGAGTCTATTTCGATAAAAACGGGCGGCGGGAGCTTTCCCCCACCGCCCTCAGAACTCCCCACGTGGGGGAACCTATTTTACTTTTGCTTCTTGGCTTTCTTGGCCGCCTTTTCAGCTTCACTCCCGAAGTCGCCATCGGTTATATCGGGCACAAAGCTCTGGTCGTCAATAGGCGGGCGCACATAGCCCACGCCCGGCTCCAAACGCTTGTGCAGCTTAATCGGCCCCGGCGTCAGGTCTCCATAGGGGACTAGACTTAACAGATGGGAAATACAGTTGAGCCGAGCGCGCTTTTTAACGTCGGCCTCAACCACATACCAAGGCGCTTGCTTGATGTCGGTATGGGCGAACATTTCATCCTTGGCGCGGGAATAATCCATCCAGCGATCCCTGGACTCCAAATCCATGGGACTCAGCTTCCAACGCTTAATCGGGTTTTCGGCCCGCGCCTGGAACCGGCGTTCCTGCTCTTCATCGGATACCGAGAACCAATACTTAATCAGGATAATCCCCGAGCGAACCAGCATCCGTTCGAACTCAGGGCAGGTTCTCAGGAAATCGACGTATTCATCCTGGGTGCAAAAACCCATGACCTTTTCGACACCCGCCCGGTTATACCAGGAGCGGTCGAACAGCACCATTTCGCCCGCCGCCGGAAGATGCGGCACATAGCGCTGAAAATACCATTGGGTTTTTTCGCGCTCGGTCGGCGTACCCAGAGCGACCACTCGACAAATACGGGGGTTCAGGGGCTCGGTAATCCGCTTGATCGTGCCCCCCTTACCGGCAGCGTCCCGCCCTTCGAAGATGACCACCACCTTCAGTCCCTTGGCCTTGATCCACTCCTGCAGCTTGACCAATTCGACCTGCAACTTGGCCAGTTCGCATTCGTAAATGCTGTTCTTGAGTTTTTTCGGCCTGGGAAGAAAATCCGCCACCTGACCGGCGATATGCAGATGTTGAGCTTTGGTAACGTCGTCTTCTTCTGTATCGACGGGTCGCCCCGCCTTTTTCGTCGCTTTTTTAGACATCTCTAGGCCCCCACCCATCAAGTTGTTATAAATCAACCTAAATTAAGGAAGCAGCCTAGCGGAATTCACCCCCCGCCGCAAAGCTCTCACGGAATACGATTAGTGAAAACGATCTAAATGCCAATAATTTAGACAAGACTCGCCAAACAGATGCCCTCGTCGCTGGCTTTGGCGTTCTTTTTCATTTGCGAGATGGTTTCGGCGATCTCATCGGCCGAAGCCCGCCCCGAACTCTGCGGCGGCAGCAAAAGAACCGAAGCGCTGACCGACATCGGCGGAAAGCGCCGCATCACACCGGCCCTGTCACGGGCCACAATCCCCCCCGCCTCAATGGCTTCCGGGGCATAGAAACTCTCGATCTGCTCACAGAACAAACCGCAAACCTTGCGTATCGCCCGCTCGGCAACCTCAAGGGGCAATCCCTCGAAACCGACAAAAAAATCATCCCCGCCGATATGACCGAGGAAGACGCCGTGATTGGGCAGGTGCTTCTTCATCAAATCGGAAAACAGCGACAAGGCCCGGTCCCCCTGGCGAAAGCCGTAGGTATCGTTAAACGGCTTAAAGTTGTCGAAATCGAAATAGACGAAGACCACTTCCCGGCGGTTTTCTTCGAGCCGTCGCCGCTCCAGATGGTCGATAACATAGGCCATGATCGAGGCATTGCCCGGCAGCTGAGTGAGCGGATTCTGGTCGCGCGCCTTGGCGACTTTTTTCTCGTTGAGCACCATAAGGAGAGAGGCGGCGCTCAAAAAACCGACGAAAACCATATCGCTGACAATCAAAACGCCTTCCTGGTTGGGACTGAGCGCATAGGTCTCAAGAATCTTTTCCGATGTCGCCTGGATATTGGCGACCGGGGCTTCGGTAATGAAGTCGCGCAATTGTTTGCCGCAGCTTTTATTCGAGATCAGTTCCTTGCCGAAAGGAGAGTAGGTGTAGTCCTTCAAATCCCTTTCACGCACCAAACCGAGCGGCTGGCCGCTTTCGTCAATAACCGGAAAAAACGTGGTTTGTTTGTTCTTGCGAAACGCCTTGAACACCTCGTTCATCGGCGTATTGATTTTCAAGGGCTCCATCCTGACCATCTGACTGACGATCAGGTCTTGATCGGACTCGGGCCGCCGCCGGTCCTTAGCATTGAGAATTTTGATGGCTTCATAGCTGTGCTGAAGCTCGTCCAGCTCAACGGTCGGCATGGCGACAAAAAAGCCCTGGATCAGGTCGCACCCAAGGTTTTTACAGACCAGATATTCCGTTTCGGTTTCCACCCCTTCGGCGATAACCGAGATACCCAAAACATGCGCCATATTGACGATGGTCGAGACCATCAATTGTTTTTTCGTATCCGCCGTAATCCCCGAGATAAAGAAGCGGTCGATTTTTATGAAATCGGGCTGATAGAGCTTAAGCAGCTTAAGGCCCGAATGGCCGGTGCCGAAATCGTCAATCGCCATCCGGTAGGACTGGGTGTTGTAAAGCCCCAGAATTCTTTCGATATCCGGCTGATTGCCGATCTCTTGACGCTCAGAGATTTCCAGGCAAAGCGAAGTGGGTAGAAGGCCGTGATGCTCCAAGATCCGCGAGGTCATACCGGGCATATAAGTTTCGGCGTCGATAATCCGGTTGTCGAGGTTGTAAAACAGCTTCAACCCCCGCCCTTCATCGAAACGGGCAAACTTGGAAATCGCCAAGTGCCGCAAGTCCAGGTCGGCCCGGCGAAGCTGGTTGGCCGCATAGGCCGAGTCGAAAAAATCGAAGATATTGTCGTAGCCGAGGTCCCGGTATCCACGCAACAAAGCCTCAACCCCATAGCAGGTTCCCGTATGGACGTTGACAATCGGCTGGAAGGCGAAATCAAGCGCCTCCGAAAGAGCCGCGCTGTCGGGAAACGTCGGCCTTCCTCCCTCGCGCCGGGAGCGCAGAAGATCGATATTGAACTGGGGCCTGAGAATATCTTTGGTTTCTGTCTGGGTTGCAGCTGAATCCATCATCGATCCCCTGCTTAAATAATTTACACCATCGGTTTCGGCCCTTTGTCTTTCGTCGGCCCGAAGGAGTCAATCGAATGACGCATCGCCAAACAATTCTTCAAGAAACTGCAATACTTTAGAGGCGGCGCACTCAATGAAATCAAGGGAGGGAAATGGCCTCCAAACAATTGCCGTAACCCGATTTTCCGGGCATAGTGCCTGCCATGGCGGACGATCAAACAACAAACAACCTTATTGCCGTTTCGGGCGAACGTTTCGGAGACCATCTGGAGCTGCTTTCCGAGATGAGTCGCGACTTCGCTGAAAGTGGCGATATTGAACAGGCCCTCCTGAAGGGACTGGAACGCATCGTCGATTACATGAATGCCGAAGGCGGCGCATTGTTCTTGCTGGGCGATGACGACAGCCAGACCATCGAATGCCGCGCCTGTGTCGGCCCCGTCGACATAACCGGCCTGACCTTGCCCACCGGCCAGGGAATTGTCGGACGCTGCGTTGAAACCGGACACGGAGAGATTGTCCGAGACGTTTCAAAAGACCCCAATTTCCAAGGCGATGTGGATGCAAAAACCGGGTTTAAAACCCGCTCCATTCTCTGCGCTCCCATCGCCGTCAAAGACCGTCGCCTCGGCGCCATCGAAGTTTTGAACAAGCGGGGCGGCGACGGCTTGTTCAGCCCACTCGACCTCAATATGCTGATTGCGTTAGGCGCATCGGCCGGCCTCGCCATCGTCAACGCCCGCATGGCCGCGGAACTGGTGGAGAAGGAACGGGTCGAGCGTGAGCTGGAACTGGCCGCGCAAATTCAGCGCAGCCTGCTGCCTCAACCGGGCGGCCCGGAATTTCCGGTAAGCGCGGTCAACGTACCGGCCCGCATGGTCTCGGGCGATTTCTACGACTTTTTCACTTTAGAAGACGGCCGCATTTATTTCTGTCTCGGCGACGTTTCCGGTAAGGGAATCGGCGCAGCCCTGACCATGGCCAAGGCGACCAGCCTGTTTCACTGTCTGGGAAAAGCCATTCATGCGCCGGGCCATCTGCTCGACCTGATCAACACGGAACTCGCCGAAACGGCGACCCAAGGCCGTTTCGTCACCATGGCCGCCGGACTCTATTCGCCGAAAACCGGAGAAATCACCCTTTCCAACGCAGGCCATGAGCCGCCGCTAATCATGGACCGGCAAGGGAGTTTCATCGATGTGCCCGCCAGTGCGCCACCCGTCGGCATCGCACCCGATATCGCCGGACCGGACGGTTTCCCCGAAACCAAACACAAGCTGGAAGGCGGCGCGATCTACATTTTCACCGACGGCCTGACGGAAGGCTATCTGGCCGACGGCAGCGAATTGGGCGTCGAGGGTTTGAAGGAACGCCTCATTCAGACTCAGACGTCACAGCCCGATGTGCGGATCGACGCGGTCATCGGCCTGATCCATCGTGGCGGCACTCCTTTACGGGACGACCTAACCATCTTGGTTCTCGACGATACGCAAGCCTCTAAGGACCGCCCCGACACCGATCAGCAACTCCCAGCCCTGGATGACGACGAAAGCGGCGACTGGCTGGTTGACCTGCGTCTACCAACCCAACCGGCCATGCTCAAAGTCATCCGCCGGGTCACCGAACAAGCGGCAACCCTTTGCGGCTGTGACGAAAGAACCAGCCAGGATATCGTCATCGCCGTCGATGAGGCCTGCCAGAACGTTATCCGCCACGCCTATGGCGGCGGTGTCGGAGAGTTGATCTTGAGCGTCCGAAAAACCGACAAGACCATGGTCGTACGGTTGAGAGATTTCGCCCCACCGGTCGATGTTTCAAAAATCAAGCCCCGCGACCTGGACGATTTGCGCCCGGGCGGGCTGGGAACGCACTTCATCCGTGAAATCATGGACGATGTAGCCTTTCTCGCTCCTTCCGACGGCGAACCGGGCAATATATTGAGAATGGAAAAACGAATTAATTGAGCAACATTTTGATCAGGTGAAGCGCCAATGAATATTGAAACGAAAGAAATGGGAGGGGCTATCGTGGTCTCCCTCGAGGGCGAAGTGGACTTGGAGCACTCGCCCCAGGCCCGTAAAGCGCTCCTCGACGCAGTATCGGAAAACAAAAAGGTCGTCGTCGATCTTTCCGGGGTGTCTTATATCGACAGTTCGGGAATCGCCAGTCTGGTCGAGGCGTTTCAGACCGCCCGCAAGAGCGGCGGCGAAATGATTCTCGCCATGGTCAGCGAATCGGCCTTAAGGGTTTTGCAGCTTGCAAGGCTCGACAAGGTCTTTACCATTGCCGCCACCGTGGAGGAAGCCACCGGCTAAACGGCGGTGGATAAGGGGGCGTAAAGACAAAAATGAGCGGCAGCGCGACGGAAAAAACCAGACAGGCGGTCGAGAACCTCGGTCGCAACGTCGTCAGCGGCGTTCAGGAAATCGGCTGGGGAAGTTCGCTTCTTGCCGAAAGCTTATTTTGGCTGTTCGTCGGCCCGAAGGTTAAACAACCGGTTCGCCTCGGTTCGGTTTTCGCCCAGATGATGGAAGTGGGGGTCTACGCCATTCCCATCGTCGCCATTATGTCCGGCACCATCGGCGTTATGCTGGCGATTCAGGGCATTTATACGCTCTCCATTTTCGGCGCCGAAAGCCAGGTCACCATTGGGATCGCCTATTCCATCACCCGCGAATTCGCCTCATTGATTACCGGCATTCTGGTCGCCGGGCGCTCGGGCTCAGCGCTCGCCGCTCGGCTCGGCACCATGACCATCAACCAGGAAGTGGACGCCCTTCAGGTCATGGGGATCAACCCTGTCCGCTTCCTCGTCGTTCCGGCCATGCTGGCCATGGTCATTATGGTGCCTACCCTCACCTTTATGGCCGATCTGGTCGGTCTGCTGGCGGCGGGACTTTACATATCGCTCGACCTCGGCATCTCGTTGAGCGCCTTCATGGATCAGACCATCGAAATTCTTAAGGTCGCCGACGTGATGCATGGACTGGAAAAAAGCGCCATCTTCGCCGTCCTGATCACCCTGGTCGGCGTCGCCAATGGGGCCTCGGTCAAAGGCGGCGCGGAAGGGGTCGGCAAGGTCACCACCCGCGCCGTGGTGCAGTCGATCTCGGCAATCATCGTCACCGACATGCTCTTTGCTTTCGTGGTGACGCGATGACCTTCGATACGACAAACCGCGAAAAAGTCATCGAAATCCGCGATCTGGTCACCCATTACGGCGAGCGGATGATCCTCAAGGGCGTCAACCTGGACGTTTATGAAGGAGAAATCATCGTCATTATGGGCGGTTCGGGCTCGGGCAAATCCACCCTGTTGCGCCACATGATGGGGCTTGAAAAACGCACCTCGGGAACCATCCACCTACTTGGCGCAGACATGGAAAAGGTCTCCATGGCCGAAGCCTTCGAGATGCGCAAAAAAATGGGCGTCGCTTTTCAGGGCGGAGCGATGATCAGCTCGATGACCGTCGGCGAGAACATTATGCTGCCGCTTGCCGAGCATACGGAGCTCGACCCCATGACCATGGAAATCATGGCGCGGATGAAGCTCGAGGTGGTCGAACTGGCGGGCTTTGAAGACCTTATGCCCTCCGAACTTTCCGGCGGCATGCTGAAACGCGCCGCCGTCGCCAGGGCGATTATTATGGACCCGAAGCTACTGTTTTTCGACGAACCCTCGGCAGGCCTCGATCCGGTGGTTTCCTCCCAGCTCGATCAACTGATTTTGAAACTCCGGGAAGCCATGGGCATGACCATTGCCGTGGTGACCCACGAACTGGACAGCGCCTTTACCATCGCAGACCGCATCACCGTTCTCGACAAGGGAGAAATCCTGATGACCGGGACGGTTGAAGAGATCAAGAACTGCGATAACGAACGCATCCAAAATCTTATCAACCGCCGCACCGAAGAGGATATTCTCGACCCCGAGGAATATCTCAATCGCCTGACTGGCGGAGAAATCGTTCCGAACGTGAAATGGTAGGCTCGAAATGAAGAGTAATAAAATCAACTACCTTGTGGTCGGCGTCTTCGTCATTATCATGCTGATCCTGTTTATCGGCTCAGTCGCCATGCTGACGGGCCGAACCGGCGCGACGGATGAATACTTCGCCGTTTACGACAATGTCACCGGCATCAAATTCGGCACCCAGGTTCGCTACGAAGGCTATCCCATCGGTCAGGTGGAGGAAGTCACCCCCATCGAAGAACAGGGACGGATGCGCTTCCGCGTCGATATGAGCGTTATCGAAGGCTGGAAGATCCCCGATAATTCCATCGCCGAAATCGCAGCGCCCGGCCTGCTCGCCGCCATCACCATTGCCGTGAGCGCAGGCGACAGCAAAGCGGCCTTGGCCCCCGGCGACCGCATCAAAGCCCAGGAGCGCTCCGACGTCTTCGCCGCCATCGGCGATATTGCAGGCCAGATTGGCGACCTGTCGGATAACAGCATCAAACCGCTGCTCGGCAACCTTAACGACTCGGTACTGGCGATCAATAAATTGCTGATCGGCGACGGCGCTCAAATTATTGCCGATCTCAAAGACATTTCCACCCTGATCAACGACACCGCCCCGCAAATCGTCGCCAATCTCGACGAGAGCATTGATGGTCTCAAAAGCATGACAGGGGGGGAAAGCAGCGCCAAGGTCCAGGCGATGATTTCAAGCCTGGAAAAACTTTCCAACGATCTCAACGAAACCCGTAACCTGGCCGATGTGATGCTGGAAAGCGCAACGCTCGCCATTCACGACAACCGGGGCGATATGGATGCGGCTGTCGATGACCTGAAATACGTCATGGCCTCGACCGCTCGGCGGATCGACGACATCAACCAAAACCTCGAACTGGCGGCGCGCAATGCAGCGGAATTCACCCGCCAGATTCGGGCCAACCCGGGCCTGCTGCTGGGTGGCGGCGCACCGAAAGACGAAGCGGACTAAGGGGATAGGGACATGAGGAAATCGGCTCTCATCATAGCAGCGGCGACGACGCTTTTGCTTTCGGCCTGTGGAACCCCGGCTCCGGTTCCCAAGGATCACTATTACCGAATCAACGAAATCACACCGACCGATACTCTGGCCTCACCGAAACTCGACGGAGTGCTGATGGTTGAGCGGTTTGTCGGCGACGGCCTCTTAGGCGGGCGGCCTATCGTCTATGCCGAGACCGAAAACAGCCATGTGATGAAGGAATATTCCTATCATTTCTGGATCGACAGCCCACCCGCCCTGCTCTCCGATCAGATGATCTCCTTCCTGCGCAAAGCCAAGGCCGCCAAGGCCGTGGTGACGCCTGAAATGCGGGTTAAGACCGATTTTATTCTGACCGGTCGCATCCGCCATATGGAGCGGGTGCTGGGCGACCCAGGCAAGGCGGTCATCGAGGTGGAACTGGCCCTCAAACGGAGCGACGGCGACAGCCTGATGATGGTTAAGACCTACAAAGCCGAACCGACGAACAAAAAAGGCGGCGTCGAAGGATCGGTCGTCGCCATGGACGAAGCGCTCGACGACATTTTCAACAGTTTCCTGAAAGACCTGATCAACCAGTGAAGAAACATCAAAGGCGGGGCCGCTCCCGCAAAAAAGGCGGCGCACCCCGGCTTTCTTCCGAACCGGTAACGGTCACGGTTGAGAGCCTTGGCGCACAAGGCGATGGCCTGGGCAAAACGAACGGCCAAACCTATTACCTTCCGCTGACCGTTCCCGGCGAAACCGTGACAGCCAAGGTGGTCGCCAAGCGAGGCGACGGCTGGCGCTGTCAGGTCACCCACACCGAAAGCCCGAGCCGCGACCGGGTCGCGCCCCCCTGTCCCCACTACGGAACCTGCGGCGGCTGCACCCTGCAACACATCGCCGACCCGGTTTACCGGGACTGGAAACGCAACTTGGTGGTCACCGCACTGAAACGTCAGGGGCTCACCCCCGAGGTGCTCCCACTGCAAAGCGTGCCACCGGGATCGCGGCGGCGAGCCACTTTCGAAGCCCTGATGACCGCCAACGGCTCCATCGTCGGCTTCAACCAAAGGCTCGGCAAGCAGGTGATCGATATCGACGCCTGCCCGCTGATGGTCTCCGGCCTGAATGCCCTACTGCCGGCCCTCAAAGAAGCCGTCGCCGCTTTTGCCGCCCCCGGAGAACGAGGCGACATCGCCATCAACATGAGCGACACCGGCCCCGACATCACCTTTATCTGGCCCGGCGGCCTCGACCGGCAGCGCCTTGAAGCGCTCTCTCAGTTTGCCGACGCCAAGGATGCCGCCCGGATTTCCTGGCGCGACCCCAAGGGTCAGGAACCGGAACTGGTGGTCCAGCGCCGCCCAGCCGTCTTGAGCTTCGGCAAGGCATCGGTCGAACTTCCCGCCGCCGCCTTTTTGCAACCAAGCCGGGCGGGTGAAGCCTTGCTGGTCAAGGCGGTGCTTGACGGGCTAGAGGATACGCCGAAAAATATCGCCGATCTCTATGCGGGCTGCGGCAGCTTCACCTTCCCACTGGCCGAAACGAGAGCCCATGTCACGGCCTTTGAAGGGGCCGAATCACAAGTCCGGGCGCTTGAAACCGGTGCGGGACGAGCCGACATGGGCGGCCGAATCACCGGGATCGTCCGCGATCTGGCGCGGCAGCCCTTAACGGTCAAGGAAGCCTCTCAATTCGATGCGGTGGTTTTCGATCCGCCTCGCGCCGGAGCCAAGGAACAGGTAGAAAAGCTCGCCCTTTCCGACGTGCCCCGGATCATCGGCGTCTCCTGCAACCCGGCCACCTTCGCCCGCGATGCCCGCATTCTCATCGATGGCGGCTATCAGCTCGAAAGCGTCACCCCGGTCGACCAATTCCCCTTCACCGGCCATATGGAAGTGGTCGGGGTATTTATAAAGGGATAACAGGATACCCCACCTAACCTCCCCTAAAAGGGGGAGCCAGAGGGGGTATCCTTGCCAATCTAGCTGCGCAGTTCACCGCCGGTTTTGCTGGTCACCTTGTCGATGACCTTCTTGGAAACCGCTTCGATTTCCTCGTCGGTTAAGGTTTTTTCCGTCGGCTGCAGAGTAACGTTGATGGCGACGGATTTTTTGTTCGCACCGAGCGATTCACCTTCAAAGACATCAAACACCGACGCCCCGACGATCAGGCCCTTGTCGGCCCCCAAGGCGGCGCGCAATACATCGCCTGCAGCAACCGAGCTATCGACGACGAAGGCGAAATCCCGTTCCACCGGCTGGAAAGACGCCAGTTTGAGAAGTGGACGAGCCGCCGATTTCTTGGCCTTGGGCTTGGGCAGATTGTCCACATGAACTTCAAACCCAACGATAGGCCCTTTGACACCCATTTTCTTTAAGATGCCGGGATGAATTTCACCGAAGGTGGCGAGCACGTTTTTCGGTCCCTGCTTGACGGTTCCGACCCGCCCCGGATGATAATAGTCCGGTCCGCCTTGCTCAATCTGCACCTTATCGGCACTGACCCCGAGAGCCTCCAGAATAGCCAAAGCATCGGCCTTGGCGTCGAACACATCGACCGGGCGGGACGGCTGAGCCCAGTTGCGCGGGCCGGTCGAAACAGACCGAATACCCGTCGCCATCCAGGCTTGGTCCTCGGGCCCATCACCGGCAAACTGCGGTCCGACCTCAAAGAGCGCTTCTTCGGGAAGTCCACGGTCGGCGTTACGGCCAGCCGCGGCGATCAGGTTGGGCAGAATTGACGGCCGCATAATATCGAGGTCGCTGGAAATCGGATTGACCAGCCGCACGCTGTCCTGGCCACCGCCGAACAGTTCGGCCTGATCGGACGGCAGGAAGGAATAGGTAACCGTCTCGATCATGCCCCGTGTGGCAAGCAGGCGGCGGGCCGTCGAGCGGCGCTGCTGTTCGACCGTCAGCGCAGGCGTCGGCAGGTCGGTCGGACGCTCAAGCGGCACGGCCTCGATACGGTCGTAGCCGACCAAGCGCACCACCTCCTCAACCAGAGCCGCCTCACCGTCGTACCCGGCCTGAATGTCGGGTCTCCAAGCCGGAGCCTGGACGATAAAATCACCCTCCGTAATGGGACCAATCTCCTTAAACCCGTACGGATTAGTCGGAGCCTCGACAACAAAATCATCTTCAGTGGCCCGCGACACCTCGCAACCGACCACGGTCAGGATGCGTTCGATCTCGGCTTCTTCCACGGAAACACCGGTCAACCCTTCGACCCGGCCTTTGCGCAGAACGATCTCGCGCCGCCAATCGGGCTCTTCACCGGCGACAACCACATTGGAGGGCTCACCACCGCAGAGATCGAGAATCAACCGGGTGGCGATTTCTGTGGCGTCATGCAGGAAGCTTGGATCCACCCCACGCTCGAAGCGATAACGGGCGTCGGATTGGAGATTGAGCTTGCGGCCCGTGGTCGCCGTGCGCACGGAATCGAAATAGGCGGTTTCGAGGAACACATTGACCGTTTCCTCAGTGCAGCCGGAAACTTCGCCGCCCATGACGCCAGCAATGGCCTCGGCGACTTTCTCGTCGGCGATCACCGTCATGGTCTCGTCCAGTTCGTATTCCTTGCCGTCCAGCGCGAGAATCTTCTCGCCCGGCTTGGCGAAACGCACATGGATATCGCCATGAACCTTGTCGGCGTCGAACACATGGAGCGGGCGGCAAAGGTCGTAGGTCACCAGATTGGTGATATCGACCAGCGCCGAAATCGGGCGCAGCCCGATGGCCAGCAGACGATCCTGCAGCCACTTGGGCGAAGGACCGTTCTTAACGCCCTTGATGTAACGCCCGACAAACATCGGACAGGCATCCTTGGCGTCGTCGGTGAAGTCGAGATGCACCTGTTTGGGGCTTTCGAATTTACCCTCAACGGCATCGGTATTGAGCGGCTTCAGGGTACCGATCCCGGCAGCGGCCAGATCGCGGGCGACACCGCGCACACCGAGGCAGTCACCCCGGTTGGGCGTAATGGCGATTTCGATCACCGGATCGTTAAGACCCATCACATCGACAGCGGGCGCACCGACCTCGGCGTCGGCGTCGAGCTCGACAATACCGTCATGCGCGTCGCTCAAGCCCATTTCCCGTTCCGACAGCATCATTCCGTTGGAATCCACGCCGCGGATGGTCGCCGGTTTCAGGGTGAAGTCGATGCCCGGCACATACATGCCCGAACCGCCGAACACGCCTTTCAGGCCCTTGCGCGCATTGGGAGCGCCGCAAACTACCTGCAAGGTTTCCTTACCGTTATTGACGGTCAGGACCTGCAGCTTATCGGCATCGGGATGCTTTTCGGCCGTCAACACTTCACCGACGACGAAATCTTCCAGACCCTTGGCCCGGTCCTCAACGCCTTCAAGCTCAAGACCGATCATCGTCAGGGCCTCGGTGATTTCAGTGAGGCTCGCCTCGGTGTCCAAATGTTCTTTCAACCAACTCAGAGTGAATTTCATCGGTCGAGCCCTCCTACCATGCTGGGTATGGACAGGCTGGGAAAGCCGTAGTGCCTCAGCCAGCGCAGGTCGGATTCATAGAAAGTGCGAAGATCGGGAATGCCGTATTTCAACATAGCCATGCGTTCGACCCCAATGCCGAAGGCGAAGCCCTGGTATTTGGTCGAATCGATGCCGCAGTTCTCAAGAACGTGCGGGTTGACCATGCCCGAGCCGAGAATTTCCAACCAATCGTCGCCATGGCCGATCTTGAATTCACCGCCTTCGCGGGTGCAGCCGATATCCACTTCCGCCGAGGGCTCGGTGAAGGGGAAATAGCTCGGACGGAAGCGCACGGGCAGATCGTCGACGCCGAAGAAGGCGCGGCAGAAATCGATCAGACAGCCTTTGAGGTGACCCATGTGGGTTTTTTCGTCAATCACCAGACCTTCGATCTGATGGAACATGGGCGAGTGCGTCGCATCGTAGTCGCAGCGATAGGTCCGCCCCGGACAGACGATACGGATCGGCGGCTCTTCCTTCATCATGGTCCTGATCTGCACCGGCGAGGTGTGAGTGCGCAGCACCATGCGGTGACCGTCTTTTTCATTGGGCAGATAGAAGGTGTCGTGTTCCTGGCGGGCCGGATGTTCGGGCGGAATATTGAGAGCCGAGAAGTTGTACCAGTCCTCTTCGATGTCGGGCCCTTCGGCGACGGTGAAGCCCATTTCACCGAGGATGGCGACCGCTTCGTCGATGGTCTGGCTGATCGGATGGATGCTGCCTTGTGATTCGGGGCGCACCGGCAGGGTTACGTCGACAGTCTCGGCCGCCAGCTTGGCGTCCAGCTCGGCCGACGCCAGCCCTTCCTTGCGGGCCTCGATGGCCTTGGCCACCTCGCCTTTTAAGATGTTGAGCGCTTTACCGGCTTCCTTGCGGGCTTCCGGGTCCATCTGGCCCAAATCTTTCATAAGGCCGGTGATGCGCCCTTTTTTGCCCAAGGCTTCGACGCGCACGTCATCGAGGGTTTTCAAATCCCCCGCCGCGCTGACCGCATCCAAGAGTTCGGATCGCAGGGTTTCGACGTTATCCATATAACTAACTTCCCATACAGCAAAAGGGGCCCTGAGCGGAACTCAGGACCCCCTTTAAATACAGACCAGATGTTTAGAACGCTAAGAAGCGCTTTAAGCGGTCTTGGCGAGAGCGGCCTGAGCCTGATCCACCAAAGCTTTAAAGGCCTCCGGTTCACGGATGGCGAGGTCGGAAAGAACCTTACGGTCGATCTCGACGCCAGCCTTGTTGAGGCCGTCCATCATCCGGGAATAGGTCAAACCGTGTTCGCGGGCGCCGGCGTTGATCCGCTGGATCCACAGAGCGCGGAAAGCGCGCTTCTTGTTGCGACGGTCGCGGTAAGCGTACTGAAGACCTTTTTCGACCTTCTCGACGGCGACACGGAAAGAACTGTTATTACGGCCTTGGTAGCCCTTGGCCATTTTGATGACTTTTTTGTGCCGGGCGGCACGGTTCGTACCTGCGGTAACGCGGGACATAGCTGACGCTCCTTAAACTTAGCCGTTGGGCAGATAGGTTTTGACCATCTTGGCGTCCTGGGGAGCAAGAATCATAGTTCCCCGGGCCTGACGGATCATTTTGGTGGGCCGCTTGCGCATGCCGTGGCGCTTATAGGCGACGGCGGCTTTGACCTTACCGGTAGCGGTCAGCTTGAAGCGCTTCTTGGCGCTCGACTTCGTCTTCAACTTGGGCATTTCGACGTCCTTTAAAAAAAACTGTGGTCGTCCACATCTAGGCGGTTGGGCATACCCTATAGGCCGCACCGCCCGGTTCGAAGCGCGGGTTATAGCGGGCAAGCGCAGGGAAAGCAAGGGCTATTCGGCCTATTGGGGCTATGCGCCGCGCCGCTCATACCAGGATCGCGTCCCATTGACGATCCGCACGACGGAAAGCATCACCGGCACCTCGACCAAAACCCCAACGACCGTGGCAAGCGCAGCGCCGGAATTGAAGCCGAACAATCCGATGGCCGTCGCCACCGCCAACTCGAAGAAGTTGCTCGCGCCAATCAGGGCGGAAGGCGCGGCGACGCAATGGGCCACGCCGAACTGACGATTGAGCAGGTACGCCAGCCCCGAGTTGAAATAGACCTGAATCAGGATCGGCACGGCCAACAGCAGGATGATCAAAGGCTGGGCGAGAATCTGCTCTCCCTGAAAACCGAACAGCAGCACCAGGGTCGCCAGCAGGGCCGTGAGCGACAAAGGCTGCAGGGCCGAAAGGGTTTTCTGCAAGGCCGCATCATCGCCGTTTCTCAACAAAGCCGCCCGCCAGACTTGAGCGACCAGGACCGGAACAACGATGAACACCAACACCGAAATCAGCAGGGTATCCCAAGGCACGACAATCGACGAGAGCCCCAAAAGCAGACCGACGATGGGAGCGAAGGCGAAAATCATGATGCTGTCGTTGAGCGCCACCTGAGTGAGCGTAAAGTGCGGCTCGCCATCCGACAGGTTGCTCCAGACGAAGACCATGGCCGTGCAGGGGGCGGCGGCGAGAATGATCAATCCGGCGATATAGGAATCGATCTGATCGGCCGGCAGCATGGGGCGAAACAGATAGCCAATGAACAACGCCCCCAAGGCAGCCATGGAGAACGGCTTGACCGCCCAGTTGATAAACAGGGTCACGCCGACGCCGCGCCAATGCTCTTTGACATGGTGGAGCGCCTTGAAGTCGATTTTCAAAAGCATGGGAACGATCATCAGCCAGACCAGCACCGCCACGGGCATATTGACCCTGGCGATCTCGGCCTGCCCGATTGTCTGGAAGGGCGCGGGGAAAAAGTGTCCTAACGCAATACCCAGCACGATGCAAAGCGCCACCCAGACCGTTAGATAGCGTTCGAATGTTCCCATTTGGCCAGATTTTTCTTTCGGCTCGGCATGATTGGACTGTTCGTTCACCAGCGTCTCCTGCTCAGTTTATTAAACAACCGAGACCAAACAAAAAAACACCCGCTAAAACTGGCGGGTGCTTTTACAAATCACTTAGCGCTAAAGCGCTTACTGGGTCGAGGCCAGAACCATGATCATCTGACGACCTTCCATCTTCGGCGTCAGTTCGACCTTGGAAAGCTCCTCCAGATCGCCCTGGAAGCGTCGCAGGACTTCCATGCCCAACTCCTGGCGCGACAACTCACGACCGCGGAAACGGATGGTCACCTTAACCTTATCGCCTGCAGTGAGAAACTTGGTCGCGTTCTTGAGCTTGACCTGATAGTCGTGCTCATCGATGCCGGGACGCATCTTGATCTCTTTGACGTCGATGACCTTCTGCTTCTTCTTGGCCTCGGCTTTCTTCTTCTGGAGTTCGTACTTGTACTTTCCGTAGTCCAGAATTTTGCAAACCGGCGGTTCGGCGTTGGGAGAGACCTCGACCAGATCGAGCCCGGCAGCAATAGCGGCCTCAATACCTTCTTTAACGCTGACGACGCCGACCATCTCTCCGTCGGCTCCGACAAGGCGAATTTTGGGGGCGTCGATATCTTCGTTGACGCGCGGTCCGGTATCCTTGGACGGCGGCGCCGCAAACGGTCTTCTGGCTATGCCACTTCTCCTATTGCCATCCGCTGCCGCCGCTTAAAACATTCTTCGAACAGGACACCCTCCTATCCAGCCAACGCCAAAAACCCGCGCCGGTAAGTCCCCCGGCGGCACGCGGTTTAACTATAACTCTATGACGCCTCCTTAAAACGGAGCCGCCGTTTCCTCTTTTAATCTACCGACTGCTTCGTCAAGCGCAAGAAATTCTTGCTCTTTTCCGCCCAATCGACGTAGCGCCACGGTCCTTTGTTCGGCTTCGCGCGCGCCGACGACGAACAAAACCGGCACTTTGGCATGGCTGTGTTCGCGGACCTTGTAGTTGATTTTTTCGTTTCGCAGGTCGATTTCGGCCCGGATTCCCGCCGCTTTCAAGGTTTTCAACACCTCTTCGGCATAGGCGTCGGACTCGTTGGTAATGGTCGCCACCACGGCTTGAGTCGGGGCCATCCACAACGGGAAGCGCCCAGCGAAGTTTTCCACCAAAATGCCGAGGAATCGCTCGAACGAGCCGAGGATCGCCCGGTGAAGCATCACTGGACGGTGTTTTTCGCCATCGGCTCCCACGTAGCTGGCGTCCAGACGCTCGGGCAAAACGAAGTCCACCTGCAGCGTACCGCACTGCCAGTCGCGGCCGATGGCGTCGCGCAAAACGAACTCCAGCTTGGGACCGTAAAACGCCCCTTCGCCCGGATTGAGCGTCCACTCGAGACCGGCGGCCTCGGTCGCTTCCTTCAGCGCCGTTTCGGCCTTGTCCCAGGTGGCGTCGTCACCCGCCCGAACTTCCGGCCGGTCGGAGAACTTGACCACCACCTCTTCGAAACCGAAATCCTTGTAGATTTCGAGCAGCAGGTCGCAGAATTCTTTGGTCTCGGACGTAATCTGATCTTCGGTGCAGAAGATATGGGCGTCGTCCTGAGTAAAGGCGCGAACCCGCATCAAGCCGTGCAAAGCGCCCGACGGCTCGTTGCGGTGACAGCTGCCAAACTCGGCCATACGCAAAGGCAGGTCGCGATAGCTGGTCGTGCCTTTCTTGAAAATCTGAACGTGGCAAGGACAGTTCATCGGCTTGATCGCCAGCATCCGGTCTTCGGACTCGGCGACGAACATGGCCTCACGGAACTTCTCCCAGTGCCCGGAATCTTCCCAGAGCACCCGATCAACCAGTTGCGGCGTGTTGACCTCCACATAGCCCGCCGCATCGAGACGGCGGCGCATGTAGTCCTGCACGGAGCGATAGAGCGTCCAGCCCTTCGGGTGCCAGAACACGCTGCCCTGGGCCACGTCCTGAAGGTGAAACAGGTCCATCTCACGGCCCAAGCGGCGATGGTCGCGCTTCTCGGCCTCTTCGAGCATATGAAGGTAGGCCTTCAGTTGCTTCTTATCGCCCCAGGCCGTGCCATAGATGCGCTGAAGCATTTCGTTGCGCGAATCCCCGCGCCAATAGGCCCCGGCCAACTTCATCAGCTTGAAGTGCTTACCGAGCTTGCCCGTCGATGGCAGGTGCGGCCCGCGGCACATATCGAACCAGTCGCCCTGGCGGTAGACGGTGACATCCTCGCCCGCCGGAATGCCTTCGATGATTTCGGCCTTATAGTGCTCGCCCATAGACTTGAACTTGGCGACCAACTCGTCGCGATCCCAGACCTCACGCTCGATCGGCAGATCGCGATCGACAATCTCGGCCATGCGCTTTTCGATTTTCTCCAGATCGTCGGGCGTGAAAGGCTCTTCGCGGGCGAAGTCGTAATAAAAGCCGTTTTCAATAGCCGGACCGATGGTCACCTGGGTGCCGGGATAAAGCTCCTGCACCGCCTGGGCCATGACGTGCGCCGCATCGTGGCGCAGAAGCTCCAGGGCCTCTTCGCCATCTTTGGCCGTGACGATGGCCAGATCGCTATCGGTTTCAATCGCCCGAGTGAGATCCCACAACTCGCCATTCACTTTGACCGCCAGAGCGGCTTTCGCCAGGCCCGGGCCGATTTCAGCGGCAATTTCTGCGCCCGTCACCGGGCCGTCGTAGGAACGGACGCTACCGTCCGGAAGGGTGATCGCAACCATGGTTGAGCCTTAAAAAACTGGTTAGCACGGCACCGGCCCACTCCCCCACCCGGCCTCCCAACGAAAGTATCCTGGACTGGGCGGTCGGGTG
>CBDUMN010000027.1:0-38638 GCA_965368335.1 uncultured Rhodospirillales bacterium
CCGCTGTTTAATAACGATGGCAAGGTCATTGGGGTCAACACCATGATCTATTCGCCCTCAGGCGGCAGCGTGGGCATCGGTTTTTCCGTGCCGAGCGCCGTGGCGAAGCCGGTGATCGCTCAGTTGATCGATGGCGGCAAGGTGCGGCGCGGTTGGCTTGGCGTACGTATTCAGACGGTGACCGAGGAAATCGCCGAAAGCCTCGATCTTGATAAGCCTATCGGCGCGTTGGTGGCTTCGGTTTCCGAAGGCAGCCCGGCTGAAAAAGGCGGCATTAAACCGCGCGATGTCGTGCTCGAGTTTGCGGGCCGCGAAGTTACCGAAATGCGCAAACTGCCGCGGATCGTCGCCGAAACGCCCATTGACAAAGCGGTTGACGTGGTTGTTTGGCGTGACGGCAAAAAGAAGGTGGTTCAAGTCACCGTCGGCGAGTTAAGGGAAGAGAAGGTCGCCGCCAGAGAATCAGACGGTCGTTCCGATAAAGATGCCGTGCGGATGGTTGAAGAGCTTGGCCTCGGTCTGTCGTCCATTACCCCCGAACTGGCTCAACGCTTCGAGCTTGCCGAAGATGTCAAAGGCGTTATCGTCACCAAGGTCAGTCCCGACAGTGCGGCCGCCGAAAAAGGCATTCACGTTGGCGATCTGGTGGTCGAAGTGGGTCAGGAAGAGGTCGAAACCCCCGGTCAGGTGGCCGAAAAGGTCGCCAAGGCCCAGGAAGCCAAACGCAAGACCGTGCTCTTGCTGGTCGAAGGGCAGGGTGGCCTGAGGTTCGTGGCCCTCCGGCTCGGTTCAAAATAGTTCCGAACCGACCCTTAACAGGTTGAAGAAAAACGGTGGTCTTCGGGCCGCCGTTTCTTTTGTTGTTGATAAAAACCTAAATTGTTCGGCGACCCTCGTATCCATACTGGAAAAAGGGACTCAACACCGCTAGAACAGTTGTGCCCTTTTTGGGTGGACGAGAGAAATTCAGGGGGAACGCCAAAATGAGCGACACCATCAAATACCTCCTCGGCGAAGATCAGATGCCAAAATCTTGGTACAACATCGCTGCGGACCTACCCGAACCCATGGCCCCGCCGCTGAACCCGGGGACCGGACAACCGCTTGGTCCGGAAGACCTTGCTCCGTTGTTCCCCATGCAGTTGATCATGCAGGAAGTCAGCCAGGAGCGGGAAATTGAAATTCCCGAGCCGGTCCGCGAAGTCTACAAACAGTGGCGTCCTTCGCCGTTGTTCCGCGCACGGCGTCTTGAGAAGGCTTTGGATACGCCTGCCAAGATTTACTACAAATACGAAGGCGTCAGCCCGGCCGGTTCGCACAAACCCAACACCGCCATCGCCCAGGCCTTCTATAACAAGGAAGAAGGCGTTAAGAAGCTGACCACCGAAACCGGCGCCGGTCAGTGGGGCTCTTCGATTTCCTTCGCCGGGCAGATCTTCGGCCTCGAAGTCGATGTCTACATGGTCAAGGTCTCCTACGAGCAGAAGCCCTATCGCCGGGCGCTGATGGAAACCTATGGCGCGCGTTGCGTCCCGAGCCCGTCGACCGAAACGGCTTCCGGCCGTGCGGTGCTGGAAAAAGATCCCGGCAGCCGCGGCAGTCTCGGCATCGCCATTTCCGAGGCTGTCGAAATGGCCGCTCAGCGTGACGACACCAAATATTCGCTGGGTTCGGTTCTTTCCCATGTGTTGCTGCATCAGTCGATCATTGGGGAAGAGGCCATTGCTCAGTTCGACCTGGCGGGCGACTATCCCGATATCGTCGTCGGCTGTGCGGGCGGTGGCTCCAACCTGGCGGGCATTGCCTTCCCGTTCCTGGGCCGCAAGCTCCAAGGCAAGGAAGACGTCCGCGTCGTCGCCGTCGAACCGGCAGCCTGCCCGACCCTGACCCGCGGCGCCTACGCTTACGATTTCGGCGACAACCAGCACCTGACCCCGCTGGTCAAGATGCACACGCTGGGCAACGCCTTCATGCCGCCGGGGTTCCATGCCGGTGGTCTGCGCTATCACGGCATGGCCCCGCTGGTCAGCCATGTGAAGGAACTGGGCCTGATGGAAGCGGTCGCCTACCAGCAGACCGAATGCTTCAAAGCCGCCGTCGATTTCGCCCGCGCCGAAGGCATCGTGCCCGCGCCGGAATCGAGCCATGCGGTTAAGGGCGCCATCGTCGAGGCGCTGAAGTGCAAGGAAGCCGGAGAGAGCAAGACCATCCTGTTCAATCTCTCGGGCCACGGCCACTTCGACATGCAGGCCTACACCGATTACTTCGCCGGTAAGCTCGAAGACCTGGACTACGACGAAGCCGAACTCCAGGCCTCACTCGCGGCCCTGCCCGAGGTCGCGGCTGAGTAGGTCGTAGGGACTATAAAAAACGGAAAGGGCGCTTCCGCTGGGGAGCGCCCTTTTTATTGCCGTTGTTCTTACATCCGCTTCATCACGACGCTGCCGACTGAGTATCCCGCGCCGAAGGAGCAGAGGACGCCGATGGCGTCTTTTTGCATGTCTTGATGGTAGTTGTGGAAGGCGATGACCGATCCGGCGGAGCTGGTGTTGGCGTATTCGTCGAGAATGACCGGGGCTTCCTCGCGGGTCGCCGTACGGCCGAGCACCTTTTTGGCGATCAGTTCGTTCATCCCCAGGTTGGCCTGATGAAGCCAGAAGCGGCGTACGTCGTCGACCGGGACGGAGAGGGCTTCAAGGTGTTCCGAGATCATCTGGGCCACCGTGGGCACCACTTCCTTAAATACCTTGCGGCCGTTTTGAACGAAAAGCTTGTCGCGCGCGCCGATGCCGGATTCGTCGCCCCGGTTGAGGAAGCCGAAGTTGTTGCGGATGTTGTTGGAATAGACGGTCTTGAGTTTGGTGCCCAAGATTTCCCAGGCGTCGCTTGCCGTGCAGGTTTCTTTGTTTTCAACCACCGCCGCCGTGCAAGCGTCGCCGAAGATAAAATGACAGTCCCGGTCCTGCCAGGCCAGGTGACCCGAACAAATCTCAGGATTGACCACCAGCACGGCTTGGGCCGAGCCAGCCTTGATCGCGTCGGAGGCCTGTTGGATGCCGAAGGTGGCCGACGAACAGGCGACGTTCATATCGTAGGCGAAGCCTTCGATGCCGAGTGCATCCTGCACCTCAATCGCGACGGCCGGATAGGGGCGCTGGAGGTTTGAACAACTGACGATCACGCCGTCGATGTCCTGGGCGGTCTTGCCTGCGCGCTCCATGGCTTCCTTGGCGGCGGCGACCGATATTTCGCACTGGATCGACTGTTCGTCGTTGGGGCGCTCGGGAATAATCGGCGCGAGACGTTTGGGGTCGAGAACGCCTTCCTTGTTCATCACATAGCGGCTTTCAATGCCCGAGGCTTTGAAGATGAACCCGGTGCTCGATTTTTCAAGCGGGGCGACGTCGCCCGCTTCGATGGCGTCTTTGTTCTCTTCGTTGAACAAGTCCACATAGGCGTTGAACGACTGAACCAGTTCTTCGTTTGAAATGCTTTCTTCAGGTGTGTAAAGGCCGGTGCCGCTGATCACCGCGGTGGCTGTCGACATGGTTTTCTTGCCCCTTATTCGATCTCGATCTTGCAATGATGCTTACACCAAAATGAAGGTTTGGAGAAGGGGGGAGAGGTTTCGTGGAATCGACCGTTGCGCTGTCGGGGTCAACATCGTACAAGCGACGTAACGTAATCCTCGGTTTCATGAAAATTAGGGAGAAAGCCGTGTCCGCAGCACCCCAACCGTATAAAGGCTTGGTTCGTCCGTTCAGAGGATTGCGTCCGGCTCCCGACAAGGCCTCCGATGTGGCCGCTCCGCCATACGACGTGCTCAACTCGGCCGAAGCCCGCGAACGGGCGGCCGGAAAGCCGCTTTCCTTCCTCCATATTTCCAAGGCCGAGATCGACCTGCCGGAAGGAACCGACCCCATGGCCTCCGAGGTCTACGCCAAGGCCGCCGAGAACCTCAACAAGATGGTGAACGATGGCGTGCTGATTCGCGATGAGGCCCCTTGTTATTATGCCTACCGAATTAAAATGGGCGACCATATTCAGACCGGCGCGGTGGTTGGCGCTTCGGTTGCCGCTTATGACACCAACGATATTCGAAAGCATGAGTTCACCCGGCCCGACAAAGAGGATGACCGGGTCCGCCAGATCGAGGCGGTTGACGCCCAGACCGGGCCGGTCCTGCTGACCCACCGTCCCCATGACGATATAAAAGAAGCGCTTGCCAAGGTGAGTGAGGCCGCGCCGACTTATGATGTGACGGCGGACGATGGTATCCAACATACCCTATGGGTGATTGAGGATACCCTGACGCTCAATATCCTGACCGCATCGTTTGAAAGCCTGGGGGCGCTTTACATCGCCGATGGACATCACCGCTCGGCTTCGGCCTCGCGGGTCGCCGCCGCCCGGCGTGATGGTGCGGCTAGCGACATCGCCGAATATTTCCTCGCCGTGGCTTTCGCCACCGATGAAATGCAGGTGCTCGATTACAATCGGGTGGTGACCGATCTGAACGGCCGAACGCCCGAAGATTTCCTAGATGAAATCAAACAACGCTTTCATCTGGTCAAGGCTTCCCAAGCCGCCAAGCCGACCGAAGCCCATACCTACGGCATGTATCTGGAAGGCCAGTGGTACATGCTGGCGCCGAAGGAAGACTTGCCGGGCGAGGATCAGCCGGTCGAGCGGTTGGACGTGAGCTTAATCCACGACCGCCTGATCGAGCCCATCCTCGGTATTTCCGATCCCAGGCGCGACAAGCGGATCGATTTCGTCGGCGGCATTCGCGGCATGAAGGAGCTTGAAAAGCGGGTGAACTCCGGCGAGATGGAAGTCGCTTTCGCCCTCTTCCCGACCCGGATGAAAGACCTGCTCGCCGTCGCCGATGCAGGCGAGGTCATGCCGCCCAAGTCCACCTGGTTCGAACCCAAACTAGCCGACGGCCTGGTATCCTACGCCCTGTGGGATTAGGCGAGCTTAAAAACCGTCGCGCCTGCGAATGCGGGTGCCCACGACGTTGTTTCCGCGGCCCCGCTGTTTGAAGTCGTGGATGCCCGCCGTCGCGGGCATGACGATAACAAATGGGGCGCTGGTTATCTTTGGCGGGGCCGGGTAGTGGTGGCCGACATGGCTCGCATGGCGTCATTCATCGCCTGCATGGAAACAGCCACGGGAAACAGCCAGAGAAGCTGCTGAAAAGGCAGTGTGCTGCGTTTAAACATTTTTGATACTCCCTGTGATTGTCTTTCTTAGTAGCGGCCGTCGGTTTTTTATTCTGTGACGGGCCGCACAGTGTCCTGACCCTAAGCCGGAGGGGACAAACTGGCGCGGTAGACCTTGAAACAGAGTTCGGCCGCGTCTTCATCGAGCGCCATATGCCGAATCCGGCTCGTCAGAAGCTTTTTGAAGTGGGCCGGGTCGTGATGGCGAAATTGACGGTTGTTGTGCAGCCAGCGGATCATCGATCTGGCGATAATGTCTTCACGAATATGGGTCATGGTCTTCGTTCCGAATTGATTGCGTTTCGTTTCAAGCGGCTAAAAAGCCAATAACGGTCTCTTCACGGGACTGGGCCAAAGATGAGGGAGTTGAGCCGTAAACACTGAACATTTGGTATTCGGCGAGGCAGTTTGAAGCATCGTAATCGGTCAACGCATGAAGCCTGAGACGTGATTCAAATAAAGTTTGGTAGCGCTCGGGATTGTTCTCCCAGAGGTCCTTGTTGTCGTTCAACCACTTGAGAACCTTTGCCAATACCCTCGCGTATCCATTGCCGTGCATAGATATTTTCCCTCTTTCGGATGTCGTGAAAGGCCGATCTTTTCCCGATCGAGAGAAAGCATAATTGTTCTAAGTTATGATTTTTTGACAGTTTGGTGGAACTGGAAAGAAACTAGGGTCCTGACCCTAGGTCGGGCCCTAAGCTGCGAATTCATCTGACCGGTATCCCTGGGCGAAAAGCAGGGAAGTCAGGTCGTTGAATTCAATGCGATATTTGGCTTCTGCGGCAACCACCGGTTTGGCGTGGAAGGCGATGCCGAGACCGGCGGCCATGAGCATCGGGAGGTCGTTTGCCCCATCGCCCACCGCGCAGGTTTCGCCAAGGTCGATACTCCGTTCGGCGGAGAAGGTCTTGAGGCATTCGAGCTTGGTGTCTTTGTTGACGATGGGCTCGCCCACCGTGCCGGTAAGCTGGCCGTTGTCGATATTGAGGATGTTGCCCCGGTGGGTATGGAAGCCGCAAATCTCGGCGACCTTTTCGGTGAAATAGGTAAACCCGCCCGAAACCAGGGCGCAATAAGCGCCGTGTCGCCGCATGGTCTGCACGAGCAGGCGCGCGCCGGGGGTCAACTGGGTATCGGCCATGGTTTCGGCCAGCATGGATTCGCTTAAGCCTTTAAGCAGCCCGACCCGTTCGACCAGAGCGCCGCGGAAACCGACCTCGCCGTTCATCGCGCGTTCGGTGATGCGGGCGACCTTGTCTTTGAGGCCCGCGTGGTCGGCCAGATCATCAAGGGTTTCGCCGACAACGATGGTGCTGTCCATATCGGCGATCAGTAATTTTTTACGTCGCTTTGCGGCTGGCTGGGCGATGACGTCGATGGGCCAACCCTCAAGCCGTTGGCGCACCGCGGCGCGGGCCTCCATGGGCGGCAGTCCTTCAAAAGGGATATCCAGCGCGATATCTGCCTTGAGAATTGCCGTTTCGCCCAAGCTCGCACCCAACTCGGCGAGCACGGTGCGCGCTTCGGCCTGCGCGCCGTCTTCCAGGTCGTGGCTGTCGTTGGGTGTTATGAGGGTCAGAACGTTTTCCATCGTGCGGGCGGTATAGGACGGGACTCTTTTCTTGGCAAGTGTGCTATAGGTCGCCCCATGAATAAGGAAGTTCGGAATAACCTCATTGTCATCGGTGGGCCGACGGCCAGCGGCAAATCGGCCTGCGCGCTCGATGTGGCGGAAGAGTTCGACGGCGTAGTGATCAATGCGGACTCCATGCAGGTCTATGAGGTGTTGAACGTCATCACCGCACGGCCGAGCCAAGAGGACGAGGCGCGCGCGCCGCATCGGCTCTATGGCGTTTTGCCGCCGAGCGAAGCCTGTTCGGCAGGACGTTGGCAGGCCATGGCGGTTGCGGCGGTCAAGGAGACTTGGGCCGAGGGCAAGCTGCCCATCGTCTGCGGTGGCACGGGACTTTATATCCGTACGCTGATCGAAGGGATCGGGGCCTTCCCCGATATCCCTGAAGAAATTCGGCAAAAGGCCATGTCGCGGCTTGAGGAATTGGGCAACGAAGCCTTTCACGCCGAAGTCGCTGAGCGCGATCCGATGATTGCCGAACGCCTTCACCCTTCCGATTCTCAGCGGCTAATCCGCGCTTGGGAGATGTTTGAGGCGACCGGGCAACCGCTTTCGCAATGGCAGGAAGAGGTCAAGCCCGAGCCGCCCTTGCCCGACCTCAACGCGGCGACGCTTCTCATCTTGCCCGACCGCGCCGATCTCTATCCGGCCTGCGAAACCCGGTTCGACGCCATGCTCGATCAAGGGGCGCTCGATGAAATCCGCGCGCTGGAAGCGCTGAACCTGTCGCCCGACCTGCCCGCGATGAAGGCTCTCGGCGTGCCGGAAATGCTGTCCTACCTTCGCGGCGAAAAGACTCTGGACGAGGCGCGGGACTGGGCGAAAACCACGACCCGGCGGTTCGCCAAGCGGCAAATGACATGGTTCCGCAATCAGGTTGAACCGGATTTGCTGATATCTGCGCAATATTCGAAAAGGTTTATGGAAGAAATCTTTTCATTTATTCGTCAGTTTTTGTTGACCCCCTAAACAAAGGGGGCTAGTGTGCGCGTCCTTCGATGCGGCCTTTTCCGCCCGGTTCCCATGGGTTAGCCCCTTTTGGAAGCCTTGATGGAGAGGCCGCTTGGTTTTGAAAAACGTAATTTCTCTTTCTTTTATCGTGGAGTAGAGCATGAGTAGCGCCACTATGACCGGATCCCAGATCATCCTTCGAGCCTTGAAGGATCAGGGTGTAGACGTCGTATTCGGGCTGCCGGGCGGCGTAACCATCCCGCTCTACGACGAACTATATAAGCAGAACTCCTTGCAGCACATTCTGGTGCGCCATGAGCAGGCCGCCGTTCATGCGGCCGAAGGTTACGCGCGGGCGTCGAACAAGGTGGGCGTTTGCCTCGTCACCTCGGGACCGGGTGCGACCAACACGGTCACCGGTCTGGTCGACGCCATGATGGACAGCATTCCCCTGGTCTGCATCACCGGTCAGGTGCCCACGGCATTGATCGGCAACGACGCCTTCCAGGAAGCCGACACCACGGGCATCACCCGGCATTGCACCAAGCACAACTATCTCGTCAAGTCGGTCGAAGACCTGCCGCGCATTATGCATGAAGCCTTCTATGTCGCGCGCACCGGCCGTCCGGGCCCGGTGCTGGTCGATATTCCCAAGGACGTGATTCTCGCCGAAGGCAAATACAGCGGCCCTTCCAAGGTCGAGCACAAAACCTACCGGCCCAAGATCAAAGGGGATTTCTCCAAGATCAAGAAGGCGGCCAAGATGATCGCCGAGGCCAAGAAGCCGATCATTTATTGCGGCGGCGGCGTGATCAACTCGGGCCCCAATGCCTCCAAGCTGCTCAAGCAGTTCGTCAAGATGACCGGCTATCCCTGTACGCTGACCCTGATGGGCCTCGGCGCATACCCCGGTTCCGACGATCAGTTCCTCGGCATGCCGGGGATGCACGGCACCTACGAGGCCAACAAGGCGATGTATGAGTGCGACCTGATGGTCAATATCGGCGCGCGGTTCGACGACCGGGTGACGGGACGCCTCGACGGCTTCTCGCCCAACTCGAAGAAGATTCATATCGACATCGATCCCTCGTCGATCAACAAAACGGTGATCGTCGATCTGGCCATTACCGGCGACGCCGGGCATGTGCTGGAAGACCTGATCAAGGCTTGGAAGTCTCAGCAACTGACCCCCAACGCCAAGGCGCTGAAAAAATGGTGGGCGACCATCGAACAGTGGCGGGACGTCGATTGCCTGTCGTTTAAAGAGATGAAGTCCAAGATCAAGCCGCAGTATTTCCTGCGCCGTTTGGGCGAACTGACCAAGGGCAAGGACGTCTATATCTCGACCGACGTGGGTCAGCACCAGATGTTCGCCGCTCAGCACTTAAGCTTCGACGAGCCCAACCGTTGGCTGACCTCGGGCGGTCTCGGCACCATGGGCTACGGCCTGCCGGCCGCCATGGGCGCACAGGCGGCCCATAGAAAAGCCGCCGCCATCTGCATCTCGGGCGATGGGTCTTTCATGATGAACCTGCAGGAACTGGCGACCTGTATGCAGTTCGGTCTGCCGGTTAAGACCTTCGTGCTCAACAACAAGTATCTGGGCATGGTCCGCCAGTGGCAGGAAATGTTCCATGATGAGCGCTATTCCGAGACCGTCCTCGACGTGAACCCGGATCTGGTGAAGCTGGCCGAGGCCTTCGGCGCCAAGGGGATCCGCATCACCAAGCCCGATCAGGTGGACAAGGCGATCAAGGACGCCCTGGACCACGACGGTCCGGTGATCGTCGATGTAATGACCGACGCTAAGGAAAACGTTTTCCCGATGATCCCGGCGGGCGCGGCCCACAACGAAATCCTCCTCGGCCCGAAAGACGTGCCGGAAGACGCGCACGACGACGACGTGGCCGGTATGGTGCTGACCTAAGAACCGGACCACGACGAAAGCGAGCCTAAGAGAGATCAAACAAAAGGGGCTTTAAAACGATGAGCCCCGACGGCACGGAGTAAATGCTGTGAACGCAATGAACGACATTATCCGCTATCACACCGTTTCCGTTTTGGTGGACAACGAATCCGGCGTTTTGGCCCGGGTCATCGGCCTGTTTTCGGGCCGCGGCTACAACATCGAAAGCCTCACCGTGGCCGAGGTCGACGCCGACAAGAACACCTCGCGGATCACCATCGTCACCTCGGGCACCATGCAGGTGATCGAGCAGATCAAGGCGCAGCTCGAGCGTCTGGTGCCGGTGCATCGGGTGGTCGACCTGACCGTCGACGGCCCGGCGGTTGAGCGCGAACTGGCGCTGGTCAAGGTTCAGGGTGTGGGTGAACACCGCGTCGAGGCCCTGCGCATCGCCGATATTTTCCGCGCCCGCGTGGTCGACAGCACCAACGAATCCTTCGTCTTCGAGATCGTCGGCAAGACCCGCAAGCTCAACGCCTTCATCGAGTTGATGCAGCCCCTGGGCCTCGAAGACGTCGCCCGCACCGGCGTCGCCGCCATCTCGCGGGGCAAAGATAAGATGTAACACGAACCGCTCCCCAAAAAGGGGCGTGACGAATCAAGCAAAAAGGGGACATGTCCGAGCGACGTGTCCCCTTTTTGCGTTGTTGATGCTGGGAAAAGGTACTGATCAACCGGTGAGATGGGTAACAGTTTAGCCCGGAGACATGGGTTACAGTTTTCCTGTTTTGCTCCCCAGAATACTTTGGCAGAAACAGGAAAAAAATCTTGACAAGTACTGTAAAAGGGAATATAAGCACCACCATCAACGGGCGAGGTGCGTCTGCCGTTGTTAGATGCCGTCCCAGGGGTTAACGACGTTTAAACCCGGAAAATCAAAATCCTTAACGTTGCGGGTGGCCAGGGTCAGTCCGTGGGTCAATGCCGTGGCCGCCAGCAGGCTGTCGATGGCGGGGATGGACCGTGTGGCTTGGGCGGTCAGCAGCCCCCATCGGTCGGCTGTTGCGGCGTCGATGGGAAGGAAGCGGTCGCCGAACCACAGGGGCAGGTCGTGTTCGAGCCAGAGGGTCAGGCGCTCCTTGCGTTTGCCCTTGGTGAGTTTCTCAATACCCTTGCGGATTTCGCCCAGGGACAAAACGCTTAAGTATAATGCTTCGGAGGGCAGGCTATCGACCCATGCGACAACGTTTCGGTTCGAATTGGTCCGCGCCAGTTCGGAAATCACGTTGGTGTCGAGCAGATAGCTCACAAATCAATGTCCCGGTCGGGGCTTTTATCGCGCTCAAGGTCGAAGTCGAGTCCGGCGAGGGGAGAGCCTTGGATAAACTCGGATAAGCTTTGTTTGGGGGCGGTCAGGCGCTGAAAGTCCTCTTGCGACAAAACCACGGCGGTGGGCTTGCCGCGTACCGAAATTTCCTGCGGTCCTTCCGTCTTGGTGTTGCGAACCAATTCGCTGAGATGGGCTTTGGCTTCCTGTAGTTGCCACGAATGCATGGCAGTCTCCTGACTAGTCTGACTAGTTGAGAATAGTTCTTTTTGGCCGAACCATCAACAATGCTGCTGCAAAATTGACATTAAAACTGGCGTCAGGCGGCTGGATTTGCTAAATCCCGCGCTTCGCACGCCGTTGCACAAAGATTTATTGAGATCGAGAGGAACCGAACCGATGCGCGTCTATTACGACCGTGATGCAGACATCAACCTGATCAAAGGCAAAAAAGTGGCCATCGTCGGCTACGGCAGCCAGGGTCACGCCCATGTGCTCAACCTGCGCGATTCCGGCGCGACCGATGTCGCCGTGGCGCTGCGCGAAGGCTCGTCCAGCCGCGCTAAAGCGGAAGGCGAAGGCCTGACCGTCTACACGCCTGCCGAAGCCGCCAAGTGGGCCGACGTGGTGATGATGCTGACCCCGGACGAACTCCAGGCCGAAATCTACTATGCCGACCTGCACGACAACATGAAGCAGGGCGCGGCCCTGGCTTTCGCGCATGGCCTCAACGTTCACTTCAGCCTGATCGAACCGCGTTCCGACCTCGACGTCTTCATGGTCGCCCCGAAAGGCCCCGGCCATACGGTGCGCGGCGAATACCAGAAAGGCGGCGGCGTGCCCTGCCTCGTCGCCGTGGCCCAGAACGCCAGCGGCAACGCCCTTGAGATCGCCCTGTCCTACGCTTCCGGTGTCGGTGGCGGCCGTTCGGGCATCATCGAAACCACCTTCCAGGAAGAGTGCGAAACCGACCTGTTCGGCGAACAGGCCGTGCTTTGCGGCGGTCTGACCGAGCTGATCAAGGCCGGTTACGAAACGCTGACCGAAGCCGGTTACGCCCCGGAAATGGCCTACTTCGAGTGCCTGCACGAAGTGAAGCTGATCGTCGACCTGATCTACGAAGGCGGCATCGCCAACATGCGCTACTCGATCTCCAACACGGCCGAGTATGGCGACTACGTCAGCGGCCCGCGGGTGATCGGCCCGGAAGTCAAAGAGCGCATGAAAGGCGTTCTCGAGGATATCCAGTCCGGCCGTTTCGTCCGCGACTGGATGCTCGAATGCAAAGCCGGTCAACCGAGCTTCAAGGCCACCCGCCGCAACCACGGCGAACACGGCATCGAAAAAGTCGGCGAACAACTGCGCGGCATGATGCCCTGGATCGCCAAGAACAAGCTGGTCGACAAAGAAAAGAACTAAAGGCAAAAGTCTTTAAAGGTTTGAGAGAGGGGCCGCGATCTGCGGCCCCTTTTGTATTTAGTCAGGCTGATTCGTCGATTGCCCAACGGGACGTTTGGGTGTTCTGTTCAGTTTCTATTTCAGAACTGATCTCGCGCATTCTTTTGGCCCGTGACCAAACGAACCAGAGAAGCGGGATCACCCCGCCGACGACGAAGACAATCCCGCCGATGGAACGAAACCAAGTGAGGGTCTGGAAAACCGTTCCCTGGATCAATTCCTGGGACCGCGCATACCATAAACCGCGCTCCAGGACCGCTATGAACTGGTAAACTCCGGCGGGAAACAGGTCGAGGAACATCATCAAACCGATGCCAATGTTGAGCGACCAGAAGGCCGTGCGGATCAGTTTGGGGTTCCACGCCTGTTTTTCAAACAGATGCTGGCAGCAAAACAGCATTCCGGCGATGGCGATATTGCCCTTAACCCCGAACATGGCGGCATGGGCGTGGTTGCCGGTCAGGTAGGTGGCGTGTTCGAAGTAGTTGATGATCGGTAGATTGATCAGCGATCCGAAGACCCCCGCGCCGAACACGTTCCAGAAATTGACCGCGAGGATGAATAGCCAGACTTCCCCCATGACCAGATTCTGCTTGCCGCTGGTCAGGCAACTGTCGGCCCTTTCGCGTTCCTGACGCATCCGCCAGGCGTCGAGGGTTAGTAGCAACAGGGGGAGGACTTGAAGGGTTGAAAAGACGCTGCCCAGCGCAATGACCCCGGTTGGTTTGGCGATCCAGTAGAAGTTATGGCCGATGCCGACGGTGGCGGTGATAAAGAACAACATAACGGCGAGAAAAATCACCCGTTCGGCCATGACCCTGGTGATCAGCCCCATCTGCACCAGCATGTAGGCGACGATCACCGTGGTAAAGACCTCGAAGGTTACTTCGACCCACATATGCACCACCATCCAACGCCAGAAGTCGGCCACGGCGAAGTTGGTTTCGGGGCGGACCAGCAGGCCGAAAAACAGAAAAAGCACCATGACCCCGCTGCCGTAGAGCAGCCAGGCGGGGACCGACCAGAGGTTCTTGCGGGTCAGCCAGGGTTTGACGCCCCGGTAGATGATTAAAATCCATAGGCCGAAAGCGGCGAGCAGCAGGATTTGGAAAACCCGGCCCAGTTCCATGAACTCCCAACCCTGGCTGCCGAATAGATAGGCTGCCTCGCCGGTCAGCACGCCGGTCTGGCCTAAATAGATGCCGATGACCGCGCCCAGGCCGACCAAAAGACAGGCGGCGAAAAGCAGGTTGATGAGGAATTGCTGGCCCTTGGGGACTTGGGAAAGTCGTGGCAGGAAAAAGATGGTGTATCCGACCCAGCACATGAAGAACCAGAAAATCTGGAACAGGGTGTGATAGCTGCGCGCCACGGTAAAGGGCAGGATATCGCCCAAAAACAAGCCGAAAGGGCGAATGAAATCGAGGGCGCCAACGATGCCGGCAACGACTTGCAGGCCAAATAAGGCCATGGCGAAGGCGAAGAACTTATAAGTCGACTTCTGGGTCGGGCGGACCAGACCGTTCTCCAAATCTTCGGTGGTCAGCGATTGTTTGTCGCCGCCATTGAAGGGGTCGTAATGCAGGGATTTCATCTGCCCATAGACGTAGAGCACCAGGCCGATGCCCAAAAACAGCACTAAAACCGACACGGCGCTCCAAAGGTACGTGGCGCTGGTCGGGTGGTTTCCTGCGTCTGGATCGAAGGGCCAGTTGTGGGTGTAGCTGAAAGTTTCGCCCGGCCGGTCGGCGGCGGCGACCCAGGCCCCCCAGAAGAAAAAGGCCGAGAGTGCTTCAATATCGCTGGGGTCTGAAATATAGCCGGGATGGAAGGCTTCCGGGTGGGCGGGATCGGTGAATAGTCCGGTATAGTACGCCACCAATTTATTCGCGGCTTCTGCCTGAGCCTCGGTAATCACGATCCGTTCGTTTTCCGGCGACCAGCCGTTGGTGTGCAGCTCACGCTTGATCCGTGCGGCAATGGCATCTTCGTGATAGGGCGATGCAGAGTTGGATGTCTGGCTACCGTAAATGCGTTTCATGGATAAAGTGATTTGATGAAGCGCATCGGCAGTGAAATCAGGCCCACGCTCCGCCCCGTCTCCCCAGAACGACCCGTAACTCATCAGGCCGCGTAGGTGAAAGACCTCTTTGCCTTTGTTGATTTGTTCCGCCGTGATGACGATCTCGCCCGACGGGGTGGTGAAATCGGCCAGGGGCGGGGCGCTGTCGTAGGTCGCTTGAGTCAGGTAGACCAGCCCGGCGGCGCAGACCCCCATGACGATGAGAAAATGAAAGAACCAGTATTTCTTGCTGACCAGCAAATCGGCCAGAGTGCCCATGCTTTTAGGCGCAGATCGCGCATCGTCCATCGGTCATCTCCCGTGACACAAAAAAAGGGCCTCAGCGGACAGACTTGTCCGCCGACACCCTTTGCCATCAGGTCTCGACCCCGAAGGATGAAATGTTCCAGTTCGTCTTCTGGCTTCCGGAAAATTTAGCTGCTCAAGACCTTCCCAAACGTCCAATGTTCAGTGGCTGCATGCTGCTTTGAGCGGCGTTTCCGGTTACAGCGGCGGGACCGCCACGGATTTGCACCGTGTTCCGTTAACTGGTGGCGAATTGTCTAGGCGATGGCCGTGGTAAAATCAACAGGGTTCGACGTTATTGGCGAAAACAGGTTGACATTGGCGGCTTTTGGTCCTTTTTATCTAGGTGTTAACGATCTTCGGGCATGTTTGTTCGATATCGGTGCGGAAAAACTGGAGAGACGCAAACCATGGTACCGGTCAACGGAACCATCATTGAAAGGACCGACGGAGCCGTTCAGGCTGCCGGGGCTTTCGCGCGTCAGATTAATTCCTCCGGTCTCATCCTACTAGGCGGCCTACGACTTAGCCGCCCCTGAGTGCGTGTTCGATCGTTTTCTTAGGCCTTTTAGATTGGTCTTTAAAACGGGGATGCTCAGGGGAAAACGGACGCTGACCAATCTCACAATTAGGCATAGTTTTTAGTTAAAGGATGAATCCAATGAGCAACCAGGATTCCAACCGCGTTATCATTTTCGACACCACCTTGCGTGACGGCGAGCAGTCGCCCGGCGCCTCCATGAACCTGGAGGAAAAACTGCAGATCGCCCACGTTCTGGAGGAAATGGGCGTCGATGTGATCGAAGCGGGTTTCCCCATCGCGTCTGAAGGGGATTTCGAGGCGGTCAACGAGGTCGCCAAGCAGATCAAGAATTCCACCGTGTGCGGTTTAGCTCGCGCGACAGCGATGGATATCGACCGTTGCGCCGAAGCTGTCAAACCGGCTGAGCGCAAACGCATTCACACATTTATCTCCACCAGCCCGCTGCACATGAAATACAAGTTGCAGATGGAGCCGGAAGCCGTGGTCGAGGCGATTGAAAAGAGCGTTAGCCACGCCCGCAATCAAGTCGACGATGTGGAATGGTCGGCCGAGGATGGGTCGCGCACCGACCCTGATTTCTTAGCCCGTTGCGTTGAAACGGCGATCAAGGCCGGGGCGCGGACGATCAATATCCCCGATACGGTGGGCTATGCGATTCCCGAAGAATTCGCCGCCCGCATCGAGCAGCTGACGAACCGGGTGCCCAACATCGATCAGGCGATCATCTCGGTCCACTGTCACAACGACTTGGGGCTGGCCGTGGCCAATTCCTTAGCCGCCGTCAAGGTCGGCGCGCGTCAGGTCGAATGCACCATCAACGGCCTGGGCGAACGGGCCGGCAATGCGGCGATGGAAGAGATCGTCATGGGCCTGCGCACCCGCCAGGACGCCATGCCCTACCAGACCGGCATCGTCACCGAGCAGATCACCAAGGCATCGCGCTTGGTTTCGGCGGTCACCGGCTTCACGGTGCAGCCCAATAAGGCCATCGTCGGCGCCAACGCTTTCGCCCATGAATCGGGCATTCACCAGGACGGCGTTCTGAAGCATGCCGAAACCTACGAAATCATGACCCCGGAATCGGTCGGCCTGGGAACCTCCAAGCTGGTCATGGGTAAGCATTCGGGCCGTCACGCTTTCAAGGAAAAGCTGAAAGAGTTGGGCTACGACCTGGGTGACAACGCCATCCAGACCGCTTTTAAGCAGTTCAAGGATCTGGCCGATAAGAAAAAGGACGTCTACGACGAGGACATTATCGCCCTGGTCGATGATACGGTTTTGCGGACCAACGACCGGATCAAGCTGGTCTCGCTGGAATTGGCCTGCGGCACCCGTAAGCCGACGGCCGCCTTGACCCTGGAAATCGATGGCGAGCAGAAATCGACCGAAATGTCCGGCGACGGGCCGGTGGATTCGGCCTTCAAGGCGATCAAGGAGTTGATTCCGGCGACGGCCAAGCTGCAACTCTATCAGGTCCATGCCGTGACCGGCGGCACCGACGCTCAAGCCGAAGTGACCGTGCGTTTGGAAGAGGACGGCAAGACCGTCAACGGCCAAAGTGCGGACACGGACACCATGGTGGCTTCGGTCAAGGCCTATGTGAATGCCTTGAATAAACTGCTGGTCAAACGCGAAAAAACGGCTCCGGCGGCGATTTCCGCCTGAAAAAAGCCGAATTGACGATTGATAAGGTCGCTTCCAGGAGTGCGGTCGGGTCAAGCAGCGTCGTTTTACGACGTCGTTTGACCCGTGAATCGCCCTCTATTTAAAAGGTCGAGCAGATTTCACGCATTATATTGCGCGATTTGCGCAATATAATGCGATCTGATCTAGAAACGCTGGAAGCGACCTTTTATAAAGAAAAGCCTCGATTCGGCATGGCGAATCGCATAATCCGAAACGAGGGGCCGTATTTGGGGAGGGGTTTTCCTTTTACGAGCCGGTTTGTATTATTTTTTTGAACCTGATGTGAGGTCCGATGTTTGCGCGACTCTTCGGCTTTCTTTCCGCTGACATGGCCATCGACCTGGGGACGGCCAACACCCTGGTCTATGTCAAAGGACGTGGGATCGTGCTCAACGAACCTTCGGTTGTGGCCATCGCCGAGGTAAAGGGCAAAAAACAGGTTCTCGCCGTTGGCGATGAGGCCAAGCAGATGCTGGGCCGGACGCCGGGCAACATCATGGCCATTCGGCCTTTGAGGGATGGCGTGATCGCCGACTTCGAGGTCGCCGAGGAAATGATCAAGCACTTCATTCGCAAGGTTCACAACCGACGCAGCTTCGCCAGCCCGATGGTTGTGGTCTGCGTTCCTTCCGGCTCAACGGCTGTTGAGCGCCGGGCCATTCAGGAATCGGCCGAAGCCGCGGGCGCGCGCAAGGTTTATCTTATTGAAGAGCCGATGGCGGCCGCCATTGGTGCGGGCTTGCCGGTGACCGAGCCGACCGGCTCCATGGTCGTCGATATCGGCGGGGGCACCACCGAGGTGGCCGTTCTGTCGCTCGGCGGCATCGTCTATTCGCGCTCGGTTCGGGTTGGCGGCGACAAGATGGACGAAGCGATCATCGCCTATATCCGTCGCAACAATAACCTGCTGGTCGGCGAAGGCTCGGCCGAACGGATCAAGGAAGATATCGGGTCTGCCTGTCCGCCCGAAGAAGGCGATGGCGCGACCATGGAAATCAAAGGGCGCGACCTGATGAACGGGGTGCCCAAAGAGCTGGTGATCAGCGAACGGGAAATCGCCGAAAGTCTGGCCGACCCCGTCGGCGCGATTATCGAGGCGGTCAAGGTCGCGCTCGAACACACCGCGCCCGAACTGGCCGCCGACATCGTCGATAAGGGCATCGTCCTGACCGGTGGCGGTGCGTTGCTCGGCAATCTCGACTACGTGCTGCGCCACGCTACGGGACTGCCCGTCTCCATCGCCGACGACCCGCTGTCCTGTGTCGCCATGGGCACCGGTCGGGCGCTCGAAGAGATGAAGAAGCTCCGCAACGTTCTCACCTCGATGTACTAATCTCAAATAGGTTTTGCGTCCGGCAAACGGTCTTATGAGGCTTTTTTATGGTCTTCAACCATAGTGTTGAGCCATCGAAGGGCGTCGTCCCGGGTGGTGGCGATATAGATTGGGATTTTGCGGAGCAGGACGTCTCGCGAAATTGCTTCGAATAACTTCACCAAGACTTCGTTTGCCGGGTTGTCGACGAGGATGGCGGCGGCCTCGGCCTTGTTGATGTCGTCGAGTTCCTTGAAGTGTTCCAGGACGGTGATGATCTGATCCGTCGTGATATCGCTCAAGTCGCTCTTGGTAAGGTCCCAGAGCTTTTTGCGTTGCGTACCGAAGTTTTCATCGTTGGTAACCGCAAGAAAATTATTCACGTTGACGCGGCCCGTTACGGTGACGGTCTCCAGGCCTGCTTCGGCATCAATCGTTATCATTGCTTGACCCATCGCACTTACCTCTTATGGAGGTTTGGTCTTCTATTGCCCTGGTTGCACCAGTTTTTCTCTATTTTACTATATGGAAATTCGATTATTCATTTTAAGCCCCCTTCTTGCATTAATCCCTTTTTAGGACTACACCATCTAGTCTGTACCCGAGGGAATCCGGCGCTTTAGCCGGTTTGAAGGGACGAAATCACGCTTTTTGAAGAGGTTCGTTGGTGAAGCAGCGTCAAGGTGGTGTCGCACAGGCGACTCAACCGATTAAGTCACTCATTCAGCGGTTTGCATACGTAGGAATGGTCATGGCGGCCATTGCGATCCTGATGTTCGGCAAGGCCGATACCTTGTTGATCGAGAAGGCGCGCATCTATGTTACCGATGCCGTCGCACCCGTGCTGAACCTGCTTTCCAGGCCTGCCGCAACGCTTTCCAACTGGGTTAAACAGGGCAATGAAATGGTTGCTCTGCGCGAGGAGAATGCAAGGCTGCGTGAGGCCAACGCCCGGCTGCTTCAATGGCAAATCGTGGCTCGTAAGCTGGAAGCGGAAAACACCGAGCTTCGCCACCTTTCCAAATTTCAGCCGCAGGGAACCCAGAGCTATATTTCGGCTCGGGTGATCGCCGATGCGGGCGGGACGTTTGCTCATTCGCTGGTTCTCTCCGCCGGGCGCAAGGCGGGAGTGCGCAAGGGGCAGGCGGTTATTGCCGGTGAAGGTTTGGTCGGTCGGGTTCATGGCGTGGGTCGCAATTCGTCCCGCATTCTGCTGATTACCGACCTTAACTCCCGTATTCCGGTGATGATTGAGGATACCAGAGTGCGGGCGATCCTGGCGGGCAACAACTCGACACGCGCCAGCCTCATCCATTTGCCGCCCGGCGCGACGGCTTCGCCCGGTGATCGGGTGATTACCTCGGGCCATGGCGGCGCTTTTCCCTGGGGATTGCCTGTTGGCGTGGTGGCGGCTGTCAGCGACGACCGTATTGAGGTTCAGCCCTTCGTCGACCGGGAGCGGCTGGAATATGTGCGCGCCGTCGATTTTGGCCTCAAAGGGATCGTTACCTTGCCGCGCGCCGAGAAGGTCAAGGCCCGGTCGGCGCAGAAGCCGAAGTAGGGCGCAGTAGATGGTCGTGAAACAGCAAACAACGATCCAGCGCATCGATCTTCTGGCGCGCAACATCACGCCCTTCCTTCTTGCGCTTCTTCTCATTATGGTCAGCCAGTTGCCCATGCATTTGCCTGAGCTGGGACGTGTGTCTCCCATGCTTGCGCTGATCGCCGTTTATCACTGGACCGTCTTTCGTCCCGAGCTTTTGCCCTCGCCCGCCGTTTTTGTGATCGGTCTGTTTCTCGATCTGCTTTCGGGCGGCCCGGTGGGGGTCAATGCGGTGGTGCTGTTATTGGTCTATGGCGTGGTGCTGTCGCAACGCCGTTTTCTGTTCGGTAAGTCCTTCGCCGTGGTTTGGATCGGGTTTGGCGTGGTCGGACTTTCGGCGGCGCTCGTGACCTTCATCGTCGTTTCGCTTTATCACCTGACACCCGTCTCGCCGCAGGGGTTTTTGTTCCAGTACCTGATCACCTTGGGGCTTTTCCCGCTTGTCTCCTGGCTGCTGCTCAAATGGCAGCGTTTGGTGTTGAGGTGACGCATGCATAGGGATGGCGACCGATATAAACTTTTTGGGCGGCGAGCGGCCATGCTGGCGGGGGGCAAATTCGTTCTGCTCTCGACGCTGATCGGACGCATGTATTATCTCCAGGTCATTGAGGCCGACCGCTATAAAACCCTCGCCGAAGACAACCGCATCAGTATGCGCCTGCTGCCGCCGCCACGCGGCCGCATTCTGGATCGCAAGGGCATTCCTCTGGCGGTCAACGAACAGAACTACCAAGTGTTGCTGGTGCCTGAGCAGGCCCCCGATGTGGAAGAGACGCTCCGCGCGCTCGACGCCGTGATCGGCCTGACCGCAAATGAGCGCAAAAGAGTTCTACGGGAGATGAAACGAAAGCGCAGCTTCGTGCCGGTGACGGTGCGGGAAAACCTCACTTGGGAGGACGTGGCGCAGATCGAAGTCAATACCCCCGATCTGCCGGGTATCATGATCGATGTGGGGCAGAGCCGATACTATCCCGAAGGGTTGGCGACGGCGCATGTGCTCGGCTATGTGGCGGCGGTGTCGGAGAACGATCTGACCGGCGATCCGCTGCTTGAATTGCCCGGCTTCCGGATCGGTAAGGCGGGGATGGAAAAGGTTCACGATCTGGACTTGCGCGGTAACGGCGGCACCAGTCAGGTCGAGGTCAACGCCTATGGCCGGGTGATCCGTGAGCTGAACCGCCAGGAAGGACGGCCCGGCGCCGATGTGCGCCTCAATATCGATTTCGAATTGCAAAGAATGGCGGCCAAGCGACTGGGTGAGGAAAGCGGCGTCGCGGTGGTCCTCGATGTCCATACCGGAGATGTTCTGGCGTTGGCCTCCAATCCCAGCTTCGATCCCAACGCCTTCAATCGGGGCCTAAGCTCCAAGGAATGGAAGACGCTGGTCAACAACCCGCGCACCCCGCTCAACAACAAGGCCATTTCAGGCCAGTATGCGCCGGGCTCGACCTTCAAGATGATCGTCGCGCTGGCGGCGTTGGAAAAAGGGGTGATCACACCCGAGCAGAAAGTATTTTGCGAAGGCCATATGGAGCTTGGCAACGCCAAGTTTCACTGTTGGAAAAAGCATGGTCACGGCGCTCAGGACATGGTCGAGGCGATCATGCACTCCTGCGACGTTTATTTTTATGAGATCGCCCGGCGCACAGGGATCAACCGCATCGCCGCCATGGCGCGACGTTTCGGTCTCGGCTCGGCCATGGGGCTCGATCTGCCGGGTGAGCGGCGCGGCAATATTCCCGACAAGGACTGGAAACGAGCGGTCCATGGGGATAGTTGGCATATGGGTGAAACGCTGATTTCCGGGATCGGCCAAGGCTACGTTCTCGCCACGCCCTTGCAATTGGCCGTGATGACGGCGCGCATCGCCAACGGCGGTTTCGCCATCACGCCCAAGTTGACACGGGCGCTGGAGCGTGGCGCCGATAAAGGCGGCGACCCCATCGATGCGCCGCGCAGTCTGGGCATCAATCCCAATCACCTCAAGGTCGTGCGTGACGCCATGGCGGCGGTGACCAACGTGCCGGGGGGCACGGCTTACCGCTCACGGATTCCCGTTCCCGGCATGGAGATGGCCGGGAAAACGGGCACCGCCCAGGTGCGTAGGATTTCCAAGGCGGAACGTGAACAGGGGGTGTTGAAGAACGAAGAGTTGCCTTGGGAACAGCGCGACCATGCCTCCTTCGTCGGTTATGCGCCGGTCAATGCGCCGCGCTTCGCCATCGCCGTGGTTATTGAGCACGGCGGCTCGGGCTCAAAAGCCGCTGCGCCGGTCGCCCGCGATATCTTGGAAGAGGTGCAACGGCGCAACCCGGCCAAGGGCGCGTTGTCCGACATGGGGGCCGAAACATGAGCCGATCACGCCTCAACGAGTTTGACCTGACATTTGGCCAAAAGCTCCTGCAGATGAACTGGATGTTCATCATCCTCTTGGGCGTGACCGCGGCGGTCGGCGTCGCCATGCTTTATTCGGCGGCCGGGGGGCAATTCGATCCCTGGGCTTCGCGCCAGATGGTTCGCTTCGGCGTCGGCGTGGGCATCATGGTGGTGGTGGCGCTCATCGATATTCGTATCTGGATGAAGCTGGCCTATCCGTTTTATGCGGTCGCCTTGATCCTTTTGGTCATGGTCGAGGTCAAGGGCTCCATCGGTATGGGGGCGCAGCGCTGGATCAGCCTGGGATTCGTCCAGCTTCAGCCATCGGAAGTGATGAAAGTCGCGCTCATTCTCGCCCTGGCCCGTTACTTCCATGGGGCAAACCTGGAAGACGTGGGGCGCATCCCCTATCTGATCGTTCCGCTGATGATGGTCGGCGCGGCGGCGGCGCTGGTGCTGCGCCAGCCCGACCTGGGTACGGCTTTGATGCTGGTCGCTTCATCGGGCGCGATCTTTTTCCTGGCCGGGGTCAGGTTGTGGAAGTTTGGGGTGGTTCTTACGCTGGGGCTGGCGGCCATTCCCATCGGCTGGCAGTTTCTCCACACATACCAGAAAAACCGCGTGCTGACGTTCCTCGACCCGGAGCGGGATCCCCTGGGAGCGGGCTACCACATTACCCAGTCGAAAATCGCCTTCGGCTCGGGTGGCGTTTTCGGCAAGGGGTTCCTTCTGGGGTCTCAGAGCCATCTCAACTTCTTGCCTGAAAAACATACGGATTTCATCTACACCATGCTGGCCGAAGAGATGGGGCTTCTTGGTGGGCTTGCCTTGTTGGGGCTCTACTTTTTAATCCTCGTCTACGGCTACGCCATTTCGGTGCAGAGCCAGAATCATTTCGGGCGGCTGGTCGGCCTGGGCGTCACCTCGACCTTCTTCCTCTACATCTTCATCAATATCGCCATGGTGATGGGCTTGGTGCCGGTTGTCGGCGTTCCTCTGCCGCTCATTTCCTATGGCGGCACGGCGATGCTGACCCTGATGTTCAGTTTCGGCCTGCTCCTTTCGGTCTCCATACACCGCGAGGTCACTATCGCCCGCCGAGGCTCCGAAGAAGAGGTCTAGAATCCTTTGGGTTCTCTACAAATTTCGTAAGGTCTTGCCAAGCGCAATTAGTTTCCCTAAAAATAGTTTGATAACAAACTAAATATGCCGGGGGGCTCGAAGATGCCGGATGTTTCCGGAGCGATGATGAATGCGGCCGACGCCATTCTGGGTGAAGGCATAGCCAAGGCTGGGCGTGACGGTGCGGCGCTGATGTTCGGTGGCCAGTCCCTGACCTATGGCGCTCTGGAAAAGCTGGTGAACAGGTTCGGCAACGCCTTAAAGGCGGCGGGAGTTATGCCGGGTGATCGGGTGCTTTTTCTACTGAAAGATACGCCCGATTTCGTTGCGGCCTATTTGGCGACGCTGAAAATTGGCGGCGTGGCCATCGCCTTCAATATCCGCGCTTCGTCCAAAGACCTCGCTTTCGCCATCGAAGACAGCCAATGCAAGGTGCTGTTCATCGATGCCGAATTCGTCGGCGCTTACCGGCCGATCCGCAAGAGCTTGACGCAGGAACCCCTGGCCGTCGTCGCCAGCGCGGCGAGTGGCGAATACAAGACCATCGAAAACTTTGTCGAGGGGCAGCCCGAAACCCTGTCTTCGGAACTCTTGCCGCCCGACGCCATGGCTTTCTGGATCTATACCTCAGGCACCACCGGGCGGCCCAAGGCGACGGTTCATTTGCAAAGCCATGTGCTTATCGGCCATCGCCATCTGGTCGAGAATCTGGGCGTCAAACCGGGCGATAAAATCTTCATCACCTCGAAAATCTTCTTCGCCTATTCCCTGGGCCACGGCTTGATTGGCGGGCTGCGCGCCGGGGCGGCTCTTGTTCTGTTCGACGGCTGGCCCGACGCAGACTCGGTCGCCAGAGTGGTGGAGCGCTTCGAGCCGGACTATCTGTTCAGCGTTCCCACCTTCTATCGCAACCTGCTGCAGGGCGGGCAGGCGGAAGGGGCGGCGTTCAAGGCCGTGCGCCACTATGTTTCGGCGGGCGAAGCCTTGCCGCCGAGCCTTTGGAAGCAATGGCATGACGTCACCGGCGGTGAAATTCTCGAAGGCATTGGCGCGTCAGAGGCGACCTTCCTGTTTATCGCCTCGCGTCCCGATGCGATAAAACCCGGCGCTTGCGGCCAGTTGTTGCCTTGGGCCGAGGCTCGTCTGGTCGCCGATGATGGTTCCGAGATCGACGAACCGGACCGCGAAGGCATCCTTTGGGTGCGCATGGAAAGCAACATGTCGGAATACTGGGGGCGTCCCGATAAAACGGCCGAGTCCCTTGAGGACGGCTGGTACTGCACCGACGATATGTTCTCCCGCGACGGGGAGGGATATTGGACCCACCATGGGCGTGGCGACGATATGCTGAAAATTTCCGGCCAGTGGGTCAGCCCGGTGGAAATCGAAGACGTGGCGCTGACGGTGCCGGGCGTTTCCGAAGCCGCCGTGGTCGGCGCGCCTAACGCCGATGGGTTGGTGCGTCTCGCTCTTTTCCTCGTCGCCGATACGGGTGAAGCGGAACAAGACAAACTCACCGAGCAGGTCCAGACGGCGATTAAGGAACGCCTCTCCATCTATAAATGCCCGCGTATGGTCCACTATGTCGAAACCCTGCCGCGCACCCCGACCGGCAAGCTCCAGCGCTTCCAGCTACGCAAGATGGCCGAGGACACGACAACCGCCTAAACCGGACTTTCTGCTTGCGATTCCCCCCCTCGGGGCCGTATAACCCCCGGCACGTCAAATGACGGGCGCATAGCTCAGTTGGTAGAGCAGCTGACTCTTAATCAGCGGGTCCAAGGTTCGAGTCCTTGTGCGCCCACCAATAAAATCAAAGGCTTAGGTCGGAAATGACCTGAGCCTTTTTGCTTTTTGGTGCTTTAGGTAACATCTTAGTGATCTGAGATCGTAATCGTCTGGCAAGTTGGCCGAGCTCGGCATGCTTGAGTTCTTGCTCATTATTTAATTGTTGTTCAATGCCCACTAAGCTATTGGCAAATAACACTTTATTCGGCTTTTTTTGGTTGTTGGACGGAGGGTATAAATAAGTAATAATACGGTTGTTTGACCTATAAGGTCATTATTAATTTATTTTTAAATGAATTTTCAAAAATAAAAATATATTAATTTATATTATAAAATTAAAATTATTTGAAAAATAATTGTTTTTGTGGTACAACATTTATTGCCGAATATTTTTTCGGCAATAGAGCGGAGGGCTGAAAATGTCCCTTAAGCACACCCCACAGGCACACCCCCATCCAATAAAAAGTGATGACAGCTATAAAACAAATAGCCAGGAGGCGGACAACTCCATAGATCCTGCAGCCGAAACCTTGAAAAAGTACGGCATCAAAAGAGTTCCTATAGACTATTTTCATATTGGAGCGTTTCGGTACACGAATTTGGATGATGCCGTTGCTCAAGCAAAACGGCTGAATCGAGATGCGCCTTGAGTTCGTTGCACATTTCAATGACGCCGCATTCGAGCGAAGCATCTCCTCTAACTAAGCTGGCGGATTATGCCGAGCACCACCTAAAATTAGATCCGGATTTCGCTTGGCAGATCTTGGATTCTTTGCCTGTGGCACTGTTGATTTTGGACCGTAACCTTCGCGTAGAGACGGCCAACCTTCGCTTCCATCAGTACTTTTCAGTGACACCCGAAAACGCCAAGAAGCAATTACTTCGTGAATTTGGCAAAGGAATTTGGAACGACAGGACTCTACTGGATTTGCTGAATCGCTTCGTCCATGAGGACATCGCAATTGTGAACTTTGAGCTAGACGTCAAGACACCCGCTCTCGGCAGAAGAACGTTCGTACTCGATGCGAAAAAAATTCAAGCTTCCAGAAACCGTGAAACCTTTTTTTTAGTGTCTTTTGAAGACGTCACAGACCGCAAAAAACTTGAAGAGGAAATGCGCCATCTCGCTCTGACCGATTCCCTGACGGGCCTTTCTAATCGTCGTAGCTTTGATGAAGCCCTGGATGATGCGGCAAAATCAGATCGGCGCTTCAAACAAGGGACAGCGCTGCTACTCCTGGATTTAGATGGTTTCAAAGCGATCAATGACACATACGGCCATCCTGTTGGCGATGCTTTGTTAATGAGAGTAGCTATGCTGTTATCCAAGGGCCTTAGAGAAACGGACAAAGTCGCCCGATTTGGAGGCGATGAATTTGCGATAATTCTCAAAGGCATAAAGGACATTCATGCAGCAAAAAACATGGCCCAACACTATGCGGAGACTCTATGCCAGCCCTTAATGATTAATAACCATGAGGTCTCTGTTAGCTGCAGTATTGGAGTAGCCCACTTGTCAGTAGGTATGGAAAATGCCGTGGACCTACTTCGTCATGCGGACAGAGCCCTTTATCGCGCAAAGAAAAAAGGCGGCAACACCTACAGTACGTATAGGTAGCCAAGAGGCCATGCCCAGGCTTTTAAGCTTTACGTCACCAACGCCCCGAAGCATCAAATTACCTTGCGAACTAATTGGCCAAAGCACCAGTCTGCCTAAAAGTATCGCGAACAAAGGAAGAAAGACCCTATGAACATATCACCAGAAGTTCGCGGTTTCGTATGCGCTCTAGCTTTTTTGCTTATTAGTCCGCTTATTTTTACCGGAGTTTCTTTTGCTCAAACCATTTCGGCGAAAGTCCCGGAGAATGCTCGCGCAAGGAGTTACTCGGACGGCTGGGACTGTAATCGTGGTTTTAAAGAGAAAGACGGAACTTGCATAGAAATAGTTTTGCCCCAGAACGCCATCCTAACGAGTTATTCTTATGGGCGTGGCTGGGAATGCAGTGAGGGGTTTCGGGAAGAGCACGAGACTTGCATAAAAGTTAAAGTGCCGCCGAAAGCATATGCAACTGAGGCATTTTACGGTCGCGGTTGGGAATGCAATTGGGGCCATCACATTCTCAATGATGAGTGTGTCGCGGTCAATGTACCGCCAAATGCTTTTCTAGATTCGTCTGGTTCCGGCTGGGAATGCAATCGTCGCTATAAAAAGGCCGAAAGCAACTGCGTTGAAATCACTCTCCCCGCCAATGCCTATCTGACAAATGCCTCATATGGATCTGGCTGGGAATGCAGCCGAGGATATAGAGCGGAAGACGAGAAATGCACCAAGGTTATGGTACCCGCTAACGCCTATCTAGAAGCCTCAGGCGACAGCTGGAAATGTGAACGAGGCTACAGGGAAAGTGATGGGAAATGTTTCATCCTAAAAATCCCAGAGAACGCCCACATCGGCTATTTTGGAAACGATTGGGATTGCAACAAGCCTTACCAAAAGAGGCGAGATGAATGTGTTCTTCCTTAACGGGTCCTGACCCTAGGTCTCATGGCACGGAGCACATCAAATCAAGCTGACGCAAAATAGCTCGTGATCGCCTCTTAACTTGGTCGCAAAACCCCTTGTCCAGGGTCAACAGGGCCGTTGGCGCGCGTTCTCGCCCTAAGGAGGAGTTTCGTAATGGCAATTCGCACAAACACCAAAACGGTGACGTTCAATCACCCATTTCATCTTGCCGACATGGAGGAAATGCAGCCTGCCGGAGCCTATGAAATTGAAACGGACGAAGAGCTTATAGAAGGTCTTTCTTTCATGGCTTGGAGAAGAAAACGTTCTCTTATTCATCTTCACGGTACGACCGGAAACGTGAAACTGATGCAGGTGATGGAAGTCGATCCAAAAGAATTGGATGCCGCTTTGAGGCGCGACTCAGAACCACGGCAAGAGATAGACTTTGCCGCTCGTTTTGATGAGCCTGGCCAAGAGCCTAAAGCCGAAAGTGCTCCGGACACATCCAAAATCCTGCCCATAACAAAAACCATACTTCAATTGGCGGGAGAATTAAGACGGCGCGTCAAAACAGATCGTCTCTTCCGCGCCATACGGGAAGGCCGGAACCCCAAATAGTCTCAACCATGTTGTGCCTAGTTGTAACAAAACCACCAGACTTCTTTCAGCCAGAGGTGGCGGCAAAGATTTAATGCCATTGCAGTTCCCAAAGATTTCGTGGCCTTAAACTTGAGCCGCTGTATATGCATGCCATACTCCATGAAATGATTGGCAATAAAATAGTCAATAAAAATAGAGCACTATACTTTTGTAAAAATAAAAAAAGAATATTAATTGAAATTACGGGTTGTAGTGCTAATGTAATAAGGTGGCTGGATATCTTTTCAGCTAAATGAAAGTGAAACAAAATGTCATTCAAAGATTACGTTGCCAACGAGAATACAGCCAACCAATCCAAAGCCGTCGAGCCGTCAAAAGATGCTAAACAGGCTAAACGGCATGACAAGGTGGCCGATCAGCACGATAAAGCGGCCAATCCGGCACATAAGGCCGAAACCAAGGAAACGCCCGAGCCCAAATCTTAGGGGGCCGTTGCGGGAGGGACTCTCCTCCCGCAGCTCCTAGTTTTGAGAGCGACGTTTTCCCTAACAGGCGAAACCAATGCCAACAGGCCCTTCCTGCAATAATTCAGTCTTCTGTGATTTTCTTGTTTTAAATGAACCAGAGACGGCAGTGTCGTTTGAAGGCCTTCTGTCAAGGCAAGCGCATATTGTTGGCGCGACTTCTTTTTGTACCCACTCCCCAAGCAAGCCCAAAAAATCAAATCGTTCAACACCCATAAAGTTGGCAGGGCTTCCCCTTTATACAGGAACATTGGGGCGGAGAAAGGAGCCCAATCTTCGTCGTTGCCGGATTTGTGGATTTACCCACCTGGATGCCCCCTCTGCATACCCCATATGTTGCGGGAGACGGAAGGAAATGATCGCAGGCGCGACTGAACCGTTGAAATCGAGTCCCATCAGCCGATTTTTGCAGAAAATCTAGGTTTGATGTTTCAGCAGGTACAGATTGCCAAGTTTCAGAAGGGTGTGCAGCCTGAATTTGAATAGCAAATGTTTGGGCAAAAGAAATGAAAGCGAAAACCATCAGCAGCAGAGTGCATTTTTCTCACCAGTTCAATTTACCGGGGCGAAATGAGGCGTTTCCTCCTGGCGCATATGGTTTGGAGGAACGATACAAAAGAACCGGATTGATGTCTTGGTTCAAGATGAAGCTGTTATCAACCTGCATCAGAGTTTGCCGTGATCCCGGTATCAATGGCGAATTTGAAACCATTCACATTGATGCGGGGGCTCTGGAGACTTTGCTCCTCAAAGATAAACACCGCCTCGACAAACTTTAACTATATGGCCTGGCGACGGCAGCATCAAAATGCCGGTGAGGCCTGAGACGGCGTTGACCCGATTGAGTTTCACAAAATGAGGGCGACAAATCGTAGACGTTCTTCCATAACCGAACTCTCTTTCCACGGCATCAACACCCCCAGCCAAATAGCCAAAAGTGTTACCCATGTGTCCGGTACAAAGCGTCACCTATCTCTCAGGTCGGGCATCAACGCCTCGGCTAGCATTGCCGGGGCGTTTTGGTTTAGCGGCCGATGGGGGCGTCGGCGGGGGTGTTGAGGGGGATGATGCGGTCGGTGGGGAGGGTGACGGTGATGGTGGTGCCTTCGCCGACGGTGCTTTCCAGCTTAAGTTCGCCGCCGTGCAGTTCGACCAGGGATCGGGAGATGTAGAGGCCGAGGCCGTTGCCTTCCTGGGGTGAGTTGTGCATGTCGCCGGACTGGAAGAAGGGGCGCATAACCAGCGGGATGTCCTCGGCTTCGATCCCCTTTCCGGTATCGCTGAAGGTCAGGGCGGCGTTGCCGTCGCCGGTAATTTCTGCGGCGAAGCGGACAGTTCCGCCGGGCGGTGTAAACTTGACGCTGTTGGTCAGTAGGTTGAGGGCGATTTGTTTGAGCCGCAATCCGTCGGCCCGGAGGCAGGGGAAGGTTTCGGGAATATCAATCTCGAAGGTGAGCCTTCCTTCTTTGATCCTTTGATCGAGAATGGTGCTGCAAGATTGAATGACCTCGGCCAGGTCGACCGTTTCGTCGTGGAAATCCATCTTGCCGGATTCGATTTTCGAGACATCGAGAATATCACCGATAATGCCGAGAAGATGGGTGCCCGAGGTGTTGATGTCGGTGGCGTAATCCAAATAGGCGGGAGTGCCGATCGGGCCGAGCATTTCATCCCGGATGATATCGGAAAAACCGATGATGGCGTTTAGGGGCGTGCGTAGCTCGTGGCTCATGTTGGCGAGGAACGTACTCTTGGCCCGGTTGGCCAGTTCGGCTTCCTCTTTGGCGGCGATCAACGTGCTGGCGAGGTTCTTTTCTTTGGTGATATCGCGGGCGGCGCCGACCATGCGGACGACTTTTCCGTTTTTATCTCGTTCGAAGGCGCAGTCCATGTGGAGCCAACATAGGTCTTCGTGATTGTTTCCGCGCATGAAACGGTATTCCAGTTGGATCGGTTCTCCGGATTTGATGCCGCTGATGATGGTGCTGCGGAATAGTCGTTTATCCGGGGCGAAAATGCCGCTGAAGAACCACTCAGGTGTCGGTTGGCCGACGGATGGGTCGCGGCCCAAGAGCTTGACGCCTTCTTCGTTGGTAATGATGACACCGGTTTCAAGGTCCCATTCCCAATGGACCAGATGGGCGACCTTCTGGGCGCGCTCGAGTCGGGAGGCGGTGGCCTTAATCGCTCGTTCCGCCTCGATGCGGGGGGAGATGTCATGGACAATGGCGCTGAAAAACTTTTTGCCACCCTGTCGCCATGAGCCGAGCGAAATCTCGATGGGAAACTCATGCCGATCTTTGGCCATGCCGACGGCCTCGATGGCTTGGCCGAAGAGTTGCGGCGTTTTACTGGCCAGAGCCTGGGTGAACGTTTCGTCGTAGAGTTCTCTGTGCCGCTTGGGGACGAGACGGTTGGCGTCCATGCCGATGGCGTCTTCCTCGCTATAGCCGAAAAACCGTTCGGCCGCCGGATTCCAAGAGATGATCTGGCTGTTTTCATCGACGGCGATGATCATGGCGAGTTGAGAGGAGTCCGTAATAGAGCGGAAGCGGTCCTCGCTGCCCCGCAGGTCGAAGCTCTGCTTGAAAATGGTCCCGATATATTTGTTGAGCTGACGGACCAAAGGCTGAAAGACCGCCATCCATGAGGCGAAAAGGGCTCCCAGGATGGCGATTAGGCTGAGCGCCTGATAAATCCCGAGATTTTCAAACCGGCTTTTATTCTCTTCTTCGTAACGCTCGACCACCGTATTGAGGTCGACCAGAAGTCGATCATCGTTGAAGGCGAAGAAGGCTTTCTTGCGTTTCTCCAGTTGGTCGGCATTCAGGCCTTCCTCGGAAAGCGGCCGGGCCAGGGAGAGATAAGCCCTGACGTCTCTGTCCAGATGCAGTTCGGGGCCGAAATACATCGTCTGCAGCATCTTGGATGTAAGGGGTTGAATCCCCTGAAGCGGGTCACCTTGAGTGAGAGCTTCGTGGGATTTTTGCATCAGGTTGACGGCGTTAATGAATTGGTGTCGGAGCGCCTGGGCCTCTTCTTCATCCAGACTCTGTTCAGGAGGAGTCAGTCTTGTGGCGAGAAGGGAAATTCGTTGGCTCAGCATGCGCTGACGGCCCGCTACGTTGATTTCCGTGGCGCTGCTTGTTTGACCGACAATGAAGAATTCCTGAATGGCGTAGCTGGTGATCGACAATGCGGCCAGAAGGAATAGCACCGCCTTGAACCGGGTTCCGATATTGCCGATTGCGTTTCTTTTGCCCATGCTACCCTCTAAAACGCAAGCCCACCTGCGTAAGCCCTTGGTTTGCAGGGCTTTTCTGAATTTATTTTAATTATGGAAAAGTTGACCATAGCTTTTAGGCTAAAGGAACAACTTTAATCAACTAAAGTCTAAAGATTGATCTTGATCAATTTTCTAGGCTTCGCCCATTTCGGTGAGGGCGGTCTGGATTTCCTCGATGAAAGTTTCGCCCAGGTCATCGAGTTTCTTTGCGCCGACGCCGTGAATTTGGCCGAATGCGGCAAGGGTGGTCGGGGCTTTGCGGGCCATGTCGATCAGGGCCCGATCGGGAAAGATGACATAGGCCGGGACACTGCGTTCCTGGGCCAGTGAGAGGCGGAGGTCCTTGAGCTTAAGGAGGAGATCGAACTCCCGTGGGGCTAGCGGTGTTTCGTCTTCCGCCTGGGGCGCCTTGCTCTGGGAACGGGTTTTGGGCCGACGTTTAACGGTGTCGAGCCGATACTGAAACGCGCCTTCGCCCTGCATTAAGGCGTTGCCGCGTTCCGTCAGGGAGAGGCCGCCGTGACCGGCGATATCCAGCTGCAAAAGGCCTGCCGCGACCATCTGTCGGACGACGGAGCGCCAGCCGTCTTTGCTGATCTCTGCGCCCTTCCCATATGAGGATAGATCGCCATGGCCGAATTTGCGGATTTTCTCCGTATCCGCACCCCGCAGAATATCGATGAGGTGGGCTGCGCCGAAGACTTGCCCCGTCTGCATACAGGCCGATAGAAGATGCTGTGCGGCTTCTGTTCCATCGGCCATTTCGGGCGGATCGAGGCAGCAATCGCAATTCCCGCAGGGTTCGGAAGCTTCGCCGAAGTAGGCCAGCAGGGCTTGGCGGCGGCAGGCAGGGCTTTCGCAATAGGCGATCAGGGCGTCGAGGCGTTTGTGTTCCCGCCGCTTATGGTCGGTGCTGGCGTTCTCCTGCTCGATGAACTGGCGGCGCATCCGCAGGTCGTCCAGTCCATAGAGCATTTGGGCGGTGGCGGGCAGCCCGTCCCGTCCGGCCCGGCCGATTTCCTGATAGTATGCTTCGACCGATCCGGGCATGTCCGTGTGGACGACAAACCGCACGTCCGGTTTGTCGATGCCCATCCCGAAGGCAATGGTGGCGACCACGACAACGCCGGGTTCGGTCATGAAGATGTCTTGGTGGCGGGTTCGGTCCGTTTTGTCCATTCCTGCATGATAGGGCAGGGCGTTGACGCCGTTTTCGGCGAGGAAGTTAGCTGTCTTTTCGGTTTTGTCGCGGGATAGGCAATAGACGATCCCGCTTTCGCCCTGATGTTCCGCGATGGCGGCGAGCAGTTGTTTTTTCCAGTCTCGACGCATCTCGACGCTGAGCTTGATATTGGGGCGGTCGAAGCCGGAGACGAAAGTGCGGCCCCGGCCGCCAAACAGCTTATCGGCGATATCCTCACGGGTGGCGGCGTCGGCGGTGGCGGTCAGAGCGGCGATGGGGACACCGGGGAAGCGCTCTTTCAAGACCTGAAGGGCTTCGTACTCGGGCCGGAAGGCCGGTCCCCATTTGGAAACGCAATGGGCTTCGTCGATGGCGAAGAGAGAAATCGGCAGCTTGCTGAGCGCGGTCAGCATGCGTTCGGTCATCAACCGTTCGGGCGCCATATAGAGCAACCGGGTCTCTCCGGCGGCGGCGCGCTTCCAGGCGGCCACATTGTCCGGGCGCTCGCGAGACGAATTGATGGCGTCGGCGGCGACGCCCGCCAGTTTAAGCGCCGCCACTTGATCTTCCATCAGGGCGACCAAGGGCGAGACCACGATGGTCAACCCGCCTTTGACCAGGGCGGGGATTTGGAAACACATGGATTTGCCCGCCCCGGTCGGCATCACGGCCAGAACGTTCTCATCGGCCATCAGCGTCTCGACGATTTCTTGTTGGCCGCGACGAAAACCGTTGAAACCGAATACATTTTTTAGTGTGTCGAGCGGCATGGTCAGGCTCTTTTTGCCGCCTGCACGGCGTTTTCCAGGGCCTGTAGAAAGGACGAGCGGTCCTGTTTGCTGAAGGGCGCATTGCCGCCGCTCACCTCGCCCGCATCGCGCAAATCCTTCATCAGGTCGCGCATCGCCAGCGCCATGCCGATACTTTCTTCGGTAAACGGTTTGCCATTCATGTTGAGGACGGCGGCTCCTTTTTTGAGGCAGCGGTCGGCCAACGGAATGTCGGCCGTGACGGCGATGTCGGTTTCGGAGATGTTTTCGGCGATCCAGTCATCCGCCGCATCGGGGCCCTCGGGCACCACCACCTTATTGATCCAGGGCGCATCGATAAGGCGCATCCACTGGTTGGACACCACATGAACCCGAAGCTTGTGCCGTCCCGCGACTTTCAGAACCTCGTCCTTTACCGGGCAGGCGTCGGCGTCCACATAAATCTCGACCATTGATTGGCGTTCGTCCTTGATTGGAATCGATAGGACGGCCACTTTAAAAGACGGCATCTTTAAGGGGAAGAGGGGCGATGAAAATTCCTCCCGTGACATTGGCCGCCATCTGGATGGGCGGGGCGCTGGTTTCGTTTATGGCCATGGCCGTGGCGGGCCGCGAGTTGGCCGGACAACTGAGCACCTTCCAAATTCTGTTTTTTCGTTCGCTGGTCGGTGTGGTTGTCATTGGGACTTTGGCCTGGCGGGCTGGTCTGGAGGCGATCAGGCCCCACAGTTTCGGCGTCCATCTGGTTCGCAACGCGGCTCACTTCGTCGGTCAGGCTGGCTGGTTTTACGGAATCGCCTTTATCCCTTTGGCCGAGGTCTTCGCCATTGAGTTCACCACGCCGGTCTGGACGGCCATTCTGGCGGTTTTTTTGCTGGGTGAAAAACTGACCCGCCCGAGAGTGACGGCGATTGCCCTCGGGTTTTTCGGTATCCTGATTATTCTTCGGCCTGGCCTTGAGATTATCAGTCCTGCGGCCTTTGCTGTCTTGGTCGGAGCCTTGGGATATGCGACCTCACATACGTTGACGAAGCGCCTGACAAGGGACAATGGGCCGCTGGCCATCCTTTTTTATATGACCCTCATTCAGCTTCCCATGGGGTTGGTTCCTTCACTAACCGACTGGGCTTGGCCGGTGGGGCTGCATGGATGGTTCTGGGTCTGTATCGTTGGCGTCACGGCCATGACGGCGCATTTTTCCATGGTCAAAGCCTTCGCGCAGGCCGATGCGACCGTGGTCGTGCCCATGGATTTCATGCGGCTGCCTTTGATCGCGCTCGTTGGATTCATGCTCTATGCCGAGGTTGTCGATATCTGGTTGCTCGTTGGGGCGGGGTTCATCCTGGTGGGCAACCTGATCAATCTGCGAGCCGAAAAGGCCGCCACCTGAAATAGGCGCTATAATATTGTTCGCCCCTCAACCAGTTGATTTGAGCCGCACAAAAGGTTTTAGTGTCGCCAGATGACAATTTTTGCCGGAAAGGCTCGAGTACCATGAAGTTTTTTGTCGATACCGCCGATGTAGAAGAAATCCGCAAACTCAATGACCTGGGACTGGTCGATGGCGTGACCACGAATCCCTCTTTGGTCGCCAAGTCGGGGCGCGATTTCGCCGAGGTGGTCAAGGAGATTTGCTCGTTCATCGATGGGCCGGTGAGCGCCGAGGTTACGGCGACCGATTTCGACGGAATGATGGCCGAAGCTCGCGAGTTGGTGAAAATTGCCGATAACGTTGCGATTAAAGTGCCTCTCACCGAAGCGGGGATCAAGACCTGCAAAGCGCTTTCGGATGACGGCATCAAGGTCAATGTGACCCTGTGTTTTTCTGCGGCCCAGGCTATTTTAGCGGCCAAGGCTGGCGCGGCCTATATTTCGCCGTTCGTCGGGCGGCTGGACGATATCGGCCAGGATGGCCTTGTCCTGATTGAGGAAATCGTCACCATTTACGGGGCTTATGATTTCGATACCGAAGTGTTGGTCGCCTCGGTTCGCCATCCCATTCATGTGGTTGATTCAGCCAAGATGGGGGCCGATGTGGCGACTGTTCCGCCGAAGGTTCTGTGGCAAATGTTCAAGCACCCGCTGACCGACAAGGGGCTTGAAGCTTTTCTCGAGGATTGGAAAAAGACGGGACAATCCATCCTCTAAATTTTCAACCATAAATTGATGAAGGGTCCGCCGTGATTGGCGGGCCTTTTTTGTGTTTAAAGATTTATGACGGCAATTAACTCATTGGTAACGTGAGGCTTTGCAGTATTGCGACGTCACTTTATATTGCGTGCAATCCTTTGGGTGGAAGTTTGGATTGCGCGGATAACAAGAAAAGACGGGCAGTTCTCAGTAGGAAAAGTATCTAATCCTCTTAAAAAAAAGGAAGGCGAGCGATGGAACCCGCGCCTAAAACAGGATTTTCACTAAAAATAGCTCATCGTATCGGTCTGACGTTGGTTGCGCCCTTCGTCGGGCTGTTTGTCTTGGGAGGCATGATTCTCATGGAGCGTCATACGACGGTCAATGAGATGGAAGCTCTCGTTTCACTTTCGGATTTGGCCGAAAAAGCGAGCGGCTACGTTCATGAGCTGCAAAAAGAACGGGGTATGTCGGCGGGGTTTGTCGCCAGTAAGGGAGAGAATTTCTCCACGGAGCTGCCCAACCAGAGAGGATTGACAGACAAAGCCAGGAAGGCTTTGGACAAAACCCTGTCGGGCCTTGATATCAAGACTTTTGGCGCTGAAGTATCGGGCGCGGTTGACGTCGCGATGGCGATGACGGCCGACCTTCCCAATAAACGGGCGGGGGTGCAAAATATCTCGATCACCGTCCCTGAAATGGCTCAATACTATACCGGCCAGATCGCCAAGCTTCTGACTATTGTCGAGAAGATGGCGCTGGTGAGCCACGATTCCGATGTCACCAATGGAATCAATGCCTATCTTGCCGCCCTTCAGGTCAAGGAACGGGCAGGGCTTGAGCGCGCCATGGGGACCGGTGGGTTTTCGGCAGGTAAGTTCAGCCCGGTGATTTATCAGCAGTTCTTGAAGCTAATTGCGATGCAGGAAACCTATACGGCTCAATTTAAGATTTATGCATCGCAAGAACAGTTCGAGTTCGCCAGCAATGTATTTAGAATGCCTGAGGTGGCGGAGGTCGAGCGGTTGCGGAAAATCGCCATCGATAGTCCCTCTACCGGATCGACTGACGGGATAACGGGTGGCCAATTCTTTGCGGCGATCACCAAAAAAATCGATCTGATCAAAACCATTGAAGACCGAATGGCCGGGGATCTTGTGGCTTTGGCCGAGCGGAAGCGCTCGGAAGCATCGACAACGTTCAACGTGACCTGGGCGACGGTTCTTGTTTTGCTGGTCGCCTCTGCCGTGATCGGCTTCTTTGTGTCGCGTTTGGTGACCAAGCCTCTGGCCGGTATGGTCGGGGTGATGGATCGTCTGGCGCAAGGCAATTCGGCGGAAATCCCGGCGCTCAATCGCGGTGATGAAATCGGTGATATCGCACGGTCGCTGACGGCGATTCATGACAGTGGCCGACGGGCCCTTCGCATCCGTATCGGCCTCGATAACGCCTCTTCGCCAGCCGTTCTGGTCAATGGTCAGGATGAGGTGGTTTACGCCAACAAGGCGATGAAGTCGCTGGTTGCCGCAACCGCGGCGGAAGTGTCGTCCCAACTGCCCGGCTTTGCCGCCGGTGACATTGTCGGGACGTCGTTTAGCCAGTGTCAGAACGCCAAGGAGTTCTCCGGTGGAGGGCTCTCGGCTGTTGGTGGCGAGATGCTGGTCACCATGGAAGCCGGTGGGCGGACGTTCAACCTGACGGCCAACCCGGTGTTTAACGACGACAATGAACGGCTCGGCACCTTTGTCGAGTGGGAAGACATTACCCAACGCCTGAGCGTCGAGCAGGAAGTAACCGTGCTGGTCGAGCAGGCCGCTCAGGGCGATTTCACCGGCCGTCTCGATCCACAAGGCAAAGAAGGTTTCCTTGAAACGCTAGCCGAGGCGATGAACCAGTTGGTCGGCAACGTCCAGCAGGGTCTGAACGGTGTTATGGCGGTTATTTCAGCCATGGCCAACGGCGACCTGACCAAGCGGATCGAAGGGGACTACAACGGCGTCTTCGCGACCCTGCAAACGGACGTTAATAACACGGCGGCCCGTTTGGCCGGTATCGTCGGCAACGTGATTGAGTCGACCGATACGGTGAAAGGCGCGGCTAGCGAAATCGCTCAAGGGTCTTCCGATCTGGCTTCCCGCACCGAGCAACAGGCTTCGAGCCTGGAAGAAGTTTCCGCTTCCATGGAAGAGTTGACTGCGACCGTGCGGCAAAATGCCGACAGCGCCCAGCAGGCCAACCAGCTCAGCATCTCGGCTCGCGATACGGCGACCAAGGGGGGCGATATCGTCACCAGCGCCGTCGACGCCATGGGCAAGATCGAAAGCTCATCCGACCAGA
>CBDUMN010000028.1:0-38158 GCA_965368335.1 uncultured Rhodospirillales bacterium
CATTGCGATACGGCCATTATACAAAACAAAACTTACGTTTTCACACAGGCTGCAATCGGCGGCCTTTTCGGTTGGAGTCGGCCGAAGCCGTATCCTGTATTCGTATTAGCGGGAGTAAAATTCGACCACCAGGTTCGGTTCCATCTGAACCGGATAAGGCACGTCGGCCAGCTTGGGCGTACGAACGAAGGTGCCTTTCATCTTCTTGTGGTCCACTTCCATGTATTCCGGGGTATCGCGCTCGGCAGAGGCGACGGCTTCCAGGACCATGGGGATTTCACGGGACTTTTCGCGAACCTCAATCACGTCGCCTTCCTTAACCAAGTAGGAGGGGATGTTGACCTTGCGGCCATTGACCTTGACGTGGCCGTGATTGACGAACTGGCGCGAAGCGAAAACGGTCGGAACGAACTTCATACGGTAGACCACGGCGTCCAGACGGCGCTCGAGAATGCCGATGAGGTTTTCCGAGGTGTCCCCACGACGGCTGGCGGCTTCTTTATAGTAGCGCCGGAACTGCTTTTCGCTGATCGAGCCATAGTAGCCTTTGAGCTTCTGCTTGGCGTTCAGCTGCAGACCGAAGTCGGACGGGCGGCGCTTACGGCGCTGGCCGTGTTCGCCGGGACCGTATTCACGGGTGTTGAAAGGGCTCTTCGGACGGCCCCAGAGGTTGACGCCCAAACGGCGGTCAATCTTATACTTCGAACGGATGCGTTTACTCATCTCAGTCTCTCACTCATTTAATCAGGTTTGTTATTCCCACCCGGTAGGCCTTGATCCCTTAAAAAAAGGGGGCGGGGACCGCAGCCAAAAACAGCCGCAAACCCACGTTCCCGGGCATTGGAAGCGCGCACTATAAGGATCGCGGGAGCGAAGTCAAGTTTACGCTCGCTTTTAGCTCGCGAAACTAATCGCTATCCAGTTCGGAATCCCAGTAGAGGAAATCTCGCCAACTTTCATGAAGGTAGTTGGGCGGAAAGGCCTGACCGTTGCGCTGAAGCTGGAAATTGGTCGGCTGAGCAGGCTTGTGGCGTGGGATCATCCCCGCCTGTTTTGGGAGTTTCGAGCCCTTAACCAAATTGCAGGGGCTGCAAGCGGTAACCACATTCTCCCAGTTGGTGCCGCCACCGTGGGCCCGAGGAACCACATGATCGAAGGTCAGGTCGTGCACGGGGAAACGCTCGCCACAGTATTGGCAGGCGAACTTATCGCGCAAAAACACGTTAAACCGTGTGAAGGCCGGACGGCGCATGGCCGGAACATATTCCTTCAGGGAAATCACGCTCGGCAGCTTCAATTCAAAGCTCGGGGAGTGAACCGCTTGGTCATATTCGGCCAAAACATTGACCCGGTCTAAAAAAACGGCCTTGACCGCATCCTGCCAAGACCATAGGGACAAAGGGAAGTAGCTCAACGGCCTGAAATCGGCGTTGAGCACAAGAGCCGGCGCACTATCGAGCGGCATACGCATGCCAACCTCCTTGTCCCGTCTTTGTCACCTCAAAGGCTACAATATATTGTGTTAACTACAAACTAATCCTACGAGACATATTCATTACAATTGCTCCCTCATAGAATATGGCAATTGCTACGGTAAAGTCCAATCCATGACCGAAAAACCCAAGCCACCCGCCGTCACCCGCTTCGCCCCCAGCCCAACCGGCTTACTCCACCTGGGCCATGCCTTCTCAGCCCTTTATGCCGAAGCTTCGGCCAAGCGCGATAAAGGACGTTTCCTCTTACGCATCGAAGACATCGACAAAGGGCGTTGCCGTTCCGAATTCGAAGACGCCCTGCTTGAAGACCTTGCCTGGCTGGGGCTTGATTGGGAAGAGCCGGTGCGTCGCCAGTCGGACCACATGGCCGACTATGAAGCAGCTTTGCGCAAGTTGATCGGCTTCAAGCTCCTTTATCCCTGCTTTTGCACACGCAAGGAAATTCAGGCTGAAATTGAACAGATCGGCCATGCGCCCCACGGCCCCGACGGCCCGGTCTATCCCGGCACCTGCAAGCACCTGGACGAAGTTGAGCGGGCCCAGAAAATGGAGAGCGGCATTCCCTTTGCTTTACGCTTAGACGTAGAAAAGGCCCTCGTCGAAACCGGCCCGCTCCATTGGACAGACCGGAAACGAGGAAAGGTGGAAGCAACGCCCGGTATTTTCGGCGACGTCGTGCTCGCCCGCAAGGACACGCCGACCAGCTACCATCTATCCGTCACCCTCGACGACGACCTCCAGGACATTTCGCTGGTTACCCGCGGGCAGGATCTTTTCGAAGCAACGCACATCCACCGCTTATTGCAAGAGCTTCTGGGTCTTAAGGTTCCCGACTATGACCACCATCCATTGATGACCGGAGAGGACGGCAAACGCTACGCCAAACGCGATCAGTCCAAGACCCTCAAAAGTCTTCGTGAAACCGGACATAGCCCAGCCGAAGTGCGCAAGATGGCAGGCTTCTAATCTAGGGTCCTGCCCCTAGGTCGATCTGTGAAGGCCGTTAACCAGATCCATATACTCGGGATGATCGGGTTTGATGTGCCCGTGACGGATCAGGAAATCGATAACAACCAGTGAGCAATTGAACTTGAAGTCATCGCTGGTTTGAACGATTTCGGCGACCTCATCGAGGCTCATAAGAGAAAAGCCCTCCATCTCACCGTCCGAACAAACCGGCGTCAATCCCTCGGGTAGCTCGAGATCATAGTTGAACAGCACGTCGCGGCGCACCCCATGAACATGGTCGAGACAATATGAAATCGCCCCGATAGGTTTGGACTGCAACGCCATTTCCGGGGTAAGTCCCGCTTCCTCGGCGCATTCCTTGATCAGGTTTTGCTCAAGCGTGAGATCGGCAGGCTGTCCTCCAGCGACCAACTGATCGAGCTTCCCCGGCGAGACGATCCGATCCATGGCCCGCTTCCCAATCCACATCTTCAACCCTTCGGACGTTGTGACATAACCATTGATATGGATGCCGTAGGCGATGACGCCAAGCAACGGCACGGCGGCCCGTTCGATAACGAAGGCGGGCGGTTCAGCAAAACTCTGCCCCACCCGATAGGGCTCTCCGACCCAGCGATCCAGAAAGCCCTCATCATGGAGGGTCCGGACAACCTGATCGACGGCTTCCGTGCGCCTCGCGGGAGTATCCAGATCGTCCGTCAGCGCCACCTGCTCCTCATCAACCCGAAAAACCGAGTCGAAACGGCCTAGTTCCTTAGCGATCTGGGGCTTGACCCACCCCAGATCTCGTCCCTCAACCCGAAAAGGCTGGGCGCCGGTCAAGTCGTGGCGATTGCAGGTCTCGATACGGTCTGAAAAGCTCATGGAATTTCCTTCGATGTGATGGTCAAACGCTATCCGGCTGAAGGTTTATACGCAAGACCCCTCCCTTGTTTTTCAGCATGCTTTGTGCCAGCTTGTGGCCCATGAAAATCTCGGTCAAAAAAGTCTCGTCTGACACCTTCGCCATTAGCTTCGGCGATGTGGTCGTGGCGCTCAGCGAAGCCGAAGTGCGGACCCTTCTGCTTCAGCTTACCCGCACCATTTCGCCTGAGCTTGCGGCACGGCGCGCCCGACGGATGTCAGGAGGGGGCGGTCCCGATTACCGTGGTTTTATGCGCCGATTGAGAAACGCCAACGACATCGGCATTCAAGCCCTGCTTCGCTCGGTCTCGACCGACGACACGCTGATCCTGCTAAAACTCGGCGAAAAAAGCGAATTGCTGCAGAAAAAGCTGTTTAGCAACATGAGCGACAAGTCTGCCCAGATGTTCACCGAAGACCTGAGCTATAAGTTTCCCGACGACCTGGTCCCCGACACCATGGCCCGCGACGCCTTAAGCCGGATTATGGAGGAGGCGGAAAAACTCGAAGCCCGCGGCACCCTCACCTACGAGGACGAACCACTGGTCGATTAATCAGCTAGCGCAGATTTGATTAAAGATGCAAAAAAGGGAGCCATGAAGACTCCCTTTATCGCAATTCAACAAGTTCTTTCCCGAGGAGCTAAGCCGCCGCGGTTTCCTTCTTGTCGCCTTTAGAACTCTTCACATAGGCCCGCTCACAATGCTCCAGGCAATAGGGTTTGCCCGGCACGGTCTCTTCACCGCAGAAACGGAATTCAGGCGTTCCCGGCTCACCCGAAGGCCAGCTGCACATGCCGCTTTTAAGCGACTGGAGAGTCACCGTGCCCGGCCCTTTGGCTTCCTTGCGCTTGGGGCGCGGTTTGGGCGTAGCGCTCCGTTTGATGGGCGAGCCGCGCTTGGGCAGGCCCAGACGGTGAACCTTACCGACCACCGCGTTTTTAGTAATGCCCAGGCGCTTGCCGATTTCAGCCGCCGAAAGGCCTTCAGCCCAGAGCTTGGACAGCTCTTCAATCCGTTCTTCAGTCCATTCCACGCTCATGTGTACCCTTCCCGCTATGTCCGACGCGCGGCTCTCGCGTCTCCCCGCCGGACTCTCACTTCCGAAGGCGCCGGGCGGCAAAAGCCCCGCGCCCAAAATCTGCAAAGAAGGTACTATATGTTGGTGGGGCGCTCAAGTCAGATTACAATATTTTGTGTGGATAACTAGATTCGGTTTGCCGATTTTTTGGCTGCTTACAAGTTTTTTCTAGTGCGTAAATAAATTTTCTGTGGATAAAGAACCGCAACGGAAAAAGGAAAAATCATGACCGGTTTCATCCAAACATACCGCGGCACCGTCGCCCCCGACCAATGTGATCATTTAGGTCACATGAACGTCCAGCACTACGTTTCGGCTATCAGCGATGCCGCTTTTTCCTTGATGACCGAGATCGGCCTCGGCCCCCGTCGGATCGAGGAGCTTCAAGTCGGGATCGCCGCAGTCCACATGGAGATCAGCTACCTCCAGGAAATCAACTCAGGCGCGGTCATCTATATAGAATCGGCCATCGGCAGAATTGACGGCAAGAAAATCACTTTTCTCCACCGCATGACCGAAGCCGAAACCGGCAGGGTCGCCATGAAGGCGAAGGTATTGGGCGTCGGCATGTGCCTTGATAAGCGCAAATCTACAGAACTCCCAAACGACGTTCTTGAAAAAGCCCACAGCCATCTCGCCGATGAAAGCGAATGGTAACGGGAGCTAACGACGCGCAAAATTAGCCAAGTTGGCCCTAGAGGCCCTGGAGGCCCTTGTAGCCATTCAGAACCGAAAGAACTTTGCTTTGATTTTCCTCAACGAACACTCGATAAGCCATATCTTCATGGAGGATGTGAGAAACCCACCATGACGTCAATGCGTCTGAAATCCCCCCAACGGGCCAGTTCGCAGGGTCCAGGTTGCATTGGCGCTGCTCTTCCGAAAGCCATGATCGAAATTGATCGTGTGACGCCTTATGCTTCTCAAAACCCGGATAACCTAGCTCTTCCATTACTTTTTCTTCGGAGCCGAGGTGGATTTCCGTATATTGGGAAAGTATCGCCAATGCATCGGGAAGATTCGACCTCCCCTCTTGGTTCGTTTTTTTCAGATCGTTGATCAGCCGCATTAATACTCGGTGATCCGCATCCCATTTGGCGACACCGACCGTCATGGAAGGCAGCCAGGCAAGAGTGCTAAACTTGGATGTTTCGGCGGCTTTGACTCCAGACATATTTTCAGCATGCCAATAAGGCAGGGTCAGCGTGACTTGCGTACCCTTTCCCACCTCACTTTGCATTTCGATATCGCCGCCATGCATTTGGGCTAAACTCTTGCTCAGCGGCAGCCCCAGACCGGTCCCCTCATGCGACATATGCTGCTCGAAACTGGCTTGAACGAAGGGTTTGAAAATAAGGGGAATGAGGTCTTCTTCAATACCGCATCCAGTGTCCAAAACGACAATGGAAAGCATGTCGCCGGTACTTTTTAAAACAACCGTTACCGTCCCGTTTTCAGGGGTAAATTTAACAGCATTGCTCAACAAATTAATTACGATTTGTTTCACCGCCAGGCGATCAGCCATAATAATGGGGAGCGTCGGATCGATCTGAGTTTCAATGGAAATTCCATTGGTTCTGGCGCGTCCCCGCACCATCACCATGGCCTCCTCGATAAGTCGCCGGACTTCGATCGGTTCCTTGAACAATTCGTGGCGTCCGGCTTCAATTCTGGACATTTCCAAAATCTGCGAAATCAAACTCAGCAAATGAGTTCCACTGCTGTGAATATCGCGGGCATAGCCGACATACCGATCAAGATCTTCAGAGCCTATGGATTTCTCACTTATGATTTCCGAAAACCCAAGAATCGCGTTCAACGGCGTACGCAATTCATGGCTCATATTGGCGAGAAACAACGACTTCGCCCTGTCTGCCGCCAGAGCCCGCTCTTTCGCCTCAATCAGATCATGCATATGATTGTGCCGCTCAATTGCATAGCGGACGGAACGGTTTATATTGTGCTCAAAAGCCGAAAAGTTGTTTGTCTTGACTAAGAAATCATCAGCTCCACAGCGCATCGCCTCAAGGCCGATTTGCTCGTCATGCTGCCCAGTGATAACCACGATTGGGATGTCAGGCGCCTGTTTGAGAATGGCGCGCAGTGTATTCAAACCCTGGCTATCCGGAAGTCCAAGGTCCAATAGAATGACCGTTGGCGCGGGGGGCGTGTCAAGAACGGCCAATCCCTCCCTTAGGCTGGAAGCCGTTGAGACAATAAAGCCACGCCGTTCCCCAATCCGTTCAATTATGGCATCGGTGTCGGCCTGCGAATCTTCAACCAGAAGGAGGCGTATGGATTGTTCAGTCATACGTATAGGAGTTGTTATCTCTGTGCCCAGACAAATACATTATCGCCATTGAGCCTAGCATTTGATTGCAATGATCGGCACCTCATTTTTGCAGCAAAAACATCTTGCGACTCGCTCGCAACAATGATATTTCCGTCACGTTATTAATAATCATTATCACGCCAGAGGGTTTCCGTTCATTCTTGGGCGTCCCGCAATGAGGAGCAATCAATGCGAAACAAATCCGCTTTTCTTCGTGCCTTGACCTGTACCGCCCTCCTAACCGGTTCAGTTGCCGCACAGGCCACCACGGCCGCCGCCGAAGAGGTCAACCTTTATTCCGCACGCAAGGAAGCTTTGATCAAACCGCTGCTGGACCGCTTCACGGAACAAACAGACATCAAGGTCAACCTGGTGACCGGCAAGGCCGACGCCCTACTGAAACGTCTGGTCAGCGAAGGCATGAACTCTCCCGCCGACCTGCTGATCACGACCGACGCCGGACGGCTGCATCGCGCCAAGGAGGCCGGTGTAACGCAACCACTAACCTCCCCCGCACTATCGGCAGCGGTCCCCGAGCAATACCGCGACCCCGGCAATCACTGGGTTGGGCTCAGCCTACGCGCACGCCCCATCATGTATGTGAAGGGCAAGGTCGATCCGGCTCAACTTTCGACCTATGAAGACTTGGCCGATCCCAAGTGGAAAGGGAAAATCTGCATTCGCTCCTCAAGCAACATTTACAACCAATCCCTAGTTGCTTCGATGATTGCCGCCGATGGCGAAAAGGCCGTTGAAGCCTGGGCCAAAGGCTTGGTCGCCAATTTCGCCCGTCCACCCAAGGGGGGAGATCGCGACCAGATCAAGGGCGCGGCATCCGGGCAATGCGTCATCGCCGTCGCCAACACCTACTATCTGGCGGGCATGCTGACCTCCAAGGATCCTGCTCAACGAGCACCGGCAGAAAAGATGGCCGTCTTCTGGCCCAATCAACAAGGACGCGGAGCGCACGTCAACATTTCCGGCGTGGCCCTGACCAAGGCGACACGCAATAAAGAAGCCGCCATCAAACTGGTTGAGTTTATGGCCGGGGCGGAGTCCCAAGCCTGGTATGCCGAAACCAATGGCGAATATCCAGTACGGGATGGCGTGGCAACCAGCGCCGTGCTATCGAAGTGGGGAACGTTTAAAGCCGACACGCTCAATTTGGGCAAGTTGGGTGAGTTAAACGGTTCCGCCGTAATGCTGATGGACAGGGCTGGATGGAAGTAGCCGACACCGCTACACAATCTCACCAAACGCAAAAGTCCATCCGGTTCTCCGGGTGGGCTTTTGGCGTTACAGGACTGGCGTCACTATTGGCGATCCCCGTGGCGGTCGTGTTCGCCCATGTTTTCACCCCTGCCGGTGAGATTTGGTCGCATCTGGTAGAGACGGTCTTGGCCGATTACGTCGTCAACTCGCTATTGTTGATGTTGGGGGTCACGGTGGGCACGCTAATCGGCGGCGTCGGTACGGCTTGGCTGGCATCCATGTGCCGCTTTCCGGGGCGGCGTTTTTTTGAATGGGCCTTACTTTTACCCATGGCCCTGCCCGCCTACATTATCGCCTATACCTACACAGGCTTTCTCGATTTCGCCGGGCCGGTACAGACCCTAATCCGCGATTTCACCGGCTGGGGATACGGCGACTATTGGTTTCCCGAAGTGCGCTCGCTCGGCGGGGCCGTGCTAATGATGTCGCTGGTGCTGTTTCCCTATGTCTACCTGATGACCAGGGCATCCTTTCTCAATCAATCAATCTGCGTTCTAGATGTCAGCCGCACGCTTGGAAACGGACCCTGGCGCACTTTCTTTACCGTCGCCCTGCCGCTGGCCCGCCCGGCCATCGTCGCCGGACTTTCGCTGGCCCTCATGGAAACCCTGGCCGATTACGGTACGGTGGAATACTTTGGCGTATCAACCTTCACTACCGGAATTTTCCGCACTTGGTACGGCCTCGACAATGCCGCGGCGGCCTCACAACTCTCGGCCCTTTTATTGGTTTTCGTCTTTGTCCTTGTGGTCGTTGAAACCGCCTCACGCCGCCAAGCCCGGTTTCACCACACCAGCCAACGCCACCAGGACTTACAGCGTATCAAACTGAGCGGCTGGCAAGCATGGGCGGCATTTATCTTTTGCTTCGCCGCCGTATTTTTCGGCTTTCTATTGCCCGCCGGTCAGTTAGCTTGGTGGAGCATTCTGGTTGCGAGCGACCAACTGGACTCCCGGTTCTGGAGTCTTGTGGTCAACAGCATGGAATTGGCGGGAATTGCAGCGCTGATCTCGGTCGCCTTGGCATTGTTCCTCGGTTACGGCCGACGGCTCAACAAATCGAAAATTCTTCAAGCGTCTGTGCGCGTCGCAGGGATGGGTTACGCCGTTCCGGGCACGGTCATTGCGGTCGGCGTCATCATCCCCTTCGCATGGCTCGACAACCGGCTAGACGCCTTCATGCAAACAACCTTCGACATCTCGACCGGCTTGCTTCTCAGCGGCACCTTGGCGGCGCTGATTTTTGCCTATGTGGTGCGTTTTCTGGCCGTGTCGCTACAAGCGGTAAATACGGGTCTGGAGCGCATCAAACCGTCTCTGGACGAGGCAGGACGCTCGCTCGGTTACAGCCCCTTGGAAGTTGTCCGCCGCATTCACGTTCCGTTACTAAGCGGCAGTCTTTTGACAGCCCTGCTATTGGTTTTCGTCGATGTGCTGAAAGAATTGCCCGCCACCTTGATTTTACGGCCTTTCAATTATAATACCCTTGCCGTGCGAGCCTATGAGATGGCGTCCGACGAACGTCTGGCCGAAGCCGGTCCCGCCTCATTGGCTATTGTTCTCGCCGGAATCGTTCCGGTTATCATCTTGAGCTACACCATCACCCGGACGCGGAGAGTTCGTTCATGACCACCCCCCGTTTGATCGTCGATACGGTCTCGGTCGCCTATGGCGGCACGCCGGTGGTCAAAGACGTCAGTTTATCTCTTGCCGAGGGAGAAATCGGCTGTCTTCTCGGCCCGAGCGGCTGCGGCAAAACCAGCTTGTTACGCGCGATTGCCGGTTTTGAGCCCGTCGCCTCCGGGGCGATTCGTCTCGATGGCGCAGAAGTGTCCGTTCCCGGCGATATGCTGGCCCCAGAGCGACGCAATATCGGCATGATGTTCCAGGACTTTGCCCTGTTTCCACATCTTTCCGTATCAGACAATATCGCTTTCGGCCTCCGCCGTTTCAGCCCGGCGGAAAAGAAACAACGGGTTGATGAACTTCTCGATCTGGTCGGTCTTTCAAAAACCGCAGGGACCTTTCCTCACGAGCTTTCGGGCGGCCAGCAGCAACGCGTCGCCCTGGCCCGCGCCATGGCCCCTCGCCCGACCATTTTGCTAATGGACGAGCCCTTTTCCGCCATCGACCCCGAACTCCGCGAACAACTGGCCGGGGAGATCAGAACCATGCTACGGCGTGACGGCATGACGGCCATCTTGGTGACCCACGACCAAATGGAAGCCTTCGCCATGGCCGATCGCATAGCCGTCTTCGGCGAAGGCTGCCTGATGCAGTTCGACACCGCCTACAATCTCTATCACCAGCCAACCAACCGCTACGTCGCCGACTTCATCGGTCAAGGAACCATGATCCCCGGCACCATTCTCGATGCACAGCACATTGAAACGGAACTGGGGGTCATCAAAGGGGATGTCATAAATGATGGCGATGAGGGAGCTTGCGTAGATGTCCTAGTCCGGCCTGACGACATTATTCACGACGACGATAGCGACATGAAGCTCCCCATCGTCCATAAGACCTTCCGTGGCGCTTCATTCCTTTATTCTCTTAAAACACCGGATCGGCACATCGTCTACTGTCTGGTTCAAAGCCATCATAATCATGCGGTCGGAGAACATATCGGCATACGCATGGAGATGGACCACCTAACGGTCTTTCCCAACCCTAATGGACATCCAGAAAATGGACGCTGAACAAGTTGTCGGGGTCCGTCCAGGCGCGAACCGGCCTTAAGCCCGCCTGCTCGGCCAGAGAGCGGAATTCATCAAGGTTGTACTTATAAGAATTTTCCGTATGGATGGTTTCGCCACGGACAAAGTCGAATGAGCTTTCACCGATCCTGACCTTTTGATCGGTCAAACTCTCCAAGTGCATCTCGACCCGTCCCGCACCGGGATTATAAAAGGCCATATGCTCGAACGCCTCAACCTCAAAATCAGCTGACAATTCTCCGTTGATCCGGGTCAGTAGATTTTTGTTAAACGCCGCGGTGACACCTTCCCCATCGTTATAGGCCGCATGGAGCATCTCCCGATCTTTCTTCAGATCGACCCCTATCAACACACCGCCGCCCGGCCCGACGGCCAAGCCCAGGTCACGCAAGAAGGTCACAGCCTCGGCAGGCTCGAAATTGCCGATGGATGAGCCGGGAAAAAAGGCGACCCGTCTCAAATGCGTAGGAGATCCGGGCAGATCGAGATCGTCGGTAAAGTCGATACAGACCGCATGAACATCGAGCCAGGGAAAATCGGCACAGAGACGCCGACAAGCATCAAGCAGATAGTCCCTTGAAATATCGAGCGGCATGTAGGCGCTGGGCCGCAAGGTATCGAGCATCAGACGCACCTTGTCACAAGACCCACTGCCCGGTTCGATGAGATAACAGTACTGACCGACGGTCGCGACAATATCATCCAGGTTATCGCGCAGGATTTTCACTTCCGTGCGGGTCGGATAATATTCCGCCAAACGACAGATGGAATCGAATAGCTGCGACCCGGCCCGGTCGTAAAAAAACTTGGGCGGAATGGCCTTGCACTCTCGGCCCAGACCGTTAATCACCTCACCAAAGAAATCGGCTGGTTTGGGATGGCAGTCGAGAAACCGCACATTGCCCTTGGCGCTGAAGCCTGCAATCGTATCCATCAGCCGTCCTCCGCCAGTCTGAACCCACTGAACTGCCAACGGTCCTTGGGGTAGAAGAAATTTCGGTACGTGGGGCGAATATGATCCTTGGGCGTGGCGCAAGACCCGCCCCGCAGGACGAACTGGCTGCACATGAACTTGCCGTTGTATTCACCAAGCGATCCGCCCAAGGGTTTGAACCCCGGATAGGGGGCATAAGGACTGGACGTCCATTCCCAAACGTCGCCATAGAGGCCATTCAACAAACCTTTGCTCTCCGGTCCCACCGGATGAAATAGGCCATCACCCTGGAAAGTCCCTTCGATGGGTTGATCGCACGCCGCCACTTCCCACTCGGCTTCGTTGGGCAGACGTTTTCCAGCCCAGCGGGCAAAAGCATCGGCCTCGAAAAAACTCACATGAACAACTGGGGCGTTGCGATCAACCGCCCTCAAGCCGCAGAGGGTCATCTGCCCCCATGCGCCATCCTCAAGCTTTTCCCAATAAAACGGCGCCTGCCAACCTTGATCGCGCACCGTCGCCCAGGCCTCCGAGAGCCAGAGGTCGGAGCGCCCATAACCGCCGTCTTCCATGAAAGCGATAAATTCGCCGTTGGTCACAGGGCGGGAGGCCAAGCGGTAGGGTTCTAGCCAAACTTTATGGACCGGCGTTTCGTTGTCGTAGAAATAGCCATCCTCTAAAGCACCGCTATGACCGATTTCAACGAGACCGCCCTCGAGGTCCCGCCAGTCCATGGGCGTTGCGACGGCAGACGGCAATTCGACATCACGATAGACCGGACGCAAGGGATTGTTGGCGAAGACATGCTTGAGGTCGGTGAGCATCAGTTCCTGATGCTGCTGTTCGTGATTGAGCCCCACCTGGGCCAAGAACTCGATGGTTTCCCGGTCGGGGTGTTCGACCTGCCCCAACAACCTCTCCATGGCTTCGTTCACATGGGCTCGGTAGGCGAAAATCTCCTTAACCGTTGGGCGGTTCAAAAAGCCCCGTTCGGGACGGGGGTGGAAGGTGCCGACAGTTTCATAATAGGAATTGAACAGATGGGCGAAGCGAGGATGAAATGCTTCGTAGTCGGCCAGATAAGAGCGCAGGATAAAGGTCTCGAAAAACCAAGTGACGTGGGCGATATGCCACTTGACCGGGCTGACGTCGGGCATGGTCTGGATATTGAAATCGTCGGGCTCCAGCGGATCACACAGCGCCTCGGTCCGCGCCCTGACCTCGCGGTACGCTTCAACCACACCCTCGCAGACTTCGAACCTGGGTTTCATCCCCTTGGGCCTCCCGTTTTCGCCCGGTGCTGGCTTGTCGTCGATTTAGACTTTTGGTTGCACCGTCTCCAAATCAAGGTTTTCAAGGATTTTGGGGGGAACAAAAAGCCCCGCCGGATTGCTCCGGCGGGGCTTGATTGGTTCTTCACAACCCTAGGGCGGTGCAGTAATGCCTGCAGATAGAAATACTTTCCACAACATGGACATGTCACTCCTTTTTCAAGGGTTAAACCATGCCAATGCGCGCTAAGAATTTGGGAGTTAAACAGAAATACGGTTTCCGTAGGAAACACCCCGTTCCTAAACGTCACTTTGACAGCGTCCGGCAGGTTCCTGACTCACGGCTTTCGTCACTCACCCGATCACCAGAATTTGCCCGATTCTTGGCTCAAATGGGTGGACGCTCGCCGCTTACAGTTGCGGGGGCAGTCACGGCATTGGCCCCTTTTGGGTCGTCCGCACCGTGTTCCCTTTTAATCTCCGAAGCTAAGCCTTCGAAGAACCAGTCGCAAAAGCAAAATAGCCTGTTTCCACGCATGGCGCAATCCGAGAGGGTTAGTCGAGCAGTTTGTCGCTGTGCCTTATTTTCTGTTGGCGCTTTTATCCCTGGGGTTGTTTAATGGAGGGAACAAAGCATGACAAAAAAAATGCCACGATGGCAGCCGCAGGGAATATCAGGGCCAAACATAAAGAAAGGCCCACGCTTCTAACTCCACAAAAAATGCGCCACCGAAAGAAAACGGAGGCTGAGAATGAAGGACTCTGCGGAAGACGAGAAACGGCTCGTCATTCTTTTCTGCGACGACGACGTCCGGGCAGCCGAAACCAAAACATTTCTTGAGGGTTTCGGCTATCAAGTGATGAGGTCAGCCGCCGCCGACGGTGTGGCAGGCGGCGTCTTCATGCTCAAACCGGTCGCACTACTGGTTGATGTTGAGCAACCGACAGCCATCGAGAAAAACCTGGAAACCCTGCAACGTCTGAAGAACGACGGGCGGATGGCGGCCCCAGTCGCCTTTATCGGTGATGGCGGCGATTTCAGCCTGCGTCTTAAGACCGTACGAGTCGATTGCGCCGCCTTTCTCGAGCGCCCCGCCAGCCCGATGAAAATCGTCGATACCATCGACGTGCTGACCCGCAACCAGGACGACGACCCCTACCGCATTCTGATTATCGACGACCAGAAATCCACCTCGGACCTTTTCGCCAAGCTCCTGAGGCATAGCGGTTTCGAAGTGAAGACACTGAGCAACGCAATAAAGATCACCCAGTATCTCGACCGCTTTGCCCCCGAGTTGATCCTTCTCGATTTGCATATGCCCGATTGCGACGGGCAAGAATTAGCCGCTTTGATACGCCAGAACCCAACTTTCCATGGCGTACCCATTGTTTTTCTCTCTTCCGAAGAAGACGTGGAGCTCCAGATTGCCGCCATGGGTTCGGGCGGGGATGATTTCTTATCGAAAAACATCGACCCCGACCATTTGGTCCGCCGCATCCAAATTCGGGCCGCCCGGTTCCGCGCCTTGCAGGACATGATCAAAAAGGATGGCCTGACCGGGCTGTTCAACCACACGACAACCAAGGAGCAGCTCACTTTGGACGTTGCCGAGGTCAACAAAAGCGGCACCCCTTTATCCCTCGCCATGATCGACGTGGACCATTTCAAGAAGGTCAACGATACCTATGGGCATCTAGTCGGCGATATGGTGATCAAAAGCCTGGCCGGACACCTGAAACTCAACATGCCCAAAATGACCCATATAGGCCGCGTCGGCGGCGAAGAGTTCGCCGTCATTATGCAAGGCATTTCGGCCAAAGGAACAGCGAGCATCATGGATGGCGTAAGGGCGAAATACACCGAGATCATCCATCGCACACCAGATAATCAAGAATTTTTCGTGACCCTCAGTTGCGGCGTCGCCGAACTCAAACCCGGCATGTCGGCCACCCAATTCAACGACCTCGCCGACAAGGCCCTCTACGAAGCCAAAAACAGCGGCCGGAATAGGGTGATGACCGCTGGGGGGTGAGGACGGCCATCTTTCGCCAATAGCGAAAGACCCTTGACAGAATATTCGCCAATAGCGAAAATGCGCCATGGGGCAACCGGAACCTTACAGCTATCGCTTTACCCGTTCAGCACTGCGACAGTTGCGTCGGTGCCCCAAGGCCGAAGCAATCAACCAATGGATCGCCAAGGCGGCTAAAGAGCCTTTCCGGCCCGACAACAATGTGAAACCGCTGACCGGCGTTTCCAACGGATACCGCCGACGCTTCGGCGACTGGCGAGTTTCCTACCTTGTCGATCAGCAAGGCCGGTTGATTGAAGTTTTTGAAATCGCTCCGAGAGGAGGCGCCTACAAATGACCATTACGATCAAGCCCGTCTCCCAAACCGCCAACACGGTGGTTCTGACGAAAACCGACTTCGAAGACCTTCTCGATGCGTTGGAAGACGCCGAGGCCCGCGCCGCCCTGACCGATTCCCGCGATGAGGAAACCTTTCCCGCCGAGGTCGCCGATCAACTGGTGGGGGGTATCCCCCCTCTCCGGGTCTTCCGCACCTACCGGGGCCTCACCCTCAGCGCCCTTGCTGAGCGGGCGGGCGTTTCCGTTTCCTACCTCAGCGAAATCGAAAGCGGCAAAAAACCGGGCTCGGCTAAAACCCTCAAAGCCGTCGCCGAGGTGTTGGGGTTAGAGGTAGACGATTTGATTTGAGAGCCTGTTTCTCCGTCATGTGTGGACGGTGGTTAGATGCCCCGCAAAAAAGCCCCACCGGCCTGAGCCAGCGGGGCTTTTGTTTAGCTACCCCCTCCAGCTCCCCCTAGAAGGGGGAGGGCAATGGGCGTTCCTCCCCTCTTAGGGAGGTTAGGTGGGGTATTGAAGCGCTAGCCAATAATCCCATTCAGCGTGGCGCTGGGACGCATCGCGGCAGCGACTTTGTCGGCCGGGGCGTGGTAGTAGCCGCCGAGGTCGACCGGTGCGCCTTGGGCGGCCAGGAGTTCCTCGTTGATTTTGGCTTCGTTGGCCGCCAACTGTTCGGCGATTGGGGCGAAGTGGGCCTTGAGGTCTGCATCTTCGTCCTGAGCGGCCAGAGCCTGGGCCCAGTAGAGCGCGATGTAGAAGTGGCTGCCCCGGTTGTCGTGTTCGTTAACCTTGCGGCTTGGGCTTTTGTTTTCATCCAAGAGCTTTTCGGTCGCCAGATCGAGGGTTTTGCCGAGCAGAGAGGCGGACTTATTGCCAGTCCGGTTGGCGAGGTGTTCAAACGAAGCGCCGAGGGCGCAGAACTCGCCCAGGCTGTCCCACCGCAGGTGGCCTTCTTCCATCATCTGTTGGACGTGCTTGGGCGCGGAACCGCCAGCGCCGGTTTCAAACAGGCCGCCGCCGTTCATCAACGGCACGATGGAAAGCATCTTGGCCGAGGTGCCCACTTCGAGGATCGGGAACAGATCGGTCAGGTAGTCGCGCAGCACGTTGCCGGTCACCGAGATGGTGTCTTCACCCTTGGTCAAACGCTCGCAAGAGAAGGAGGCGGCATCGGCCGGGCTCATGATTTTGATGTCCAGACCCGCGGTGTCGTGATCGGGCAGATACTTGTTAACCTTGGCGATCAGTTGAGCATCATGAGCCCGCTTTTCGTCGAGCCAGAAAACCGCCGGTGCGCCGGTGGCCTTGGCCCGCGTCACGGCGAGCTTGACCCAATCCTGGATCGGCGCGTCCTTGACGAAGCACATGCGCCAGATATCGCCTTCTTCGACGGCATGCTCATGGATCACGTCGCCATCGGCGTCGGTGACCTTGATCGCGCCGTTGCCGGGCGCGGTGAAGGTGGTCGGGTGAGAGCCGTATTCCTCGGCTTTCTGAGCCATCAGGCCGACGTTGGGCACGCTCCCCATGGTCGACGGGTCGAACGCGCCGTTCTTCTTGCAGTATTCGACCACTGCATCGTAGACGCCCGCATAAGAGCTGTCGGGAATAACGCATTTGGTGTCGTGTTCGGCTCCATCCGGTCCCCAGCCCTTGCCGCCGCCGCGAATGACCACCGGCATGGAAGCATCGATAATCACATCAGAAGGCACATGAAGGTTAGTGATGCCCTTATCGGAATTGACCATATACATATCGGGCTGCGCATCGAGGCAGGCCTTGATATCGGCTTCGATGGCGGCCTTCTTGTCGGCGGGCAGGTTGGTGATTTTGGAAACCACGTCGCCGAAGCCATTGTTGGAATCAACGCCCAACTCGGCAAAGGTGGCGGCGTGCTTGTCGAATACGTCTTTAAAGTAGACCTCGACCGCATGACCGAAGATCACCGGGTCGGAGACCTTCATCATGGTCGCCTTCATGTGCAGCGAGAAAAGAATACCCTGGCTTTTGCAATCGGCAATCTGGTCAGCGAGGAAAGCGCGCAGGGCCTTGGCGCTCAGGAAGGTCGCATCGACCACTTCACCAGCCTGCAGCGCGAGGCCGTCTTTCAGTATCTTGGAAGAACCATCCGCGCCGATGAATTCGATCTTGGCGGTGGTCGCCTTTTCCATGGTGATGGATTTTTCGTTAGAGGCGAAATCGTTTTGTCCCATGGTCGCAACGTGGGTCTTGCTGGTGGTTTCCCACTTGCCCATGCGGTGCGGGTTCTTCTTGGCGAATGCCTTGACGGCGGCCGGAGCGCGGCGATCCGAGTTACCTTCGCGCAGCACCGGGTTAACGGCCGAGCCCTTGATCTTGTCGTAGATCACCTTGGCGGCTTCTTCGTCGGCGTTCTTCGGGTTTTCCGGATAGTCGGGAATGTCATAACCCTGGCTCTGCAGTTCTTTGATGGCCGCATGCATCTGGGGCACCGAGGCAGAGATGTTGGGCAACTTAATGACATTGGCTTCAGGCTTCTTGACCAGATCGCCCAGCTCGGCCAGATCGTCGCTTTGTTTCTGCGCGTCGGTCAGACGGTCGGGGAATTGCGAGAGAATGCGCCCAGCGAGTGAGATGTCCTTGGTGCCCACCGAAATGCCCGCCGGTTTGGCGAAGGCTTGAATGATCGGCAGGAAGGAACCACTGGCCAGTTCCGGCGCTTCGTCCACCTTCGTGTAAATGATGTCAGACATACTTCTCTCGCTCCAAAAACAGTGAAACAGGTTCGCCGCCCACCAAAATAAAGACGACCGCCTTTTTTATAGAGACTCACCCCCCAAAGCCAAGGATTGCTTTGGTATTACCAGTGGATAGATTTGCATGATGATTCCAATCTGCGAAGGGTTGCAACAAGCGAACTGCTGGGGGATGATCAACGCCAAGAACAACCAGCGGACACCGGAAATCATGATCGACCGCAAACACATCGGACTGGAACTGCCACCCCACACGGCGGAAGTCGAGAAAGGCCGGTTGAAGTTCTTCGCCAAGGCGACCGGCCAGACCGACCCGGTCTACACCGACGAGGACGCGGCTATCGCGGCGGGATACCCCTCTCTCCCCGCCCCACCGACCTTTCTTTTCTGCCTCGATATGGAGGTGCCAAATCCTTTTGAAATGCTCGACCGGTTGGGTGTTGAGTTGGGCAAAATCCTGCATGGCGAGCAAACATTCACCTATCACAGGACGGTTTGCGCCGGCGATAAGATCACCTACCGATCAAGGGTCGCCGATATCTTCGACAAGAAAGACGGCGCGCTGGAATTCATCATCAAAGAAACCGCCGTTACCGACGAAGACGACAGAAAGGTCGCGGATTTGAAAAGCGTGATCGTGGTGAGGAACACATGACCCCGGTAACTTTCGAGAGCGTCTCGGCGGGAGATACCCTGCCCGAACTGGTCACCGAGCCGATCAGCCGCACAACGTTGGCGCTCTACGCCGGAGCTTCGGGCGATCACAACCCCATCCACATCGACATCGATTTCGCTCACAGTCACGGCATGCCCGACGTTTTCGCTCACGGCATGTTGTCGATGGCCTACCTCGCCCGGCTGCTCACCGGTTGGGCGCCGCAGGACCAAATCAAGACCTTCCACGTCCGCTTCGCCGCCATCACCCAGCTAACCGAGCGTATTCGCTGCACAGGCGCCGTAGTGAAAAAACTGGAACGAGATGGCGAAAAACTCGTCTATCTCAATATCGAAGCGACAGGCGACGGCGACGAGATCAAACTGGTGGGAGATGCGCTGATCGCGCTTCCCTAAACCTCGCCAAAGTGCAGGTAGCCCGAATAGGCCATATAGAAACCGACCAGCAGGATCAGCGCACCTGAAACGTAGGGGGCGCTATGCAGAAAACGGTCAACACCGGAAAACCGGACGCTGGCGTAGCGCAGGCCCAACGCCGTCGCCATGCCAACCATGACCAGAGTAAGAGCCAGTCCAACACTGAACGAGGCGACCATACCGATCCCCAGCCAAAGCTGGTTGATCCCCAGGCAGAGCAGCAGAATGGTGATTGCCGCCGGACAGGGGATCAGGCCGCCGACCAGGCCGAAACCTATGGTCTGCAAATTGGTCGCCCGCCCACTGGCGAAGCGGATTTCGATATTGCGGGCATGGGCCAAGGCATGGCTGTCTCCTCCATGATGATGAGAATGATCACCGTGGCGATGTCCCACCCGCTCCACATTTGCGCGCGCCAGATGAAGACGGATCGCCCGAGCCAGCATGAAACCCCCAACACCGACAATCACCGCGCCGGAGACCATAACGAAATAGGGTTCGAGTCTTTCCCCGATCATCTTATCGCCGTAAGTCAGCGCCAAAAGGGCCAGCACCCACACGACAAGGCTATGAGAGAGGGCGGCCGAAACGCCGAGCAGACCGGCCTGAAACGGGGTGCCACGCACGGCGACGACAAAGGCCGCCATCATCGTCTTCGAATGCCCCGGCTCCAGACCGTGCAATGCACCGAGGGTCAAGCCGACAGCGGCAAGGTAGGCAAATGAGGTCGATCCATCCTGTATGAGCGAAATGAGGTCCATTAGAGGCCCCTAAAGGTACTTGGCGATCTGTTTGAACTCTTCGAGCACGGCCTGGGCCGCATCGCCTTTTTTCATGTGGTCGTCCATGCAGTGATCGATGTGGTCGCGAATAAAAACCTGCTTGGCATTGCGGATGGCCGATTCAATGGCCTGCATCTGCTGTCCCACCTCTGTGCAAGGTCGCCCGTCCTCAATCATGGCAATCACCTTGCGTAAATGTCCATCGGCCCGCTTCAAACGGTTCACCACATCGACGTGGCTTTTGTGCTTCCCATGCTCCGCTCCAGGCATCTTGTGCTCTCCTAACCTATCCTGGTGGATAGGATAATGTAAAAGCATAAACTATTCCAGTGTCATGGAAGGAACCTCTTAAAATTTAGGGAGTTAACGATACTACGAAGCGGCGGCCGCGTGTGAGCATTTGGGTTCCGGCGGCGCGGCGATGCAGCCATCCTGCAAATGCAGCCGCCGTGTTTCAACTTTACGACGGAAATGCGGATCATGCGAAATGACAAGCATCGCCTGGGGCAAATCATTGACGATCTCGATAAGCCGCTCGGTAACAGCTTCATCGAGCGCATTGCTCGGCTCATCGAGCAGCAGCACCTGAGGTTCCATAGCCAGGACCGCGGCTAGAGTGACCAGCCGCTTCTCGCCGCCCGAAAGTTTATGGGTGATGCGGTCGCGGAAACTCAAGATATGCAGTTGATCCAGCACCCGCTCGACAATGGTCATGGCCTCGTCACGACTTTTGCCCAGGTTGAGCGGACCAAAGGCCACATCCTCGGCTACGGTCGGGCAAAACAACTGATCGTCTGGATCCTGAAACACATAGCCTGCAAGCCGACGAACGTCATGAAAATCCGCTTCTTCACGCCTTTCAGCGCCAAAGGCATGCACCCGGCCTCGGGAAGGCTTCAACAGGCCGACAATGACCCGCAACAGAGTGCTTTTGCCCGCTCCATTAGCCCCGGTCAACGACAGGCGCTCACCTTCTTTCAAGGCGAGGCTTGCTCCTTGAAGAACCGGGGCATAACCTGGATAAGCGAAATATACGTCATCAAGTTCAATAAGGGACGGCATGGGCCCACTCCATATAAATCAAGACCGAGAGTATCAGCCCCCCCATCCCGGCGAACCAAACATCGCGCTGCGTAAAAGCCATACGGTCGATAATATGAATACGCCCGGAAAAGCCTCGGCACTTCATCGCCGCAAGCACCCGTTCGGAGCGTTCAAGCGACCGAACCAGCATCATCCCCACCAGATAACCGATGCTCTTGTAGGTATGAAAGCTGTTTCTGGGACGAAACCCCCGAGCCTTCATGGCCCTGCGTAACCGCAGATATTCCTGATGTAGCACGTCGATATAGCGCACGGTGAACATCAGGAGGTGGACCAGGGCTTCCGGCATACGCAAACGGTAAAGCACATGGCAGAGTGTGGTCGATTCCATGGTGCCCACCAGCGCCATCAGCATCAAAACGATAGCATTGGCCTTCAAGGCGATACGCACCGCCTGCCAGAGCCCTTCCCAACTGGCCGGAAAGCCAAACAGGGTGAACATCGTCTCGCCGGGCACAGTAAAGGGCAGCATGGCAAGCATGAAAACAATGAAACCGTCCATCGCCGCCATACGCTTCAGAGTCCGCCCTTTGGGCATACGGGCCGCGACCATAACCGCCACCGACAACACGACGGCGGCAACCAAGGCGACAAACTGATATAGACCAACAACCACAATGGCAAAGAGAACCGCGGCAACGACACGCGAGCGCGGATCGATCACCCTTAAACTGGTAATGGAAGCATCGCCGTTAAGCGTTTGAACGGCACTTTCCGTTCCGCCCAGAACATGGCTCACGAAGAAGCCCTCTTTAGCTTGCGTCGGGCCGCCACATACATGCCAATTCCGAAAATCCCAACGATGTAACCAATCCCGCCAAGAATCGACTGCAGGTCATTTTTCTCTTTGTAGGCAGCGATCTCCTGACGTAGGGGACGCAGTTCGTTACGAATCATTTTGGCGACCGCATCACGGTCCGGCAACGCTGAAGATAACGAAACAATTGCCTCCGGCGTCACAACAGCAGTTGTTGGCATTGCGGCGGCCTGGGCCCCACCCGACGATGCCTGAATTTGATCCGCGGCAACGGTTACCTCAGCCACATGGCCTGCCCCCAGGTTGGCGCGGAAAACATGAATTCCCGCTTGAGTCGGCTGGTAGGTGAAAAAGCCGTCGCCATCGGTTTTGGTTTCACCGATTTTATTATCCCGTTCGTCAAAGACCTCGACAAGTTGATCTTCCGACATGTCGCCATTGGAGAGACCAAGTTCGCCTTCAAACATGGCTCCACTGGGATAGACCGACAGGACAACCTTGTGCGCACTGGCCCCCGAGACGGTGAGGATCAGAGCGACAAAACCGGAAGTTAAAATCTTAAGCATTCTGGCTAACCTCCATTGTGGGTTCCGTCAGTGCGTGGAAAAGCTCGGGCTTGACCCGGTGGGCCAGCAAAACAGCTGCTCCGGTCAGCAACCCTTCGATCACCATGACCGGCAGGTGCGCAAAAAACACCAGCTTTGCCGCCGGGAGAAACTCCTCGCCTGACAGAGCCAAAGTAAAAGCCACCAAGGCGGTGGTCAGCGCAATGGACAAGGCCCCGCCAATTGCCCCCCAGACCGCAGCCACCTTGGCCGATGGCTGGGCTATGCCATGACGACAAACGTAGTAGACGATGACCGCGGGCAGCGCGATGTTGAAGGCATTGGCCCCCAATACGGTGATACCGCCAAAGCCGAAAAACACCGCCTGCAATAAAAGCCCGACAAACAAAGCAGGGAATGCCGCCCAACCGAGGATGAGCCCGGCCATACCATTGAGGATCAAGTGGACGCTCGATGGACCGATAGGCACATGAATGAGCGAGGCAACAAAAAACGTGGCGCTAAGAACGCCCGCAGCCGGAATCCGCTCGACATCCAGCTTCTTCAAGCCGAGGCCGAGACCGGCGACTGTCAAAATCGCGCCACCAACGACAACTTCCGTCGATAAGGCTCCGTCAACAATATGCATGGGTCAACACTCCCTGTTTGTCTGACGTGCGCTTATTTAACGTCGTAGGCGCGGATCCACAGGACCGCATCCTGGCTCAATTCCTTGCCCTTGTGCTCCTTGACCGGCCCCGAACCAAGAGCGGCGAAGCCCCAGAAACCGGCGCGCGGAATACCAAAGGTGAAGTAGCCGTTGTCATCGGTGATGGCGACAATCGATCCGCCGGGCATCGGTGACGCAACAGGCTTTTTCGGCGTGTTTTTCGCCATGTCCGGTTCAGCCGCCATAAACTCGACCTCAACCTCGCCACCGGCAACCGGCTTGCCTTCGGAGAGAAGCCGTCCGGTAAAAGTCGATCCAGCCAGCACGTTGGTCGGCTTGTTCAAGGGAACGATCTCGGTCGGAAGCCCCAAAGGCGCATTCCAATCGCCGGGAATACCGCCTCGGTTAATATAACTTTTGGTGATTTGCTGGATGAAGATGTCTTCACTACCCTCGTAGTAAGGCGCTGGGATCAAAGCAAAGATATAATCCCCTGCCCGGTTCAAGCGCACGGAGGTCTCGTAAGCAGCAGCTCTATTGCTTGCCCCCTGGAAAGTCATTGGTTTCAGCGCACCCATCAGGTCAGTTTTTTTGCCTTTGTGCATGTAATAAAAGGCTTCCGGCTGCCCCATATCCATCACATGGCCATTTTCGAACGGGTGCCAGAAAATCAGCTTGAACGGCACTTCCCCTGCCTGTTCGAGATTGACCTCGGGCGTATAGATCAGTTGGAAGTGAGCCAGTGCAGGTGCGCTGACCATGGCGGAAAAACAAAGGCCGGAAAGGGCCGCGAGAACTTTTTTCATAAGGTTCGGTTCCTTCGATAAAGACAAAGTCCGCGCCCAAGCACAGAGCCGGAACCGATTTTTGTGACTGGTGGTATTCCACACCCTCATTACGGCCGATCTCCCGTGTTCGTGCGCACGAAAAAACGCCACCGAAAACGGAAAAACCGCACCACCGACAATCCCCGACCGGTAGTAGAGGTGACGTAGCCTAAGGCAGGTCTCCTGGCTCGCGGGTCATCGACGCTCTGTCCGCCTTCCTCGTAAAACCGCCCCAAAAAAGCAGTCTCGCAAGTGACTTCTGGACTGGCGTCTCGCCGCTCACAGTTGCGGGGACAGCCACGGATTACACCCCCCTGATGGGTAAGATGTTTCCGTCGTTCCCTTTTAATCCCCCGGATCTTCTCCGTTCACGGGGAACCAAAGGCCACGAGCCGGAGTGTATTGAAAGCCGCTGGAAATTCAAACAATATTTTGCAGAAATAATTGAAGTCATTATCCCCTTTTGATCAAAGTCCTTGAGGCTTTCGGCATTGAGGGCTACATGTCCGCCATGACCGTACAGCAGCAACTACAACCCAAAGGGCTGTTTTCCCACCGCAAGTTCTGGGCGCACCGATTTGGGCCTGCGCCGTTCCTCCCTATGTCGAGGGAGGAAATGGAAGCGCTTGGCTGGGATAGCTGCGACATCATTTTAGTCACTGGCGACGCTTATATCGACCATCCAAGCTTCGGCATGGCGGTGGTTGGGCGGGTCTTGGAGGCCCAGGGCTTTCGAGTCGGCATCATTTCCCAACCCGACTGGCGGGATAAAAAAGCCTTCAAGGCGCTCGGCAAGCCCAACCTGTTTTTCGGCGTTACGGCAGGCAATATGGACTCGATGGTCAATCGCTATACGGCCGACCGGCGGATCAGGAGCAACGACGCCTATACGCCGAACGACGAAGGCGGCAAACGGCCCGACCGCTCGACCCTGGTCTATTCCCAACGTTGCCGCGAGGCCTACAAAAGAGTACCCATCGTGTTGGGCGGCATCGAAGCCTCACTACGCCGCATCGCCCACTTCGATTACTGGTCGGATAAGGTCAGACGTTCCGTACTGATCGACGCCAAAGCCGACATGCTGCTTTACGGCAATGCCGAACGCGCCGTGGTCGAACTGGCCCACCGGCTCTCCAGAGGCGAAGCCGTCGAGACAATCCGCGACCTGCGCGGCACCGCATTTTTGGTCGATGGCGTATCTGAAGACTGGACGGAAGTGGACATGAGCTCCATCGACGACCCGACCCCGCGCACGCCACGCGATAAGGAACAAATCGTCGTTCGCTTGCCGTCTTATGAAACGGTGGCCAGCGACCCGGCGGTCTACGCCCAGGCCTCACGGGTTCTCCATCTGGAGAGCAACCCCTATAATGCGCATCCTCTGGTTCAGGGCCATGAAGACAAAACCCTCTGGGTCAATCCGCCGCCTATCCCTTTAAAGACTCCTGAGATGGATGGCGTCTTCGCCCTGCCCTATGCCCGTGCGCCACACCCAAACTACGGCGACGCCCATATCCCGGCCTGGGAGATGATCCGCTTCTCCATCAACATCATGCGTGGCTGTTTCGGCGGCTGCACCTTCTGCTCGATCACCGAACATGAAGGACGGATCATCCAAAACCGCTCAGAAAAATCGATCCTCGACGAAATCGCGGCCATGCGCGACAAGATGCCCGACTTCAAGGGCCAGATTTCGGACCTCGGCGGGCCGACAGCCAATATGTATAAGCTGGCCTGCAAGGACAAAGCCGCCGAGGCGGTCTGCCGCCGCCTTTCCTGCGTTTATCCCGATATCTGCAAAAACATGAGCACCAGCCACAAGGAGTTGGTCAATCTTTACCGTAAGGCCAGAGCGGTCAAAGGGGTCAAGAAAATCGCCATCGGTTCGGGCGTACGCTACGATCTGGCGGCCCAAGACCCGGCTTATGTGAAAGAATTGGTCAGCCACCATGTGGGTGGCTATCTCAAGATCGCACCCGAGCACACCGAAGACGCGCCGCTTTCCAAGATGATGAAACCGGGCATCGGCACTTACGACGCCTTTAAAGACCAGTTCGATAAGGCGGCCAAGGCGGCCAACAAAGAACTTTACCTCATCCCCTACTTCATCGCCGCCCATCCGGGCACGACGGATGAGGACATGATGCATCTGGCGCTCTGGCTCAAGAAGAACGGTTTCCGGGCCGATCAGGTGCAGGCTTTCATGCCGACGCCCATGTCGCTGGCCTCAGCGATGTATTACAGTGAGCGCAACCCTCTAAAACCGGTGCGCCGCTATGGTGGCGAAGAAGTGCGCACAGCCAAGGGGCTGAAGCAACGCCGCCTGCACAAGGCCTTCCTGCGCTACCACGACCCGGAAAACTGGCCGGTTCTGCGCGAGGCTTTAAAAAAGATGGGGCGAAGCGACCTAATCGGCCGCGGTAAGGACTGTCTGGTGCCGCTTGCCAACACGGGTCGCAAAGGCGACGGCAAAAACCGCGGCGGCCATCGTCCCAAGAAAAAGGACGGCATCCGAACCGGCAATCCCTTCCGCACCCAGCACAGCCGCAAGGAAGGCAAGCGCTCTAGGGTCAGGACCCATTAAACGGCGGTATTAGGTATGTCAGGCCGATACCAAAACAGACGGCGAGAAGAAACGCCATAAAAAAAGCCCGCCAGCCGCCGGTGCTTTGGCGCAGGTTGAGATAGACGTAGAGAATTTGCCGGGCCTTTATCACCGTGACCGCCAAAACCAACCCGACCCAAGAAAGCCCCAAGACCTCCTGACTGCCCGAAGAGGCTTTGCCCCAATACATGGAGGCGAGCGTCAGGGCCATGAGCAAAAGCCAGGTGACGATCAGCAGTTTTTTATTTGGCAGGGTAAATCGCATGGTGCTCACCGGATCAAATAGGCGACGGGATAGAGGATCACCCAGATCAGATCGACCATATGCCAAAAGGCCGCGCCGGTCTCCAGGTTCTCAAGGCTGTTTTTCCAGGTCACAACGGCAAGGATAATCAGGCCTAGGATGACATGGAGAAAATGAAAGCCGGTCGAGAGATAGAACAGGGTGAAGAACGAGTTGCTGGTAATGCCGATACCCTGTTCGGCTTTATCGGCGTATTCGATGACTTTGAAGACCAGAAACAAGCTACCGACCAGCATCGACCCGACCATCCAAAAGCGAGAGGCTTTGTTTTGCTCCAGCCCCCTGGCCCGCACGGCCATGGCGGCCAAAAAACCACTGGTCAACAACACCAGCGTATTGATCCCGCCGAGCATCCGGTCGAGCTTGCCTTGCGACGCGGTAAACTCGGCCAGGTCGGTCAGCCGCACCCCGCCAAACCCCAGGAAGAACGCACCGAACACGAGAAGCTCACCAATGATCAGCACCCAGATCATCGGGTTGCCGGGCAGATGATCAAGCGCTCCCCAGCCCTCTTCGTCATCGAATGTTTTGGCGTCGTTGTCTTTCATCTCTAGGCCACCAGATTCCCGTAGATTTTTGGCAGAGCGGCGGGTAGGCGATCGATATGGCCGACGATATGGTAAGCCCCGCGACCGAAAAGGCGGGGGAAATAGTCTCTTGCCTGGGTATCGACCGTAACCCCAAAAACCACCGCACCATCCCGTCGGGCCTCTTGAATCGCCATGCGCGTATCTTCCAGCCCGTAGCGTCCTTCGTAGTGATCGACGTCGTTGGGTTTCCCATCGGTCAGCACCAACAAAAGCCGGTGCCGATTGGGGCGTTTTGCGAGAACCGCAGAGGCATGACGGATCGCCGCGCCCATGCGGGTATAAAAACCGGGTTTAAGCGCCGAAATCCGTTGGTCGACCTGACTATTCGCCGGTTCATCGAACCCTTTGACCGTTTCGATGCGGACAAACTTGCGACGCCGCGAGGTAAAGGTAAGGATCGCGTGATCGTCACCGCAGGCCTCTAAGCCGTGGGCCAGGGCCGTGAGCGCTTCCTTTTCCACATTGAGAACCCGTTTGCCCTCGATCCAGGCATCCGTGGAAAGCGAAACATCGACCAGCAGAACCACCGCCAAATCCCGTTCGTTGTTCCGCGCATCAAGATAGACCCGGTTAGTAACGGGACCGCCCGCCGCCATATCGCACCGCGACCGCACCAACGCATCCATATCCAACTCCTGCCCATCCGGCTGAGCAGTCAGAATCTGACGTTTGGGGCGAAGCGCCTCAAACTGGCGGCGGACCCGTCGTATGCGACGTTTCTGATCCGGGTCCGGCCGCCAGTTCTCCCCCACAATCGGGGCCGTCTGAACGAAGACGGCGCAATGTTTGGGCAGCAACCGCTCTTTGCGGCAATCCCATTCGGGATAGGTCAACTGGGCTTCCAGGGTCTCTTCATCCACAGCATCAGGCGGCAAATCCAGATCGAGCTTGATCTTGGTCGCCGCCTTTTTCTGGTGCGGACTGACGGTAATTTCATCAAGATCGTCGGCAGCCTTCTTGGGGTCTTCGTCTTCATCGTCGTCAATGGCGCGGTTGAGGTTGACCATCTCGGCGAGAGAGAGAATTTTTTCAAACTTATTGAGGATCAGCGAGTCTTCACGCTCCGCCTGATCCTGCTTCTTCCGTGACGCCTTACGTTTACGGTCGTCTTCTTCTCCTTGAGCGGATTCCCGCTCTTCATCCTGCTCTCTCTCATCCCGCAACTTGGGCTCTGCAGGCGTGAAAGCTCCCCATAAGGGAACGGGGAGAAAAGGCCTGTAGTCTTTGGCCGCGACATCGGTCGCAATGTCCGGCATCGGCTCTCCGCTCAGCAAGGCCGTCACCGCCTGCTCCACTTCCGCCTCTATCCCCGAGAGATGTTTTCTCTTAGGCCGAGCCTCAAGCATGGCTTCACAGAGTCGCCGATAACGATCTTTCAGTCCGGGACAAGCCGCCAGAGTATCCGCCGTAGCGCGGTCCGCCACCCGGAGAAAAGAAACATCGGCCCGCAGCGCAGTCTGCGCCAGTGTCAGCGGTTCTTTCAGATGAACGAAGAACGCCGCCAACCAAAAATAGAGATCACGGTTCAAAGCGCGGTCGGGATAGATATCGATCTTGCGCGGCAGAGAAACGGTTTCGCCGTTAAACACCGGCTTATCGATCCTCTCGCTTTCCATCCCCAGCTTCTGTCGGAATGTAAGACGGTGGTGAGAGGTTTGCTCATGGGCCGGAACCAGCCGGACACCGCCGGTTCCGCCAAGCCCATGGAAGAAAACACCAAGCGGATTGCGCACTTCATCGAAAGAAACGGCAGCCTCTTCAAACCGAAAATAGCTTTCAGCATCGCCGACCAGCCTATGCCAGTAGCCGCCGATAAATTCTTCCGGATCGAGGATGCCAAAAATCGACATTAGAACGTCGCCTTAACCACTTCGAGCAGACCCGCTTTGACGTCGGGCTCATCGGTCAGCGGCTCGATCATCGCAGCCAAAATGGCTTGTTCCATGTCCATGCCTGCCGCAATCAGGGTGGCGCAATAAACCAAAAGCCGGGTCGAGACACCTTCCTCAAGGTCGTGGCCCTTCATCGCCCGCAGGCGTCGCGCCAGCATAACCAGCCCCTGACATTTTCCGACGGGAAGGCCGCTTTCCTTAGCAACGATTTCAGCTTCCCGTTCAGCAGGCGGAAAATCAAATTCGATGGCGAGAAAACGCTGCCGGGTGCTGGGCTTTAGCGACTTGAGGACATTCTGATAGCCGGGGTTGTAAGAAACCACCAGCATGAAATCTTCGGGGGCTTCCAAGAGTTCGTTAGTGCGCTCCAGCGGCAGGACCCGTCGATCATCCGTTAAAGGATGCAGAACCACGGTCACGTCCTTGCGCGCTTCAACAACTTCGTCGAGATAGCAAATACCGCCCTCGCGCACCGCACGGGTCAGAGGCCCATCGACCCACACCGTCTCACCGCCTTTGAGCAAATATCGTCCGGTCAAATCGGCAGCACTTAAATCGTCGTGGCAGGAAACCGTATGAAGTGACTTGCCCAACTTCGCCGCCATATGAGCGACAAAACGGGTTTTGCCGCATCCGGTCGGCCCTTTGAGCAGTAAAGGCAGTTTGTGTTCGAAGGCGCGTTCGAACAAAGAGCATTCGTCACCGGTCGGTTGATAAAAAGGAATATCCATTGTTCTCGCCGTCTTGAAAGATCGGTAGGGGTCTCCGCCGGAAAGTCCCATAGAATTTGGGGGGGAGGACTTTCCGGCGGAGGCGTGGGAACCGCGAATTATTCAGCGGCCATAGGCTGCGCCGTCACTTTCTCCCTGCTCTTGAAAGGGATGAAAGAGACGATCAACATCAACACACCGATCACCGCAACGGCGCCAGCGCCGAGACGCATCCAGTAGAACAGCGCGAGCTGATCCTGAACGTCCATGTATCCTTCACCCAGCACCCGTTGCATGTGGGTCTGTACGACGCCTGCAAAGGTCAGTGCAAAAGTCATGAAACACATGGCCGAAGTGGTGATCCAGAAGCTCCACATGGAAAGCGTCTGGTTGTAAGGCTCACGGTTGAGCAGGTTGGGAAGCGCGTAGACGAACATCGCCACATTGAGCATGACGTATGCGCCATAGAAAGCCAGATGGCCGTGCGCCGCCGTAATCTGAGTCCCGTGTGTGTAGTAGTTGATCGACGAAAGCGTATGCATAAAGCCCCAGACGCCGGCGCCGAAGAAAGCGATAACCGAACACCCAAGAGCCCACAGAAGAGCCGCTTTGTTGGGATGATCGCGACCGCCTTTCCAAACCATATAGAAGGTGAAAACAACCATGGCGAAGAAAGGCAGAACCTCGAGCGTCGAGAAAACGCTGCCGATCCACTGCCAATACCCCGGCGTACCGATCCAATAGTAGTGGTGGCCAGTGCCCAAAATGCCGGTGAACAACGACAAACCGATAATGACGTAGAGCCACTTTTCAACAATTTCACGGTCGATGCCGGTCATCTTGATCATCAGGAAAGCCAGGATTGCGGCCATCACCAGCTCCCAAACGCCTTCGACCCAAAGATGCACGACCCACCACCAGAAGGTTTTATCGAGCGCCAGATTGACCGGGTTGTAGAGCGAAAACAGGAAGAAGATCGCCACGCCCCAAAGGCCGAGCAACAGCACGTTAGTCACCGCCGTCTTACGGCCCTTAAGCACCGTCATGGTCAGGTTGAACAGGAAAATCAGGGCAACCACGACAATCGCCAGCTTGATCCACAACGGCTGTTCAAGGAACTCGCGCCCTTCATGAATGCCGAAAAGGTAACCGACAACAGCCGCCGCGGCACCGAAGAGAAACAGGAAGAACTGGAAAATCGCCAGCTTCGGACTGTAAAGCTCGGTTTCCGTTTCTTCAGGCACCAGATAGTAGGCCGCGCCCATAAAGCCCATGAGCAACCAGACAATCAGCGCGTTGGTGTGGATCATGCGAATGATGTGGAATGGCACAATATCGGACAGGAAATTGGGAAACACGTAAATGGTTCCAGCAATAAGCCCACCCAATACTTGAGCGACAAACAAGATAGAAGCGCCAATAAAGTAATAAAGCGCGACTTTTTGAGTTTCGTATTTAATCATCGTCTTATCTCCCCGACGGCGTTAGCCGGCCTCATTGGGCGGCCAGTTCTGGGTGTCGATACGGCTGGTCCATTCAAAGAAATCGACCAGGCTGTTCAGTTCTTCATCCGTCAGATTGAACTGCGGCATTTGCCGCCGTCCCTCGATGCCCGTCGGCTGAGCCTGGATCCAACCGATGATGCCCTCACGGGCCGACTCGGGATCTTCCTTGCCGCCATAGCGCACCCAGACGTTGCCCAGCTCAGGCGCGAAATAGGCCCCTTCGCCAAGCAGGGTATGGCAGTTGATGCATGAGTTTTTCTCCCACACGTGTTTGCCCAGCGCGATGGAGTCGTTTAAGCCCTCATGGTCCGTAGACTCCTCCACGATGTAGTTAACGCTATGGGCCACCAACGCGATGAAGACGACGAAGAAAAACGCCGTTCCACCGAAGAAGATGTTCCGCGCAGCGTTCTTTGTTAGCCGCTCGCTCATTCCTTCCTCTCCAGAAAATTGAATACTTGCAAAAGCAAAGTCACCACAGAATCAAGACAAATTGACCACGGTCAATTTTGCCAAATAACCCCACATAGATAGTGGATAATATTGATAAAATCGTCTTTTACATATAGTTCAGACGAGTATGACTCTGTATTGACCGCCATCAATTTCTGATTAATTTGATTTAACGCCCATTACAATGTGTGAATACATACATTTTATGTATGGTTATTTGTGTGTTCTCACACAGCATTAATCTACAAAGAAAAAGAACAGCCGATAAATCGACTATTCACTCAGGCGGATAGGATTGTGGATAGCCGAAATTGGCTTGAATTAAGTTCGGACAATCATGCCGTCGGCGAGGGAACGCCGATAGGCGCGGTAGCCGGGAATTAGCCCTGCAATGACCCCAGCAATGGCAACCAGGGAGAGGATTTTGACCTCCCGGATGGAGGGAATGCCAACCTGCAGGTAGAGCCCGAAATGCTCACTGATCGCCGTCTGAGAGACGGCCAGACCGCCGTAAAGAACTGCGAGACCAATCAGCGCGCCGAGAATCGTCAAAACCGCGGCTTCGGTCACCAGAAGCCCCAGGATATGAATCGGCCCCGCGCCCACCGACCGAAGGATCGCCATTTCACGGCGGCGCTCGTTTAGGCTGGAAAGCAGCATGGTGATCATCCCCAGCAAGCCGGACACAACGACAAAAACCGAAACAACAGTCAACGCGCCTTCTGCGGCACCCATAAGATCCCAAAGTTCCTGCAGGGCGACCCCGGGGAAAATTGCACTCAGCGGCTCACGCCTAAATTCATTGACGCTGCGCTGAAAGGCAAAAGCTCCAACACGCGATTTGAGGCCAACAAGAAACGCCGTAATCGACTTGGGCCGCAGCTTCATTTGTTGAATTTCATCAACCGTTTTCGCCATCCCGGGAATCCGCGCACCACCTCTCCAGTCCACATGAATGGCTTCCATGCCCTCAAGGCTGATATGGACCGTTCGATCAACCGGCGTTCCCGTTCTCGACAAAATCCCAACGACTGTAAAGGGATAGTCCTTGTGGTTGGAGATACCTTCACGGCCCAATCCATGGGCCAAAACGATGGATTCACCGAGTTCATACCCGAGAGCGCCTGCCACTTCCGCCCCGAGCACCACATCGAAAACCGCCTCAAAAGGTTTCCCTTGGCTGATCTTCAAAGCATTTTTGCCGGCATAGCGGTAGTGGTCGAAATAGGCATCGCTGGTGCCGAGAACCCGGTATCCCTTATGCGAGTCTCCCAACGACAAGGGAATGGTCCAAGCGACATCGCTCCGCTCGGCAAGGGCCCGGTAGGTCCGCCATGAAATATTGGCGGTCGCATTGCCAATCCGAAAAACTGAATAGAGCAGCAATTGGACTGAGCCGCTGCGCGCACCGACGATGACGTCCGTTCCCGAAACGGTATTGGCGAAGCTCGCCCGCGCTTCGGTCCTGACCTTTTCGACGCCGATCAACAACGCCACGCTGACCGCGATGGAAAAAATCGTCAGCAGCACCGTCAGACGGCGGTTTTTGAGACTCTTAAATGCGAGAGAGAGTACGGAGAAGACCATCATGTCGCCTCCCCCGCCCGATTGATCTGTCCAATTTCAAGGGTACGGTCGAAAGCCTCGGCCAGCGCAGCATCATGACTGACGAACAACAGAGCCGCACCCGCCTCTTCCAACTCCTTGATCAGCAAATCGAGAAAAAGGTTTCTGGCGTCGGCGTCCAGCGCTGAAGTCGGTTCATCGGCTATTACCAGCCCCGGCCCACCGACCAACGCCCGGGCGACGGCGACCCGTTGTTGCTGGCCAACACTGAGCTTAGCCACATCCCGCCCATTAAGCCGGTCTGGGTTCAACTCCATGTGATTCAGCAGGCGATATGCTTCCCGCTCCGGGGTCGATCCCCTGGCCTCAATTCGCCGACGCCGGGCAGACGAAAACCGGCAGGGAAGAACCACATTTTCGACCAACGAGAGATAGGGAACCAGATTGAACATCTGGAAAATAAAACCAATGTGATCGGCGCGGAAGGCATCCCGCGCCGCGCCGGAAAGGTTTGCAATATCCCGGCCCAGAACTTCAACTTTCCCCGCTTCGGGAACCGCAACGCCGCCCAAGATATTCAAAAGCGTTGTCTTGCCGCTGCCACTCGGCCCTTTGACGAACAGCCGTTCTTTTTCAGCTAAATCAAAATGCGGAATATCGAGGACCAGCGGCTCCCCGGAGTGCCATCGATACCTTACGTCCGATAAATGAACCGCCCGGTCCGTCATTTTACCTCAAAATGTCAAACGTGGCGAAGCAGCCGTCAGTTCGCCCCCTTTCTGCCCCCGTGGCGTAAGCGCCTGGACTTCCAGTTCTCTCGCCGCCGGAAAAGCATTGAAATACGAGACATCAATATAGGTCAACTGCTCCGCGTCAGCACACCGAAACCGGTAATGAACATGGAACTCCGCATGCTTATCGGCTTCTCCCTTTTGGTGACCAGCCTCATCATGATCATCTTTCTCATGGGCGCTTTCGTGGCGATGTTCTTCCTCATGCTGCTCTTCAGACATATCTTCCGATTCCACACGAGCCTCATCCAGACGGCACTTAGCCGCATCGGGGAACATGAAAAGCGCGGCGCCGTTCTTCAGCTTGGCAAGCGCCGAGGCAAACGCTTCTTTCTCGGCCGCCGTCGCGGGTTCATGCTCAAAACCAACAATATCGGCGCCTGGCGCGGCAAGCTCCAACTCGACCAATTCGCCGTCAATCGCCAGATTGAGTTGGCCCACACCATGTTCGTGGACATGCTGTTCTTGCGCAGATGCACCGGCTGTAAAAGCCAGCGACGAGAGAGCCCCCATCACCCAGAGAAATCTACTGCGTACGCTTATCTTTACCTCTTCCATTCTATGCTCCGTCCTTTTCATCAGATTTGGCCCACCATATAAATGTTATGTTATAACATAACATTAGTTGCCCGCACCTATTTTCTGATCCACCCCGCCTATGGCTTACTGGGACTTATCAAGGTAAGGCTCGATCTTGACGCCTTCCATTGTGTAGCCGGTTTCAATTTTCGCCGCGCCATCGACATAGGAGAGATTCTTCTCCACCTGCCCGGTCTTCATTCGACCGGTCACCCAAACAGGCTCATAGAGCCCCTCCATCTTGAAAGGCTGGGCAACGCGAACAAAGACGATCTGATTGGGCGGTGGCGGCGGAGTGTGGATACAGGCCCCCAAATAAGGGACAAGAAGAAATTCCCGAACCTCGCCTTGCTCAAATTCAAGCGGCAAAGCGTAGCCGGGCAAGCGGGTGGTTCGGCCATCAAGTTCCGCTACAACGGCTCGATTTCGCTTTGCAATTTCGTCCCTATAGGTCTCGTAGTCCCGCACCGCCTTTTTTATGTCGACTCCCTGATCGGTCAGTTGCTCCGTCAGGTCGGCCATGTCTTGGGCAATCGTCGGGTCGTCCTGATATTTATCATTCGCTTCAAACCACATAAGGTCGGCCAGACTTTCCACATCCCACTGCTGCATCTGCGGCAGTTGAAGATGAGGACTTTCAATTTTTCCCATCTTGGGGAGAAGGTCATCCCAATCAAGGGTCGCAGGGTCTGAGGAAAAAGCCCAGGCAGGAGCGGTCGACAAAAACAGAAAAACAAAAACCGCTCTCAAAAACATTCTGGAACTCCAGCCCCGCTTAAAAAGACCGCTCAAATCAAACGCATTACCAATAAGAAGTGGAGCGAAAGCAATGTCAATCAACCCTTCGGGCCGACAAACCTTTACCGCGTTAAAATGCGAGCTCTTAAAACATGAAAAGAAACAGGCTATCCCAGTTCAGCCTTAAAAGTATCGAACGAGCCAACCCAGAACCAGACGACCTTGCCGTCATTGGCCTCAACGCCAACGGTTCGGTGTTTCATGCCCACCCGAAAAGACATCACCGGCAACTTGGGATGAATCTGCTTGAAACGCAGGCCTGGATTTTTCGGATTGTCCTTCCAGGACTGATAAGTTTCTTCGGCCAGCTTGCGGATATCATCCGGCAGTTCGTTGAAGTGTTTCCAGTAGGCCTTTTCCCGCAGAAGGTTGCCGAGTTCGAGGGAAACGAACTTGATCGACAGACGGCTGGCGATCTTGTCGTATTCCTTCAGCGCCTTCTTCGCCATTTTTTCCATCCAGGCCTGAGCTTCGGACGATGCGACCAGCCGGTCCCATTCGTTTTTATCCTCGACCCGCTCGATGATTTCCCAGGCGATCCGGTCCTGATCCACTTCCGGGAGGGTCTTTAAGACTTCAAAAGCCTGATCGATCAGTTTTGTCATCTACGGGTTCCTTTCATACCGGTATGCCGCGTTAGGTAGACCGGCCAAAATCCTTCTGACACTCTAGGAAAATGCGGTTCCGACACTTCACGCAAATTGATTTATCGAGCTTTTGATAAACCGCATGAATGGCGGCGGTTCGGCCGAGGAAGAAATGATTTTCATCGATTTCATCGATGCAATCGAGGTTTTCAAAAGCATCCCACAGATGGGGCTGTGCATTGATTACATAGAATCCACCGCCAATTTTCCGGCGCTCCTTGGCTTCATTGGCGAAGGCCTCGCCACCTTGCAAATCGACAAAACGGATCGCCTGGGCGACGATTGCCAGATGCTTTTGCTCAGGCCGGTTGGCGCGGAACAGGTCGAAGGTTTCCTCGACCCGATTGACGTTGCCGAAAAAGATCGATCCGTCAATCTGGGCGACCCGGAACTGCGGACACTCGGGCAAGGTCGGATCGGACGAAAAAACCCGTTTGCCGCCGCGCGGATCGGGGACCTGATGGCGGATAATCGGCTTGGAAACCCGCTCCAGATACATGATCAGCGAGAGCAGTACGCCAGCGAAGATAGCCAACTCCAACTCAAGGAACAGGGCGCTGAAGAAGGTCACCGACAAAACCGCCGTCTCCCGCCTCGAAACCTTAAGAATGTGGACGATCTCTTTGAAATCGATCAGCCCCCAGGCAACAATAAACAAAACGCCCGCCATGGCCGCTTTCGGCAGATAAGCCGCATAAGGTGCGACGACCAACACAATAACGATCAGCAAAGCGCCGGCGAACACTGCGGCCAACGGCGTCCGCGCGCCTGCTTCATAGTTGAGGCCCGAACGGTTGAACGACCCGGTCGCCACGTAGCCGGAAAAAAACGCTCCGACGATATTGGAGAGTCCCTGCCCGATAAATTCCTGGTTGCCATTAATTCGGTACCCCCCTCTTGCGGCCAACGAACGACCGATGGAGGTTGCCTCGGTAAGCGCAAACAAGGTGACCGCCAAAGCGGTCGGGGCCAGGGTCTTGATGTTATCGATCGAAAGATCGGGGCCGGAAAGCGGCGGCAAATGGGCGGGCAATGCGCCAATGGTGGTAATCCCCGTAACGTCTTGTCCGAAAATCGAATTGAGCAAGATGCCGACACCGCTGCCAAGTAGCAAGCAAACGACCAGATAAGGCGCTTTGGGAAAGAGTTTTTTGATCAGGATACCGGAAAGCATCGTGCTTGCCGCTACGCAGGCGACATACCAGTTAATCGCATCGATCTGCTGCGCGAAGGCGATAAGAATTTCATGGAAATGGCCGCCGGACGGCATGGTGACGCCGAAAAAGTTCTTCAACTGCTTGGCGCCGATCAGGAGCGCCGCCCCGGCCGTAAAGCCGACAACCACCGAATGAGAGATGAAATTGACCAAAGCCCCCATGCGCGCCAGGCCAAGCGCCAACTCGAAAAGCCCTACCATGAAGGTCAAGGTGAGCGCCAAACTGACGAACTGTTCACTACCCGGTGTGGCATAAACAGACAGGGCGGAAAACAAAACGATGGAGGCCGCCGTCGTCGGCCCTGAAACCAGATGACGAGACGAACCGAACAGGGCCGCGATGATGGCTGGAATCATCCCGGCGTAAAGACCGTATTCGGGCGGCATCCCGGCGATGGTGGCGAAAGCCACACCTTGCGGCAGAACGACAAAAGCCCCGGTCAATCCGGCAATGAGATCAGCCCTTAGGTCGTCTCGGGTAACCTTGGGCCCCCAACGCATGAAAGGCGTGAAGTTTGACCAGGGAACTAGCGCGTTTAGCTTAGCAAGCATCGTTTCTCGTTCTCGCAATTTTCAATGGGTGAACGAGCCGCTAAGCCTCCTGGGGGGAGTCGGATCATTCACGGGCGGAGAGCAAGGGGAAGCACC